>CAIMMO010000228.1 GCA_903842595.1 uncultured Alphaproteobacteria bacterium
AATGTCAGTGCGGTTACGCTGACTAGCGCCCTATTTTCCGCCCAGGAGTCGCCAGCTGGCCGTCAGCGGCTGCGTGTAGACGGCCCTCGCCAGCCAGCTCAGGCTTTCCGACCATCGGCGGTGAGCCCACATCCTGCGTACGTACGGAATCAGGCAACGGCGGACATAACGACCACGCGGCAAGTAGCTCCGGAGCGCCCATGTACGCAGGACATTATCGCCTAGCCAGGATTCCTCGAGGGGTTGGCCGGGCGGATGAAGGGCCGCCGCAAGGCATTCCATGCGGAACGCGCTTTCTCGTTCTGGCCCGACGGCTAATTCCTTGAAGATTTCGTCGCCGACCGGCGCGCTCCGGCCGGCCAAGGGATCTGGTCGGCCGGCCTGGCGTTCTGCAGCGCAGTGGCGAGCGGCGAAGGCGGCCAAGGATTGCTGCCGACGTCGGCGGAAGGAAAGACTTCCGCCGTGCATCCGATAACGCACCAAAGGCAAAGGCAGGTTGTCGGCATCATGGCCATCCAGCAGGCGTAGCCACAGGTCATAGTCCTCGGCATGCAACAAGGCTTCGCGATAGCCGCCGATCCCCAGAAACACCTCCCGTCGCATCATCACGGTCGAGTGGGCGAGCGCTGAACCACTACGCATAGCCTGGGCCACATTGGACGGACCGGTCGGGTAAGGCACCGTCGCCGTCACCTTGCTGTCTTCATCGATAGTCCTGATTGAGCTGCCGACGGCAGCCAAGTTCGGATGGGCCTCCAGATGGGCGCGTTGGAGCTGAAGTCGTTCCGGCTCCGCGATATCGTCCGCGTCAAGCCAGGCGATCAAAGGGGCCATGGCGGAGCGTGCGCCAAGATTGCGGGCGGAGACTTGTCCTTGATTCGTCTGAGTCAGGATGCGGCAACGGGGTTCGGCTTGGGCGAAAGCGCGCAGAATTTCGGGGCTATTGTCCGACGAACCGTCGTCGACGATGACGATTTCGAAATCGCGCATGGTCTGCGCCTGCAAGCTAGCGAGGGTCTCCGGGAGGAAGCGGGCGCCATTAAAGACAGCCATCACCACGGAAACGGCGGGAATCATCAATGGCGATAGAACTCGCCACCGTAAGCCGCGTCCAGCCTGAAGCGGTCGCTCAGGCTGCCGGGCCGATTTTCTTGAAGGAGTAAATGCCGCAACCGTACTCCAGTTGGGGGCCTTCTCCCTCCAAGCCTGCATCCTGGTGCAGGTCGCCCTGATCGTCGACATAGTCAAACCGCGTCAGTTCGATCCGGCAATCGCCGGTCGGCCAACTCAAGATGTCGCGCGGCGCGAAGATACGATGGGCGTTGAAGCAGACTTGGGCGCGGCGGCCGATCGGGAAACTGACGTAGAGCGTACCCCCGGGCTTCAGCATCCGGAGGAGGTTCGCGAAGCCGCGAAGATGGCCGTCCGGCATGATCGGATCAGTGTAACGACCGAGTCCGAAATGTTCCAACGCATGGAGGCAGGAGACCGAGTCAGCAATCTCCGCCGGCGCATGGCCTTCCTTCATCAGGTCGGCTTGCAGGAAACTGATGTTCGCATGGCCCGTCTCCTTGAGCGGGCGCACGTCCATGATCTCGACCCGCCGGAAGGCGGCGACATGGGCGATGAAGCCGTCAATACGCGAGCCGACATCAATGTGGCGGGAAGGGTTTGCCTCATGGATCAGCCGCGCAACGAGCAGGTCCTGATGGAAGTAGTGGCCATGGGCGCTGCCAGCTTGGTCGGAGTAATCGTAAAGGATGGGGAAGAACTGATCAACCTCGCCGCCGCGCGCCAGGAATTCGCGATGATTATCAAGGAACTCCGGCAGCCATCGGACGGGCTGCTTCCGGCGGTCGAGATCCTTCCAGATCTTCCAGAACATCGGCCTGAAGAGGCTGCGCAGAAACCTCCATCGCGTGGGCTTCTTCATTCTTAGAATAGCGGAAATCAGGAAGTTCGCTTGATGCCGAGCGGCCTTAACGAGGGGTCCTGTGTGAGCGGCAGGCTCACGGGCAATCCTCCGGCCTGCGCCGATTGATACAGCGCGAGGATGAGCTCCACGGCCTTACGGCCTTCGGCGCCGTCGACGGCGGGACGTTTGCCCGCACGGATAGCGGTGACGGTGTCCTCGAGATTGGAGCGATGCCAAGCATGGCCGATGGCCTTGGGATCATTGGCGCCCGCGCCGCCGCCTTCGGTGGCCGGAGCAAGCACAGAGGCGTCGGCGGGCAGGAGCTTTGCGAATTCGAAGGCGGTCAGCTTGTCGTCGCGGAGGACGGCGGCGCCGGTCGTGCCATGGATGCGGATCTCGGCCGGGAAGCCTGTGTCGGACCAGCAGGCCGTGGAACTGGCCAGCGTCGCGCGACACCCGTTGGCGAATTCGATCCAGCCGGCGGCGATATCCT
>CAIMMO010000229.1 GCA_903842595.1 uncultured Alphaproteobacteria bacterium
CTATGGAGATCGACAAGCACTTTTCCCGATGCTGCCTCGCGCAGCTTCGCCCAGTGCGGCGTGTGGTAAGACGCAATGAGTGCATCGCGCTCCCCGATGCTCAATGGCCGTCTCAGCGCGGCGCCATCATGCGTCCGCGTATACACCGCCCCGCGGCCGACGCGCGCCATCTCTTCCAGGTCATCATCGCGATAGCGTTCGACATCCACGACAAGTCTCGAGATGGCCACGCCGACATGCGTGGCTGCCGGCCATGCGGACTGCCCAAGCGCATCGGTCCACAGGTCTGCGGATCCATGCGCCTCCATCGCCAGTTCAGTGTCGCTGAGCGTGAACTGGTCGCGAACTGATGCCGGGATGTCGAGGCCAGCATGAGGGCTATGGACAACAAGCCTGCCTGCAAGTTCGCCAAGTGTCATGCCCATGATCAAGCCATTACCAGCAGGCGAGGCGTCCGCCGGTTGAAGCCCTAGTCGTTTATGGTTGTGCCGGAAAGCGTGCGTGTGGAACGGTGTGGTGATTGGAGGCCGATCGGCGCGCTGCTGGATTGATTTGGGGGCAGCGGGAAGGGGCCTGCATCGGGCAGGGCGGTTGCTGTCGCAGCGGGCGGGGTGAGTGGGCGAAGTGCGGGCGGATGGGGTCTCGCGGAAGGATAGGGGGCAGTTGAGGGAGCCGGAGGTCGAGATGCGGAGGGAGGGGCTGGCAGAGCGAAAGAGCCGGGCTTCGCCGCCGGAAGCGGCCGGGCTCTTGCGCGTTCCGCGTCGAGCCGCGCTGCGCGTCTCGCCCCTGCGGGCGGCGATCCCTGACGCGGGGTTGGGCGGGAGCGGTTGTCGGAGAAATGCGATCGCCGCTTTGTTGCAATCCGCGGCCCGAAGATCGTGGGGCGGGTCACAATCACTTCGCTGACAGGCCACCGATGCGTATACCGGTCCGCCGTGGTTGGAGTGCAGACAAAGCCCGGATAGGGTTTTCTCCATGAATACGACCTGTCCTTTTTGCACCCTGGAGCCTTCAAGGATTGCCGGGGCCAACGCGCTGGCTGTCCGGTTCGATGACGGCTTTCCGATCACACCCGGCCACAGCCTGATCATCCCCAGGCGGCATTTCGGATCATTTTTCGAGGCGACTGCCGACGAGCGCGCAGCGCTTCTGAGCCTGCTGGACGAGGCCCACGCTGAGGCAGCAAGGGCGTTCAGCCCGGACGGCTTCAATATCGGAATAAATGACGGCGCGGCCGCCGGACAGACCGTACCCCACCTCCATATCCACCTGATCCCACGGCGACTGGGCGATGTGGCCGATCCAAGAGGTGGCGTACGCTGGCTGATACCGGATAAAGCCCGTTACTGGCCGACATAGCTGAGGGTTGAATGTCTATCCCGAGCGATGAGCGCCAGCTGACATTCCTGACGAAACTGCAGCGCCTCTTTTCCGAGGGCGATTTCACCGCGACTTATAAATTTGCGTTGTTGATTGCGCTCAGCGACCTGGCTGTGGAGGCGGACGCTCCTGGGGATGATGAAGTCATTCTAAGCGTCCGACAGATAGCCGACCGCTTCATCGGTCTCTATTGGTCTCACGTACTGCCCTACAGCGCCGGCGCAGCTGCAGCGCAGCCGGACATTCTGGTCCAGAACAACGGGCGTCAGGCGGCAGTCATCACTGCGATCGCCCGGTTTCGGGAAACAGAGCGCCTGGCATCCTTTGAACAGGCGCGGATGTCGCCTGCGTACTCCCGCCTCGTTACGGATGTCTCTCAAACGGTGTCCGCCCAGCCATTGACCTATCTTCAGAACTTCGGTGGCGGGACAGACGCCTTCATCTATGAGCGGCTGCCCCAGGGAATGATCCGCCTGAAGCCGGGCGTGGCCTATTGCATGAGGCGTTTTCACGGGCTCATTCAGCAGATGGCGCGCGCTCGCTGGATTGCGCACATCAAGGCCAATCAGCAAAACCATATTGTCCTCGGCATGGCCGATGATCTCGAGGACTTCCTCTTTTTGACATCACGCCAGTCGCTCATGAAAGTAGGGCAGGGCCTGCGTCACCTCGAGGGGACGGCCTGCTTCTACTGCGCGGAGCCCATCGCGTCAGAGGCAGATGTCGATCACTTTGTGCCGTACGGTCTTTATGCGCGAGACCTGGCGCACAACTTCGTCCTGGCTCACCCCACATGTAATCGCAGCAAGTCAGACACGCTCGCGGCGCGGCAGCATCTGGAAAAGTGGCTCACCCGGCTCGACCTGCGCGCTGACGATCTCGCCCAGATCGGATCCGAAGCTGGCGTGATTGTTGACCCGGCATGCGCACGAAAGGTGGCGCGCTGGTGTTATGACAGCGCCATCCAGAGCGGATCGCGTGCCTGGCTCAGGGCTGAGGCCTATGAGCCTGTTGATGCCGCCTATGCAGCATGCTTTGGAGCAACGCCCTGCTGAAGGAGCTGTGAAACGGCGTCGGCGAGGGACCCCTGGTCATCTTGCTGAATAAACGTGGTGGCGTGCCGATCGGCGTCCGTACCCCACGCCGATTCAATGCCTTGGCCAGGTCGACGGAACTCGCGGATTTATAGTGCCTGTGAGCTAAAGCAGACGAGCCTGGACGTTCCTGGTTTGTTCTGTTACGTCCAATCCGCTGCGGACAGTGGAGGAAGACGTATGGGTCGTCGAACCCGTCGCTGGCGTGCGCCCAAGGTCGAGGTCGATCACGCCGCGCTTTTTGCCGAGGAGGCGAAGGCAATCGTGCGCGGCTCCGGCCTGCTC
>CAIMMO010000230.1 GCA_903842595.1 uncultured Alphaproteobacteria bacterium
CGTGTTGCAACGCCACCCTGCCGGGATTCTCCGATGACCACCCCTCCCGCCGGCCGCGCCCCGGGCGCGCGCTGACTCTTGCGGTCCGCGCGCCCGAAGCGCTCCGTCAGCGAATTTACACCATCTCCGTGGACGCTACCGCTCACATGACCGGCCTGAGGTTTTCAGTCAGCCGGTCGGCTGCATAGATTGTGGCCAGGACCAGCGGATCTGCCCCCACGTTTTGCGGTCGACCCCAACAATCTCAATAGCCTGCACCGATCATTTCGGCCGAGTCCCGACACGTGCGCCCCCACCTCCAGGCCGGTGAGATACTGCGCTCATCCATTGCGCACGGCGGGCGGCTGTGCGCCGTTCAACGGCGCGGGATAGACGCAGGTGAGCGTGTAGAGCCTCTCGAGCCAATGAGACGAGGCGTTCTCCGGGGACTTGTCCTGAACAGGCTCGCCGGCACCCTCAACGGCGCCTAGCGGATGACATGCAGGCCGCGGTGCGCAGGCTGCCGCGCAACAAACAACCGGGGACGCGGGATGCACGAACCTCCGTCTACCGGTAGCGCCGCACGGCGTGGCCAAACAGGCGGGGCATCCCGCGTCCCCGGGCCCCTCATCAATGTCGGAGACCCAGAGCGACAGCATCACAGGCGGTTCATACCGGCCTGAAGGCGAGCCGGTGTCTGCCGACCCAACCCTCACACGATCAATCGCAAGGACTTGCAATGGATTCGATGACGAAAGACCTGTCGCGCGAATCCTCCGACGAGTTCGGCAGGGTGATGAAGCATGTCGCGCATGGCGTACGGCGCGGCATTCTCGCCGAGGCGCAGAAGTGGCTGGCTGTCGCCGAGCGCTACCTGCGCCTGCATCGTCAGCTTGTCGACATCATTGCTGCGGACGACAGATTCGAGACTGCGCGGATCGAACAACCCTACCGCCTAAGCGTCCTCGAATACCGCCTACGGTTTCCGGCCGAGACGCATGCAACAAGGTCCTCCCCACGAAACGGGGAGGACAAGAGAGGAGGTACGCCAGGGAAAAGATCAGGCCGACTTCGCCTCGATGCCTTCGGCGCCGCCGCGGATCAGCGCCTCGGCGATCTGCTGGGCGTCGAGGGCTGCCTGCGCCTGCGGGTCGATGCTCACGATCGTCTTCTGCTGGCGGATCGCCTCGCGCACTTTCAGGTCGCGCAGGACAATACCGGCAAGTGGCGGACGGAAGCCGAGGAAGGTCTGCGACGCGCGCGCAAGCGCCTCGTAGGTGCGGCGACCAGCGACGCGTGTGTCGGCCATGTTGATGGCGATCCACGGCTGCACGCTGGGTGCATATCCGCGTAGCACCTTGATGAAAGCATATGCGTCGGTCATCGACGTCGGTTCATCGTTCGCAACGATCACGCAGCGATCGCACGCGCGCGCAAGCCGCATCACATTGTCCTCGATGCCGGCGCCGAGATCGACCAGCACGGTGTCGTATTGGAGCGACAGAGCGGTCAGCGAAGCGGCAAGGCGCGAAGCCTCTTCCGCCGGCAGTCCGGCAAGCGCGCCCGAGCCAGAACGACCCGGAAGCACGTCAAATCCGATTTCAGACCCTGCGCCGCCATTGACCTTGCAGACCGCGTCCTCAAGCTCGACCCAGCCCGCAATCACAGCAGCAAGGTCGGTTTCAGGCGCGATGCCCAACTGCACGTCGACGTTCGCAAGACCAAGGTCGCCGTCAACCAGAAGCGTCCGGCGGCCCATTTTTGCAAAGCATGCGGCAAGCGTGGTGGAGAGCCAGGTCTTCCCGACCCCGCCCTTGCCCGAGGCGACCGCGATGACGGAAGCAGGCGTCACGCGCGAGCGATGACTGCCTTTCCCTTCCGACTTCTTCGAACCGAAGTTCATCATCACGCAGCTCCCTTGAGCTGGTCCGCTTCCGCGAATTGCGCGGCGGTCATGAACAACCGCGCGATCCGCTCAGACGAAGCAGGGACCAGCCCGCAGGTCGCATTAGACGCCATGCCGAGTGAAGCGATGCTTAACCGCGCGGAAGAAATTGCTGCGATTGCTCCTCCGCGGCGTCGAACCGCGTCGATCCGGGTAAGGATGACACGGCGGCATCCAGCCTGCGCAAAGGCGCGCGCGTTGTCCTCGATTTCCATCGGATGGCCGTCGGCCCCGATCACCAGAACCGGCTCCACATTCATGTGTGAAATCAAGTCGCTGCAACGCTGCATGTCCGCTTCGTCAAGCGGGTTGAAGGACGGGCAATCGATCACCAGGCGCTGCCCGCGATCGTCCGCATCGCGCACCAGCCGCATCAGATGGTCGGGCGAGAGCGTTGAGGTTACCGAAACCTTAAGGGTTAAGGCCGCCAGCCGCGCCGTCTGTCCCGACGCATCGAAATCTGCCGCCACCGGTTCGATCGGATGCTTCTTGTCCGAGAGGAAGCGCGCGATTTTCGCCGCCGCCGTTGTCTTCCCCGAGCCATGTGGCCCGACCAGCATCAGCGACTGCGTCGGCTGCGGGTTCAGTGGATTGAAGGTCAGCACACCCTCGATTCCCGCCGCCAGCGCCGCGTGCGATTCCATCCCGGCACCCATGCGGCTGCCTGCTTCCGACACCATATGGACGAACCCATCCGGCGCGCCATGCCAGCGCAGGGTGGAGGCGAGCAGGCTGCGCGTCTCATCGAAGACGGGCCGAACCTCCGCAAACTTCGGCGCCGCAAATTTCTGTCCGAAATTGCGCTCGATCGCAGCGCGCACTTCGCACATGCCATCGTCTTCCCGCTCGCGCGTGGAGAGGATCACCGCATCAGGCCCCATCTCGACCCGGGCCATGGCGAGAGCTTCCGCCTCGCTCCGTCCCACGAACATCTTCATCTTCATGTTGGGGGTCCTCTACACGGCGCCGGCTGAACGCAGCCGCGCCTTGGGGTGGATTTCGTTCTGCGACATCACGATGGTCTGCGGCCTGAACCGCTCCACCAGCGACCGCACATACGGCCGCACGCCGGCCGAGGTAAGCAGCACGGGCGAGTCACCCGTCTGGCTCGCGCGTTCGAAAGCGTTGCGCAGGTCGGCGACGAACTGGTGCAGGCGTGACGGCTCCAGCGCCAGCTGCCGGTCCGCACCGGCGCCGACGAGGGACTCAGCGAAAGCCTGCTCCCAGTTCGGTGATAGGGCCACGATCGGCAGCGCGCCGGACGGATCGAGGTGCGCATTGCACAGCTGGCGGGCGAGGCGCGTGCGAACATGCTCCGTGACCGACAGCAGATCGGTGGATGCGGAAGTCGCCTCCGCAATCGCTTCAAGGATCGTCCCGAAATCGCGAATGGAGATTCGCTCGCGCAACAGATTCTGCAGTACGCGCTGGATGCCCGACACCGTGATCTGCTGCGGCGTGATGTCGTTGATGAGAGAGGACTGCGGCTTGGGAAGATCCTCGATCAGCTGCTTCACCGAACCAAACGACAGGAGCTCGGCCATGTTCTCCTTGACCAGCTCGGTGAAGTGGGTGGTCAGCACGGTCGCCGCATCCACCACGGTATACCCCTGCAGCGTCGCATTCTCCTTCATCGAGTCGTCGATCCACACTGCGGGCAGGCCGAACACCGGCTCGTTGATCTTCTCGCCCGGTATCGGCGGCCCGCTTCCCGAAGCATCCATCGCCAGGTGGAACTGCGGACGCAGCTTGCCGCGCCCCGCGACGACTTCCTTGATGAGAATGCGATAGTCTTCCGAGCCCAGCTCCAGATTGTCGATTATGCGAACCTGCGGAACGACGAAGCCAAATTCCGACGCCACCTGCCGGCGCACAGCCTTGACCTGGTCGGTGAGTTTCCGGCCAGAAGTCTCGTTGATGAATCCGAGCAGGCCGAAGCCCAGCTCGATCTTGATTTCGTCGACAGCCAGCGAATCCTGGATCGGCGGTTCCTGAATGGGTTTGGCGCGCTGCGTCGCGGCCGTTTCAGCCATCGCGGTCGCTTCTTGTTCGCGCTGCTTCCGGAAACCGCGATAGGCTCCATAGCCAGCAGCTCCGGCGAGGGCGAAGAACGGGATAATCGGCATGCCGGGAAGCAATCCTGCAAAGCCTGCCATCAGAGCCGCCATGGCAAGGCCCTGCGGATTCGTGAACAGCTGGATGCCGATCGCCTTGTCGGCTGCGCCTTCGACGCCAGCCTTGGAGACGAGCATACCGGCTGCGATCGAGACGATGAGGGCCGGGATCTGCGAGACGATACCGTCGCCGACGGTCAGCAGGGTGTAGGAATTTGCAGCCTCTTCGAAGGAGATGCCCTCCTGCGCCACGCCGATGATCATGCCGCCGATGATGTTGATGAAGGTGATCAGGATGCCGGCCATGGCATCGCCGCGGACGAACTTCGAGGCGCCGTCCATGGCGCCGAAGAAATTGCTCTCGCCCTCCAGTTCCTTGCGACGCTTGCGGGCCTCGTCCTCGTTGATCATTCCTGCGGAAAGATCCGCATCGATCGCCATCTGCTTGCCGGGCATCGCATCCAGCGTGAACCGCGCCGCGACTTCCGCGATCCGGCCCGAACCCTTGGTGACGACCACGAAGTTCACAATGATCAGGATGATGAACACCACCACGCCGATAACGAAATTGCCTCCCATCACGAAGCCGCCAAAGACCTCGATGATGTTGCCGGCCGCCTGCGGGCCTTCATGGCCATGGGCGAGGATGAGGCGGGTGGTCGCAATGTTGAGCGCCAGCCGCAGCAGTGTCGCCAGCAGCAGCACGGTTGGAAAGGCCGAGAATTCAAGCGGCTTTTTGATCAGCAGCGCCGTCATCAGGATGAGGACGGACAGCGTGATCGAAATCGCCAGAAGGAAGTCGAGCAGGAATGGCGGGATTGGGATGATGAGCATCATCACCAGCGCCATCACGCCGAGCCCGAGCGCATATTCGCCACGTGCGAAAAGCTTGGTGAACGCGTTCAGGTCAAACGGTTCGTTGTTGAGGGTCGCAGCCTGAGCCATATCGATCAGCCAGCCGCCCGGACTTCGCCAGGCGCCGCCACTTCAATGCCTGCGTCCTGATAGGCGCGCAGCTTGTTGCGCAGCGTCCGGATCGAGATGCCGAGAATGTTCGCGGCGTGCGTGCGATTGCCGAGGCAGTGGTCGAGCGTCTGCAGGATCAGGTCCTGCTCGACCTCCGCGACTGTCTGGCCAACGCGAATGGTTGCTTCGCGAATGGCGATCTCGGCTGCGTTGACGGCGCGCTCGGCGGTTGCATCGAGCGCATTGCCCTGCACTGGGCGGCCATCCGGCGTACGCAGGTCGTCGACCGTGATGTCCGAACTGCGCGCCAGGATAACAGCGCGATGCATCGCATTCTCGAGCTCGCGCACATTGCCGAGCCAGGACGCGCAGTGAATACGCTCACGCGCGGCATCAGACAGCGTCCGGACGAATCCATTGGCGGTCGCGTACTTCTCGACGAAATAGTCGGCGAGGGCGGAAAGGTCATTCGGACGCTCCCGCAGCGGGGGGATGTGCAGGTTCATCACGTTGAGCCGGTAAAGCAGGTCCTTCCGGAACTCGCCGCGGATCACGGCCTCCTGGAGAATGCGGTTCGACGTTGCGATGATGCGGATATTGACCGGCACCGGCTTCGATCCACCGACGCGGTCGATCTCGCGTTCCTGGATGGCGCGCAGCAGCTTGGCTTGAAGACGGATATCCATTTCCGATATCTCGTCCAGCAGCAGCGTGCCGCCATCGGCCTCCTCGAACTTGCCGATACGACGCGCCACAGCGCCAGTGAACGCGCCCTTCTCATGGCCGAACAATTCGCTCTCGAGCAGGTTCTCCGGAATGGCGGCGCAATTGACGGAGATGAACGGCTTTTCCGAACGGCGCGAACGCTTGTGCAGGTAGCGCGCCATCACTTCCTTGCCGACGCCGCTCTCGCCGGTGATCAGCACGGACGCATCCGAGGGCGCGATCTGATCGGCCAGCTGCTTGATCTCGATCATCGCTGAGTCCTGCGCGATGAGCGGACGGTCATCGTCTGCAACAGCGGCAAGGACAGCTGCGATCAGTTCGGGGTCGGGGGGCAGCGGAATGAACTCGCGTGCGCCCGCGCGGATCGCGTTGGCGGCTGTGTCGGGGCTCGCGCCGATGCCGCAGGCGACGACGGGAGCAACGATGCGCTCCTGCTTCATCGCATTGACCAGCGATCTGATGTCCTCATGGACGTCGATCATGACGATGTCGGCGCCGCGACCCGTGCGCAGCAGTTCCATTGCGGTCACGGCATCGTGCGCGTGCAGGACTTTCGCGCCCTTGTCGAAGGCGATCTTGGTGGCGGCGGAAAGTTGTCCCGCGAGATTTCCGATGATCAGAACACGCATGGGTTTTCCTTCAGCCGTCCGAGTTCTTGATGATTTCCGTCATGGTCACGCCCAGGCGATCGTCGACGACGACCACCTCACCACGGGCGACCAGGCGGGAGTTGACATAGATGTCGATAGCTTCACCGACCCGGCGGTCGAGTTCCAGAACTGAACCTTCGGTGAGTTCGAGAAGCTTCGACACTTCGATGGTCGTACGTCCGATCACGGCCTGCACGGAGACGGGCACGTCGAAAACCGGCTTCAGGTCTGATGCGATCTTGTCGCGCGCATCGAACATGTCGGAGGCCGGTATGCTGGCCTTGCGCGGGGCGGCGAGACCACCCTGGGCCAGATCCGGCAGATTCAGGTCATTGGTGCTCATGATGTCCTACGCAGCGGCAAAAAGGTCGAGCTGCGGGGCCACAGGGTCCTGCAGGCGGGAAGCGATGATCGTGTCGATGGCGGCCTCGACAGCGTCGCGGCTGAAGCCGGTCGCGCCGTCGGCCCACTCGACGCGCCAGTCGCCAGGCTTGGCCCTGGCGTCTGGTGCGAACGACACGCTGCCGCCGACGCCCTTGGCACGGAGTTGTTCAAGGCGGCGCTCGACGGCGGGGATCGCGTCCGGTGAAATCGCGACTGTGATCGCAGGGTTCAGCTTGAGCTGGCGGATGACGTCGGCGATTGCGGCTGCAGCGATTTCCTCGCCCTGCCGGTCAAGCGCCGCACCGGCGATGCGCTTGGCGGCGATCATAGCAAGTTCGGCGGCTTCAGCCCGCAATTGTTCGGCGGCAGCGGAAAGCTGGGCCGCGACCGGCGCGAGGGCGCCGACGATGCGATCGACCGAGGCAAAGCCCGCCTGCTTCGCGCGTGCTTCACCCTCGGCGCGCGCCTTGGCAGCCAGCTGGTCGGCCTCGTCGCGCGAAAAGTACTTGCGCTCGGGGCCGGACAGCACTTCGCCGTCGGCGTTGAACTCGGTTGCGAACAGAAAGGGGGATGTCTGGACCATCAATAAATCAACTCGTCCTGGCCACCGCTATCGGCGAGCATGATCTCGCCGCGATCGGCGAGGGCCTTGGCGACGACCACCATTTCCTGCTGGGCGGCCTCGACGTCCTTGAGCTTGACCGGGCCCATCGCGGCCATCTCGTCACGCATGAGCTTGGCCGCGCGTTCTGACATGTTCGACATGAACAGGTTGCGCATCTCGTCATTGGCGCCCTTGAGGGCAAGGCCAAGCTTGTTCTTGTCGATGTTGCGCAGCAGCGTCTGGACGCCGCCCGGATCGAGCTTGGAGAGATCCTCGAACACGAACATCAGCGAGCGGATCTTGTCGGCCGCGTCCTTGTTCTTGTCCTCGAGCAGCGACATGAAGCGCCCCTCGGTCTGGCGGTCGAAATTGTTGAAGATCGACGCCATCTGTTCATGGCTGTCGCGCTTCGATGTGCGCGCCAGGTTGGTCATGAACTCATTGCGCAGCGTGACTTCGATCTTTTCAAGAATGTCGCGCTGCACCGGCTCCATACGAAGCATGCGCTGGATGACTTCAAGCGCGAATTCCGGGGGCAGGGCCGTCAGCACCCGCGCCGAGTGCTCCGTCTTGATCTTCGAGAGGATGACCGAAACCGTCTGCGGGTATTCGTTCTTGAGATAGTTCGCGAGAACCTGCTCGTTCACATTCGCGAGCTTGTCCCACATCGTGCGGCCGGCGGGCCCGCGCACCTCCTCCATCAGCGCATCCACCTTCTCGCGCGGCAGGAATTGCAGCAGCAGGCGATGCGTCTGTTCGTAGGAGCCCGTGACGGCGCCAGAACCTGACAGCCGGTTCACGAAGTCCTTGATCAGGTACTCCACGGTCTCTGCCCTGACCGGGCCGAGGTTGGACATTGCGCCCGAAATCTCGCGCAGCTCATCATCGTCCAGCAGATCCCATACCGGCTTGGCCTGTTCACCGAGGGCCAGCAGCAGGATCGCCGCCTTCTCCGAGCCATGCATCCCGGCGACTGCGGAGATCGTCTCGACAATGCGGCGGTTGGTGTCGGGGCTGATGTCCTCGCGCGGCTGGGGCAGCGCAGGGGCGGGGGTGGTATCGCCCGACTGGCTTGCCAGCTGTTTTTGCTGGGTGGCGCTCTTGCTCATGCCGCACGATCCGATGACTCTTCAGAAAGCCACGACCGGATGATGGCGATCGATTCCTCCGGATGGGCGGCGACGACTTCCGAGATTTTCTTGATCGACGATATCTTCACCTGTCCGGAGATGCGCGCCACGTCGATTCCGGCGTCAAGACGATCGGGTGTCGAATTCTCGAAGTTTACCGTGTTGCCCTGAGGCAGGCTGTTGCTGTTGCGGATCGTCGTCTCACCATCACCTGAACGCTGCTGCATCAGGATGACTTGCTGCGCCTGGTGGGCCGCGATCGCCTTGGCCCGCTTGGCGCCCTTCAGCGCCAGGATTTCCGGAGGCAGGTTGTCCGGCTGCGGCTTCGAGAACAGTCCCGATATCAGCGGGCGCAGGACGAAGAACACCAGCGCCAGCGCCGTCAGGGCGAGGGCGAGGATTTCGCCGATGCGCACAAGGTCGAACTTGTCCAGTTCGAACGGCCCAGGCGCCGCCGCGCCATCCATCGACGTGTCGGGCCGGGCAAAGGCGGTGCTTTCGACCGTCACGACGTCGCCGCGCTGTTCGTTGAACAGGACGGCAGATTTGACCAGGGCCGTGACACGCGCGATCTCTTCCGGGGAGCGGTCCTGCCATGTGGCAGGCGCGCCCTCCGCGCCGGCGATGCGAACCTGGTCCAGCGCGACGGCGACGGAGAGGCGCTTGATCGCGCCGCCCTCGATCACTTCGGTCCGGATGGTCTTGTCCATCTCGTAGTTGATCGTGGCTTCAGTACGGTTGCTCTGCGACTGGCTTGTCGGCAGTGGGGTGGCGGCGGGAGCCGCACCTGTCGGGACATTGTTTGCGACCGTCGTTTCATCGCCAGGCGCAAGGTCGGAACTCGACGAGCTGTCCTCCACCGTTGTTTCCGCGCGTACAACGCGGCTATCGGGATTGAAGCTTTCGGTGCTCTGTGTGACGCGATTGAAGTCGGCGTCGATCGAAACGGTCACCTTGGCAGCGCCCGGGCCGGCAATGTTCTCGATCACGTCGAGAACCTTTTTCCGGTAACTTTCCTCCATGGACAGCCGCCGTTCGTCGGCGTTCGTGCCGCCGCCTGCAGCCGAGCCTGATTCATCGGAGGCAGCCGCAAGAAGCCTGCCGTCCGTGCTTGTCACGGTAACAGAGTCGACACTCAGCCCCGGCACCTGCGAGGCGATAAGGTTGCGGATGGCCCGTACCTTCTCGGCCGGCATCATGTTGCCGGAGAGTTTGAGGACGACGGCAGCCTTGGGCTTGTCGCTGTTCTGCTGGAAGAGCGGTTTATCGGGGATCGACAGGTGGACCTTGGCCGACTGGACCATGTCATAGGCGGAGATCGAGCGTTCCAGCTCGCCCTCCATGGCCCGCAGTTTCTTGATGTTGAGGACGAACTGGGTCTCGCCCAGCGCGTCGGACTTGTCGAAGATCTCCCAGCCGACCGACCCGCGCGTTGGAAGCCCCTGCTCGGACAGCATCATCCGGGCGTCTTCGACCTTGGCGGCGTCGACAAAAATGGCTGACCCGCCGCCTTCGAGCGTATAGGCGACGCCGGCGGTGTCGAGCTTGCCGCTGATTTCGGCCGCTTCCTCGAGGTCGAGGCCGGAGAAAAGGAGCTTTTTCCCGCCTTCGCCGCCCTGAAGCATGATCACGCCGAGCCCGCCGCCTACGAGGGCGACGACGACGAGCGCCGCGGCAATACGCATGCGGCCCGACCGGGCCAGCTGGCCGATCAGTCCCTTGGGATCGTCTGGTTTGATGTCCGCCATGCCCGCCCGGAAAACTGCTTCGCCGCGATTTGCGACTAGGCAGGAAATTCCCAGTGCGTGGTAAATGGCGTGTTAAGACTCGCGACCGAAGTGGTTAGCGAAACCTTAAGAACCCGAGGCGAGCCGCCGCACCCAAAATGCCCCGGGGCGGCGCCTGGTCTTGCAGTAACTGGTCTAGCGGTAGTTCTGCAGGCGCGTGGTGCGCAGGCCCTTCACGCCGTGGCGCTGATAGAGGCGTTCCCAACCGGCGAACTCCTCTTTCGTGAGGGCGTAGCGGTCGCAGGCGTCTTCGGCCGAAAGCAGTCCCCCATGGACAGCCGCGACAACTTCCGCCTTGCGGCGGGTAACCCACCTCTGGATCCCCGGCGAGGGGAGGTCAGAGAGTGTGATGTGGCGTCCGTCGGGTCCCACGACGGCCGCTCCGTGAGCGGTTTGGCTCAGCATGGTTGGCTCCATATGCTGTTCTGATCGTGGAGCGACCATACGTACTGGCGTTTAAGGTCACGCTCAGGCCAACCGCGCGGTTTCGTGGAAACACTCTGCAAAATTCGCACAACCATTAAGGACCTTGGTGAGGATTGGAGTCGCGTCGCGCCGACGAAAAGTACCGGTCGGGCAGGCATGCGATCCGCACCGCAATACCGCCGACTACGGACGATCATGCAGCTCCGCGACTAGCGCTTCAGCCTGATCAGTTCGTCGAGCATCTCGTCAGCCGTCGTGATGATCTTGGAGGACGCCGAGTACGCGCGCTGCGTCATGATCAGGTTGGAGAATTCCTCGGCCAGGTCGACGGTCGAGGATTCCAGCGCTCGTGACTTGATGTTGCCGGCGCCGCCAACACCTGCGCCGCGCATTGACAGCGCGCCAGTGTCCGGTCCCAGGCGATAGATTCCGCCTTGCTCGGCGACCAGGCCGTTGGTGTTCCCGAATGTCGCCAGGGGGATCTGGTAGATCCGGCGCGTGAGACCGTTGGTGAAGATGGCTGTGACGAAGCCGTCATCGTCAACGTCTACCGACGCCAGCGAGCCGAAGGGCGTACCATCGACCTGCGACGTGCCGAGCACCGAAGGAGAGTCGTAGTTGGTGAGGCCGCCGGGCGTGCCAGGTCCTCCAATGTCGAGCGAGATCGTCTGCGTCGCCAGGCCGCGCGTCGGATCCCACTCTGAGCCGCCCGCGCCAGTTTCGCCAATCGTCACCGAGAGAGGCAGCGTCGAGTTCGCTGTGTCCAGTTGGCCGAACGTGGTGAAGCTCACAATGCCCGTGGCAAGCTGGCCGTCCACGAGGGGGGCGCCATCGACGACCTCCCCGGGTGGCAGGTGAACCTCGGCGAACCAGGTGTTCGGGCCCTGCTTGAGGAAGGAGAACGTCAGTGTATGCAGGCCGCCCTGGCTGTCATATATCTGGATCGGAATCTGGAAGTCGGGCGTCACCGCGCCAGAGGCCATGTTGTTTGCCGTGGCGGTCGCGTCATACGTCGCGGCTGCAGCAGATACCGCCTGCGACGATTGCAGGTTGGCGGAAAGGGACAGCCGCGCGGTCGCCTCGGCGCCGCCTGCAATGCCTGAAACCCGAACGGACTCGAGGGCGTTGAGATCGGTCGGATTGGCGTCGACAGCGCCCGACGAGTCGACCGGCCAGCCGAGCAGATAGTAGCCTGCGGCATTCTGCAGGTATCCGTCCGCATCCGGGGTGAACTGGCCGGCGCGGGTGTAGTAATAGGGATCGCGGCTTGTTGCGTCCTCGCTGCGGCCGCGCACGACGAACATGCCGTTGCCGGAGACAGCAAGGTGCGTCGAGACCGAAGATGCCGTCGTCGACCCTTGCTCGTTCATCAACGGGCTCGAACGCGACATGACGCCTCCGGCGCTGTAGGCAGGCTGGCGGCTCGGCGAATCCAGCAGCGAGCTGAAGTCCGCCCGAAGGCGCTTGAAGCCCACCGTGTTCACGTTCGCGATGTTGTCGGAGATCGAAGCCAGAGCGCTGGCGTTGGCGCGCATACCGGCGGCGCCGGCAAGCATGGCGGAATTGATGCTCATGGTCGAAGCTCCCAGTGGGCCAGAGGGCCCGGTTCATGTGCGGTTTGGGTCGGCTGCTTTGCAGCCTCAGCCGGCGCGCTTCTGCGCCGCAGTCCAGGTCGTCGGCTTGGTGCTACTGGCGCATCAGCTGCTTTATGTCGGCATAGGCATAAACGCCGGCCGGTGTGGTGAGCGCCGGCTCGCCGTAGGTGAGGTCAACGCCGGTGATTGTGGTGACCAGCGAATGCGCCGGCTTGATCGATTTCGCATTGGCGTCCTCGGCGATCACGCTGATCCAGTAGGGCTGGCCTTCATCAGCGGTCTTGCCGTTGTTGAGCTTGCCGTCCCATTCGAACGCGTGCGAGCCTGCGGCGAGCTCGCCGGACTTGGAATAGAGCACGCGGCCCGATGCGTCGGTGACGGTGATCGTCGTCTTCGCAGCGTCCGAGGGGAGGGAGTAGCGCCAGTTGATCGGCTCGCCGATGAATTGCGCCCCAGCCGTGTCGATCTCTGCCTGCTGGCCAAGATAGCCGGAGAGGGCAGCGCCCGCGTTCGTATTCGTCGCCGCCAGCAGCTGCTCGAGCTGCTTGTTCGACTTTATCTGCTGCTCGACGCCGGAGAACTGCACCAGCTGGTCGGTGAACTTGGAAGAGTCCATCGGCTCCAGCGGATCCTGGTTCTGGATCTGCGCCGTCAGAATGGTGAGGAAAGTATCGAAGTTGTCGGCCAGCGAGGCCTGCGAGGCGGCGGCGCCTGCGCCTGCATTTGTGGAGGGGGTGGGGACGAAGGAGATGGCGTTGGTCATGCGTTATTCCTTCAGGCCACGAGATCAAGTCGCTGCGGACGCCAGCTTGGCCGCACGGCAGCTGCGGTTTCCTCGGTCATCGGCATGGTCATGGTGTCGAAACGCCGCCACACATCGGTCTGTGCCGGCCGGCCATTGCTGTCGCGTTGCTGGTTTGCGCTGCCGCTGCCATTGTCGCGCGCGAGTTCGAAGCGCAGGCCATTGTCAGCGAGGTCGATGCCCGCGTCTGCAAGCGCACGTTCGAGCGCCCGCTGTCCTCGCATGAGGTCGGAAAGAGCCGCGCTGTCATGCGCCGCCAGCACGGCGTGAACCTTGCGGTCGGCCCCGATCTCGATGCGCACGTCGACGCGGCCCAGTTCAGCCGGATCGAGGCGAATCTCGAAGCGCTGCGCGCGGCCATCGGCGCGTTCGATGATGCGGTTGTAGACCTGAACGGTGGCAGCAGGCGCCGCCTGCAGGACAGCTGGCGTGGGTGTGGCGCGCGCCGTTTCACTGGTCGCGCCAGTGGCTTGCGCCTGAGCGTCTGCACCCTGTCCCGACTGAGCTGAAAGCATAGCCGCGAAGTCTGGCTTCGCGGTCGCTGTATCCAATGGAGCGATGGCTTTCGCTTGCGTCGCACCAGCAGCGGCGGAGGCTTGCTGGTCCAGCGCTTGTGCGGTGGGCGCGCGACCGCCCGGGCTGGCGGGGGCGGCCTCTACCTTATCTGTCGTGGCGGGGTCAGCCGCCGGGCTCGCTTCAAGCGGTGCGACGACCGGTTGCGGTGTGGCGCCGCTCGCTTCAGGCGCGGCATGCGTGACCGCGGCAGCCATAGCCGGCAGCATGACAAGCGCGCTCGTCGTCGCTGCAGGAACAGCAGAAGCCGGGGTTGCAGCGACTTCACCCGCGCCCTCGGTGCTGGCGTCCAGAAGATCGATGTCCGTCGCGTTTGCAAGTAGGACGGCCGCGGCTGACTGCTGCAGCGCTCCCGCGGCGGCCGGTTCAGCAGTTGATGCACTGAGAGCCGCGGGGTCTGTCTTGCTCGATGCAACGGCCAGCGCGACCGGGCCCGCGATTGCGCCATCAGCCATACCGGTGGAGGCTAAGGTTTGCAGCTGCACGGCAGGCGCGCCGGTGGAATAGGTCTGCATGGCCGCTGGCGCCGCTGGCGTATCGGCTTCGTCCGCCCCGGATTCAAGCAGCTCGGCAAACTCCATGTCGCGTTCGACCGGGGTCACACGCGCCTCACCTGTGATGGGCGGGCCTGATGGCATCGGGAGGGAGGCTGCAATCGACAAACGCTGACCACGACGTCTACGGCCTCGCCCGGGAATTCGGACGCGGATCAGCAGAAGGTCTGCAACCGGCGAGCCATTAATGTTTGCATTCAAAAGCCCGCGGGAATCAGGGTTTGGCTGGTTAACGCGAGAGGGCGCAGACCCCTCAGCCCGGCAAGACTCGATGTGCTGCACGGCAGAAATTGCCCGGCAGGTTCGGCGCAAGCTGCCGTGGGCGTGAGCTGGAGTCCCAAGCCACGGGTGGCCCGCAACTTGCGTGGTTAACGGCAACGTTGCGGCCAGCTTGCCGGAGCGTTCGGGGCAGAAGCTCCCGTCGCACAGTTTTTGCGAACGTATTCAGGATGATGGAACGAACCTGGACAAGTCTGGTCGCGAAGGCGGCCCGGCAGATCGCGCCTACCCGGCAAGATCTGCAGGGCCTTCCGGTGACGGAGTGAAGGTCTTGACGATCACGAGCATCATGGGGACAGGCCTTTCCGCTCTGGCTGCGAACCAGCAGGCGCTGAAAGCCACGTCGACCAATGTCGCCAACGTCAACACCGAGGGCTATTCGCGCCTCGATGTACACTTCAATTCGCGGGGCGCCTCGGGCGGCCTGGGCGGCGTCGAGGTCGATATCGTTCGCGTCGCCAACAGATATCTCGCAGCCGCTGAGATGCGTGGCGCCGCCGACGTCGCCGCTGCCGATGTCCTGTCCCAGTTCATGGATCGCGCGCAGGGCCTGCTCGGCGATCCGTCTGATTCCGCAACCGTTTTCGCGACGCTTGACCCCGTGTTCAGCAGCTTCGGCGCGCTCGCTGTCGATCCGGCGTCCGCCCTGCGCAGGTCGGCTGCGCTGTCCGACCTGCAGACAATGCTGTCTCAGCTGGAGCGCACATCTGGCGAGATCACAGCGCTGCGCGATGAGGCTCATTCGCGCGCGCTCGCCTCGATCGAGGAAGCGAACTCGCTGATGGCGGGCATCGCCCGGCTCAACACGTCGATCCAGCGTTCAACGATTGCAGGGCTGTCAGCCTCCGAAGCGGAGACGGAACAGGCGCGGATGCTCGATCGCCTGTCCGAGATCATCGACATCCGCATGCAGGAGCGCCCGCTGGGCGGGGTCGAGATCAGGACCACTGACGGCCTGCTGATGGTCGACATTGATGCCGCCATCGTCGGCCTCGATTCGAACGCCGGAAACGAGCCCTATCCGGGCGTCGTGATGATGTCGCCCCGTTCGACCACGGAAACCCCCCTCGACGCGCACATCAGCGGCGGCGAACTGAACGGCCTTCTGCGTGCGCGCGACAAGGAGCTGGTCGACCTGCAACTTGCCTTCGGCGAGTTCGCCGCGGGCGCTGCGGAAGCCCTGAACGCTGCCCACAACCAGGCCAGCGCCGTCCCGGCGCCATCCTCGCTGACGGGCCGCAACACGGGGCTTATCGCTACCGACCGTCTGAACTTCACAGGCGTCACGAATATCGCCATCGTCGATGCCGACGGTCTGGTCGTACGTAACCTGCGTGTCGATTTCAACGCAGGTGAAATCGTCGACGATCAGGCGAACATAACTACGTTCGCAAACTCCATCGGCAACTTCCAGACGGCGCTCGATGCGGCCCTTGGCGGAGACGGATCGGCCGGTTTCAGCGAGGGTGTGTTCTCGCTCTCGGCCGACATTGGCGGAACCGGGATCGTCATCGCAAATAATCCGGTCAACCCTGCCATGCGCGGCGGACGTGGCTTCTCGCACGCCTTCGGCCTCAATGACCTTGTCTCGCATGGCGCGCCGCTGTCCTACGCGACAGGCATGTCGGGCGCCGATCTTCACGGCTTCGATGCCGGCGAGACGGTTACCTTCGCGATCCGCGACCAGGACGGCGCGATTGCCCGCCGCGTGGCGTTCACCGTCGGAGCCGGAACGACCGTCGCCTCCTTGCGGGCCGACATCGATGCGGCGATTGCAGGCTATGGCCAGACATCGTTCGATGCCAATGGCCGGATGACACTGGTGGCGACAGGCAATACCGTCGGCCGCATCGATGTGATCGACGACTCGACAAGCCGCGGCGATACCAACCTGTCGATGTCCGGTATCTTCGGTTTCGGAGAAACCCTGCCGGCCGAGCGGTCACGCAGCCTCGGCATTCGCGCCGACATCCAGGCCGATCCCCAGCGTCTCGGCAGCGCTGCTGCCGATCTCGCTGGCGCGGCCGCCGGTACGCGGGTTCTCGCGCCTGGCGACGGACGCGGCGCGCTGGCCGTCGAGGCCGCAGGGACGCGCCCCCAGACATTCGCGACGGCGGGCACGCTGACCGGGCAGGTGACGTCGATCATGGACTACGCGGCGCGCCTCGCGGGCCACGCCGGCGTGCGCGCAGAGGCGCTGGATGCGGCGCGCGCTGCGGCCGAGTCCGTCCGCCAGGAAGTGCGCGAACGACGGATGAGCGAAGAAGGCGTCAACCTCGACGAGGAGCTGGTCAAGATGACGACATACCAGCAGGCCTATGCCGCTGCCTCGCGCATGATCACGGCGGCGCGCGACCTGTACGACATCGTCCTGAACATGGTTTGAGGAAGATAGGATATGACACGCATCTCCTCTGCAATGATCCCCATGGCCTCGCTCGGCGACATCGGGCGCGCCCAGCAGGAACTGGTCGAGGCTGCACGCCAGAGTTCGGCGCAGACGCGCGCGAACGATCTCAAGGGCTATGGCCGCGAAGCGCAGACGCTGGTCTCCGCCGAACGGCTTGTCGGCCGGCTGAAGGGCTTCGAGGCGACCGCGCGCGAAATGACCACGCGCCTGCAGATCCAGGATGTCGCGCTGGGCCGTGCCGCCGAGGCCGTCAACAAGCTGAGACAGGACCTGTTCCAGAATCTCGGTCTCCAAAGCGGCGAGGGTGTTCGTGCGCAGCTCGAGGAAGCGTTCGCGGTCGTGAAGGACGCAATGAACACCAACCTCGGCGGGCGCTACCTGTTCGGCGGCGTCATGAACGACCGTGCGCCCATTACCGCAGGTACGCTGAGCGATCTTGCCGCCAATCCGTTGTCCAACCTGATGGAGGAGGGCGCCGAGCCACAGCAGATGCGCGTGGAGGAGGGCCGCAATGTCGCCGGCGGCGTCGTGGCTGACGACGTGATTTCACTCGCGATGGCGTCGATCAAGCGGCTGGCCGAAATGGATGAGGGGCCAGACGGACCGTTCGCCGGCGCCCTGACCGACGTGCAGCAGGCAGCAATCCAGAGCGAACTGACCGCGCTCAACGAGGCGTTCAACCGGGTCCTGAGCGCGCAGGCGGAGAATGGGCGGCTGGGGCAGGAAGTCGATTCCTCCTCAGCGCGGTTGACCGCTCGTCTGAACGCACTGGACGAAGCCGTCGGCGGCATCGTGAACGTAGACCTTGCAGAAGTCGCTGTGAGGTTGAACCAGGCGCAGTTTGCCTATGAAGCATCGTCGAGCGTGTTCAACGTGCTCCGCGGCCTGTCGCTGCTGAACGTGCTCGACTAGTTCCAAGGCTAGCTTGGCCACTTGTTCAGGATGGTCGCGAGATCAAAACAGTCGCGATAGACCGTGATCAGGCCATCGTGCACCTCATACACGCCGGTGACCGGGAGTTCGACCCAACCCGTTGCGAGGCGATGCCGGTCCAGTCGCTCGAGGAATACCAACGGGCCGGCCGCTGCCTCTCGAATGACGATGAGCTGGTTCTCGATCGTCGGTGCGAAGAATGGCTCAAGCACGCTTCGAACGCCTTCAGGGCCGCGAACCGACGACATGGGGATGTTCGTGTACTCGCAGTCTGCCGATACGTACTTCAGGGCGGTGTCGTAGTCCTTGGTCGCCATCGCCGCATTGAAGGCCTTGACGACATCGATAGGGGTTCTGGTCATGGCTTTGGCCTCGCTGGAACTTGCGCCTGGTGCGCACGCGGCAGAGATGACTGGGCCGGTCGGTCGCGCAATTACGCCGGAGGTCATTGAACTCCACCTTGTTGCGGCTTGCGTCCTGCTTTCTTTGCGCCAGAGTGCGTCCACAGAAACGTGGGAGGAAGACTTGATCGGGAAACTCAGAAGCGGTGTGGCGCTGGCTCTGCTGGCGGGGATGGGCGTCGCCGAGGCGCAGGTCGCCTGCGAGTCGCTGAAAGGCTACCAGGCGGCGGATGTGAAGATCACGGCTGCAACGCCTGCGACCTCGCCGGTTCCGCTGTGCAAGGTGGATGGCGTGATCGGGAAGGAGATCAACTTCTCGGTCTGGCTGCCGGAAGCGTGGAACGGCAAGTTCGTGATGGGCGGACAGGGTGGCTTCGCCGGACGTGTCGAGAACCAGGCGATGAGCCTGCAGGCGCTGCAGAAGGGCTATGCAACTGCCGGAACCGATACCGGCCACTCATCGCCCGGACGCGGCATTGACGGCGCATGGGCGATGGGTGAGTACGAGCGCATCGCCAACTATGCCCATTCCGCGATCCATCGCGTTTCGGCCACGTCGAAGGCGATGGTGCAGGCGCGTTACGGCCGGGCGCCGGAGCGAACCTATTTCGCGGGTTGCTCGAATGGCGGACGGCAGGCGCTGCAGATGGCGCAACGCTATCCGACCGATTTTGACGGCATCATCGCCGGAGCTCCTGCCATCGACTTCCAGGGCATTACGGCCGCGTTCTCGACCGTCACTCAGAAGATGTATCCAGATCCGAGGAAGCTGGACGCACCCGTCATCGACAGGGCGGCGCGCGAGACGGTGGCGAAGGCCGTCATGGACAAGTGCGATACGATCGACGGTCTCAAGGACGGAATCCTCGGCGATCCGCGCAAGTGCACGTTCGAGGCGAAAACAATCCAGTGCAAGAGCGGGGCTAAGGCCAACTGCCTGTCGCCGGCGCAAGTCGCCGCCGTCGATGCGATCGTCAAAGGGCCGATGGTCAACGGCAAGCCCTTCCATGTCGGCTTCGGCTGGGGTGGCGAGCAGACCGAAGCCGATTGGGGGACATGGCTGATCGGCAGCAAGGATCGTGTCGGAGCGGGGCAGCCGAGTCTCGCCTACGGCTTCTCAGGCGAGTTCATGCGCTATTTCGTCAAGGGCGATCCAACCTGGGATCATTCGCGCACCAACCTCGTCGAGCTGCCCAAGGAGATGAAGCTGCTGCAGATGACACTGTCGCCGACCAACCCCGATCTCTCGGCCTTCCGCAGCAATGGCGGCAAGCTGCTGATGTATCACGGCTGGTCGGACTCGGCGCTGTCGCCGAACATGAGCATCAACTACGTCGACAAGGTCTACGCGAAGGATGCGTCGGCGAAGAATGACGTGCGGATGTTCATGCTGCCCGCTGTCGGCCATTGCGCGGGAGGGCCGGGTCCTGACCGGGTCGACTATCTCGATGCGCTGGACAAGTGGGTTAGCTCGAAGGCTGCGCCCGATGAGCTGACAGCCAGCTTCGCTGCTGGAGGATCGCGCAAGCTCTGCGCGTATCCCAAGGTGGCGGTCTATTCGGGGACGGGCGACGGCAAGAGCCCTGATCAGTTCCGCTGCGAATAGGACTGCGGGTGCAACCTTGCAGGTCTCCGATTTGAGGCGACCGGTGCGATTTTACCGGGGCTGAAAGTTGCGGTAGGCGGTGGCGATGACCACCGCCTATCCTGCGCCGCCGAACAAGCCTGATGAAGAGTCCTGCTGTCATCGCGGGTGCTGTCCGTGCATATTCGACTACTACTGGGACGCGCTAGCGCGATGGGAAGAAACCGTGCGCGCCATGGGGGCTGAGCCTGAGGTGGTGCTGGCGGCGATGGGCCGGCAACGCTGACGGGCGTGTGCTTCCAATTGCCCGAGGAACCGGGCAACTTGGCATCCATTTCATTTGCGGGGCCGGGCTCTGTGGAGGCGCGTCATGACGTTACGCAGTATTCTCGTTCGTTCGTCCGGCGGCCTCGCCTTTGCCCTGTCGGCCTGCGCGGGGCAGGCGGACAATCCTGTGTCCGTAGGCATTGGGGTCAATCCGCAGCTTGAGGCGCCGAAGACGTCGCTCTTTCCGGCAGTGAAGCTTGCCGAAGCCAGGCAGTGGGCTCCGGGGCAGATGCCCACGCCCGCAGCCGGGCTGAAGGTGACAGCATTCGCGACCGCGCTGGATCACCCGCGCTGGCTTCATGTGCTGCCAAATGGCGATGTTCTCGTCGCGGAGACGAATGCGCCGGAACGTCCTGAATCGGGCCAGGGCATCATTGGCTATTTCCAGACAGAGGCCATGAAGAAGGCTGGAGCCGTGACCCGGACGGCAAACCGGATCTCCCTGCTGCGCGACGCCGATGGCGATGGGGTCGCTGAGACGAGAACGGCTTTCCTGACAGGTCTCAACTCGCCCTTCGGCATGGCGCTGGCTGGTGGTCGCCTCTACGTCGCGAACAGCGATGCTGTCGTGAGTGTGCCCTATACGGAGGGCGTGACGCAGGCTTTGGGTGCGCCGAAGCAACTGACGGGTCTGCCGGCTGGTCCGTTGAATCATCACTGGACCAAGGCGCTCATTGCATCGAAGGACGGCGCCAGACTCTATGCGACGGTCGGTTCTAACTCCAACATCGCCGAGAACGGCATCGAGAAGGAAGAGGGCCGCGCGGCGATCTGGGAGATCGATGTTGCAAGCGGGACGAAGCGTCAGTTCGCAACCGGCCTGCGCAACCCGAACGGCATGGACTGGGAGCCTTTCTCAGGCGCGCTGTGGACGGCAGTGAACGAGCGCGACGAACTCGGCCACAACCTCGTGCCTGACTACATGACGTCGGTGAAGGATGGCGCGTTCTATGGCTGGCCCTGGAGCTATTTTGGCCAGACAGCCGACATGCGCGTGAAGCCGGAGCGGCCGGACATGGTGGCCAAGGCGATCGCACCGGACTATGCGCTCGGCGCCCACACGGCGTCGCTCGGGCTCACCTTTGCCGATGGCGCAAAGCTGGGCGAACAGTTCGCAAACGGCGCCTTCATCGGCCAGCACGGCTCGTGGAATCGTGACCCGTTCTCAGGCTACAAGGTGATCTTCGTTCCCTTCTCGAACGGCAAGCCGATGGGCCAGCCGATCGACGTGCTGACAGGTTTCATCGACGAAGGCAGACAGATCGCCTTCGGGCGCCCGGTGGGCGTCGAGATCGGCAAGGATGGCGCGCTGCTTGTGGCGGACGATGTCGGCAATACGGTCTGGCGCGTCGCGGCGGTCGGCTTGAATCCGCCAGCTGATCTGGCTGCGACGAAGTAGTTCAGCCTTCCGAATTCCAGGCGGCAGTCTCTCGCTCGAGTTCCAGCAGGAAGCGCATGGCGCTGTTGCGGATCGCGAGCTGGCGATCACTATCCAGTTTCGACCATGCACGGGCCACTTGTGACGTGCGCGGGTTGCCGAGCAGCAGCGCCTCGTTGCGCGCCACAAAATCCCAGTAGAGATAGTTGAACGGGCATGCATCCGCGCCGGTCTTCTCGCTGACCTTGTAGCGACAATCCTTGCAGTAGTCCGACATGCGGTTGATGTAGGCGCCTCCCGCCGCATAAGGCTTGGAGCCGAGCAGGCCGCCGTCAGCAAACAGGCTCATGCCGATCGTATTGGGCGCCTCGACCCATTCGTACGCGTCCAGATAGACAGCGAGATACCATTCGTGAACCTGATGCGGATCGATACCCGCGATCAGCGCAAAATTTCCAGTGATCATCAGCCGCTGGATGTGATGGGCGTAGGCATGCTGGATCGTCTGCCCAATCGCCTGGCCGAGACAGCGCATGTCGGTCTCGCCGGTCCAGTAGAAGGACGGCAGCGCGCGTGTGGCGTTGAGTGCGTTACGCCTGAGATAGTCCAGGCCTTCGCGCCAGTAGACGCCGCGCACATACTCACGCCAGCCGATGATCTGGCGGATGAAGCCCTCAACTGCGTTCAGCGGCGCGCGTCCGGCGCGATACTCAAGTTCGGCGCGGCGGCAGAGGTCCAGCGGATCGAGCAGACCCACATTGAGGCACGGTGACAGTATCGAGTGGTAGAGAAACGGCTCGTCGGCGAGCATCGCGTCCTGGTAGTCGCCAAAGCGCGGAAGTGCTTCGGCGAGAAACGCGTCCCGCGCCTGTTCCGCCTCGGCGCGTGTGACTGGATATGCGAAGCCGTCGAGTACTCCAAAGCCATGCGGAAATCGGCGGGCGACAAGATTGATGACTGACTGCGTGTCGGCTGAGGGGGCAAAGGCCGACGGGCGGCGCATGAAGAGATCGCGCGATGCCGGTTTGCGGTTGTCGGCATCGAAATTCCATCGGCCGCCCTCGGGCTGATCGCCATCCATGAGCAGGTCCGTGCGGCGGCGCATCTCGCGATAGAAGTACTCCATTCGGAGCTGCTTGCGGTCTGCCGCCCAGCGCTCGAAGTCAGCGCTGGCGCAGATGAAGCGGTCATCCTCGAATAGATCGACAGTAAGGCCTGTGTCGCCTGCCCAGCTGCGCTGCAGGGCGACGACGCGGTGTTCGCCAGCGAGTGTCGCGGCGATGCGCGTCGGTCTGTGGCGCGCGACGGCGCGTTGAAGCTCGCCGGACAAGCTGCCGGTGTTGCCAGGGTCATCGAGCTTCACATAGTCGACCATGAAGCCAAGCCCGCGCAGTTCATCGGCGAAGGCCCGCATGGCGGCAAGAACAAAGACGATCTTCTTCCGATGGTGCGGAACATAAGTCGTCTCGTCCGCAACCTCAGCCATCAGGACAACGTCATCCGAGGCGGCCCCACGCAGGGCGGAGAGACTGGGGGTGAGCTGGTCGCCAAGGACGAAGCGCAGACTGGACATGACGGCTATACGCGCGGGGATACGAGTTGGACGTGCGGCCAGGACGACTGTCGTAACGGCTATGCGTCGCTGCCGGGGTCGATGTCCGGATAGCTGCGCATGGCATCTTCAATCACATCGAGCGCGGCCGCAACACGTTCGCGGTGGCGCGGGCCAGCGTGACGAAGGTAGATTGGCTGGATGACAGCAAGATGGCGGACCACATCACACGCGATCAGGACCAGTGGCGGAATCTCGCGCAGGTCGATCTTCCAGCCCTCCTCGCTGAAATGCAGGAAGGTGTTGCGCAGATCGACGAGGTCATCGAACGCCTCGCTAACCTTGCGGTTGAGCGGAAGCTGATAGGGCGGGCGAAGAAAACAGGGGTCGCCGGCGCGACGCAGCAACTCAAGAGGTGAGACGATACGCGGCTCGCGTATGGCGAAAGGCTCGGGGCCACGGCGTCCGTTCGTCGTCCAGCGTTTCACCTCCCGTGCGTCGGTGCGTGTCATCGCCTTGGTGCCGAATTCGTCGCCATGATCGAGCGCGCAGAGACATGCGTTCTGGACCGCCAGCGTCATCGCAATTATCAACCAGCGCCAGGCGCCGTGGTCCTCACTGGCCTGGCCGGCTTGTTGCGCGGCAAACTCTATGCACCCCAGCAGTTCCTGCGGCTGGCTGGTCTGGAAGAGGTAGGGTGGGGACGGCTCGCCTGGACCTGACATGCCCGGCAGGCTAGCGCGCACCGGCGCGCCCGCCTAGACAGGGCCAATGATCTGCCGAGCGCTGCTCGTCCTGTTCGCTTTCCAGGCCCCCGCTTGAGTGCCCAGGCGACCATCCCGGCCAAGCACGCCAATGATGAACGCGCGATGGGGCGATCATCTGCCGGTGCAGGCTGTCGCCAGCGGGCCGTATAGCCCGGGTGCTGCCGCCTGCGCCAACGAGGTTTGCGAGCAGATGTCAAAGCTCGATGCAGACGTCGGCCTCATGCCTCGCTCCGGGGCGCCCTGCGACAGGCATCCCGGGGGCTCGCGCCAGGGGCCTCCTCGCGGGATTTGGTCAGCCTGAGCGTTTGCTTCTGAGCATGTGCGCTAACAGGCCCATGACATCCTCTTTGACAACCCATAAAGGGGGGAGGGGAACGATGAGCGAACCGGATCCGTCATTACGCGCGGGAAGTGGCGAACCGAAGCCAGCGTTGGCGCAGAGCTCGCCAGCATGGCAATGGGTCTTGCCTTCGGGTCGACGGCGAAGTCACGAGGGTATGGCCACAGCAGGCGAAAAGCCATTCCTTCGTCGCGTTTAAGCCTGGGTGGGGAAGCTGGCGTCGTTCTGGGATAACCTGCCCTGTGGCGTCCGCCTTGAAACGGATGCATGCCAGGCCGCGACGTATGAAAGGCGTGGGAGTGATCACGTGATGCAGAAAGTTTCAGTTCGTCTACTGGCCGGCTCTCTGGCGGCGCTGTTGCTTGCTGGATGCGGCGGCGGTGGGGGAAGTTCCAGCGGAGCGGGGACGCCTCCTCCAGGGGCCAGCGGCCCGACGTGGACGGCAAACGTCTTCCAGCCCGCCAGTACATTCAAGAATTTCTGCGCAACCGTGCGCACCGGCGTTGATGCGCGAGGTACACCCTTCCCCGACAAGGCCGGAACACTGCTTGAGGAACTGTTCTGGCTGCGATCATGGACGCAGGAAACCTATCTCTGGAATACGGAGGTCACAGACCAGAACCCTGCCTCCTTCACTGATCGCGTCGCGTATTTCAATACGCTCAAGACACCCGCGACAACGGCTTCGGGCAAGCCGAAGGACCAGTTCCATTTTTCGCAGTCGACCGCCGACTATCTGGCGCAGGTCACATCCGCGCCTGCAGCCAGCTATGGCGCGGAGATCCGGGTGTTTGCCGCATCGCCTCCGCGGGACGTGCGTATCCTCTTCACGACCGAGGGCACGCCAGCCACGGAACTTCTCGCAGGAACCGCGAAGCTCAGTCGCGGCGCCCGCATCCTCGCGGCGGACGGGGTCGACGTGGTGAACGGCGGCACGTCCCAGGCGCAGCTCGACACAATCAACAATGCGATCTTCCCGAAAAGTCCAAACGAGACGCACACCCTGCTGGTTCAGTATCCTGGCGGCGCCCAACGCACCGTGACGCTGACTTCGGCGAACCTGGTCGCGGATCCGGTCAACCGGACTGCCGTGTTGCCCACGGCAAGCGGAAATGTCGGCTACGTGCTGCTCAACACATTCAGCCCGTTCAGTTCAGAAAAGGCGATCGTGGACGCGATCGCAGCGATGAAGGCTCAGTCGGTAACCGATCTTGTGCTCGACCTTCGCTACAATGGCGGCGGGCTGCTCGCGGTTGCCTCGCAGCTCAGCTACCTGGTCGCCGGTCCCGCCAAGACGTCTGGCCGCATCTTCGAACGCCTGCAGTTCAATGCTGCTGCAGGCGCAGCCAATCCCGTAACGGGCGGGACGAACACGCCAACACCATTCTACACCACCGGGCTCGGGTTCACTGTTACCAACGGCGTTGCGCTTCAGCCGCTGAGTCTGCCGCGTGTCTTCGTGCTCACAACCAGCAGGACCTGCAGCGCCAGCGAGGCCGTCATCAACGGCTTGCGCGGGGTCAATGTCGATGTTGTGCTGATCGGCGGGACGACGTGCGGCAAGCCCTACGGGTTTTATCCGGCTGACAATTGCGGCCAGACTTACTTTTCGGTCCAGTTCAAGGGTGTCAATGACAAGGGCTTTGGCGATTATGCGGATGGTTTTGCCGCCGCAGACGCCAGCTCGGCTTTTCCCGTCAAGATCCCGGGTTGCTCTGTCGCCGACGACTTCGACAGCGAACTTGGCGTGGCAAGCGAAGGGATGCTGGCCGCAGCGCTGGCATATCGCGCCAGCGGAACGTGTCCGGCGCCCTCGGGTGTTGGCCTGGCTCCGGCATCCACGGTCAGGACCGGGGAGAACGCCATAGCGACCTCCGCCCTGCCGCTTGCCGTCGAGATCCTCCGCAACAACCGCGATATGAGCGCGCCCCCGAGCCGGACGCCGGCGCCATGAGCCGCGGTCGCATCCTCTCTGCGGCGACCGGCGCGATCATTCTCGCGGGTTGCCATTCACTTGGCGGGCCGGCGCCGGCTCTCCTCACCAGCAATGACGCTGCGGCAATGGCTCGCCTTGAGGCGGCGCTCGCCGACGCCATGGGGCAGGCCCATGTCGTGCTTGGACCGGGGGATCCGACGCAATCGCCGAATGTATCCGTGCTGCCGCAGCCCCCCGGGCCGCTCGAGGATCGCAGTCTTGTCCTGCCGACGCGGTTCCGGCTGGAGATCGAATGGGGGCGATGCTTTGTCGTCCGAGAAGATGGCGGGGTACGCAAGCGGATCGAGGGAGTGGGCTGCAGGCCTGCCTAGCCTTCCCCCCCGGTTCGGATGTATGGGCTGCGTCCAGTTCTATCTGCTTCGGGCCTTGAACCCGCTGGAGACGCGTAATGACCACCCTGATCGGGCCTCGCCCTGGCACGCCCGCGCCCGTCGAAGTCGACCTTCCTGTCGCCGACGGGCTTTGTGATTTCTCGAAACTCAGCGCCGTGGATCTGTCGGGCGCCGACCTCGACCTGTTTCCCGCAGACCCGCGGCCGCGGGGTGACATTCGCGTCGTGGCGGCCATGTCGGGCGGGGTTGATTCGTCCGTCGTTGCGGCGCTCCTGAAGTATGCCGGCTACGACGTCGTCGGCGTGACGCTGCAGCTCTATGATCACGGCGCGGCGCTGAAGAAGCAGGGCGCGTGCTGCGCCGGGCAGGATATCCACGACGCGCGCCGTGTCGCGGAAGCCCTCGGCATTCCGCACTACGTCCTCGATTACGAAAGCCGCTTCCGTGAGCAGGTCATGGAAGACTTTGCGGACACATACCTCAAGGGTTCGACGCCGATTCCCTGCGTTCGCTGCAACCAGACCGTGAAGTTCTCTGACCTGCTTGCGACGGCGCGCGATCTTGGCGCCGACGCGATGGCGACGGGTCACTACATCCGGCGCACCGTCGGCGGTGATGGACATGCGGAGCTGTCGCGTGCGGCGGATCCGGATCGCGACCAGAGCTACTTCCTGTTCGCGACGACGCGCGATCAGCTCGACTTCCTGCGCTTCCCGCTTGGCGGCATGAAGAAGCCTGACGTGCGGCGCGCGGCTTCGGCGCTAGGGCTGCAGGTCGCAGCAAAGCCCGACAGTCAGGACATCTGTTTCGTGCCGGCCGGCAAGTATGCGGACATCGTTCAGAAGCTTCGCCCGGGAGCGTCGGCCCCGGGCGATATCGTGCACATGGATGGTCGCTTGATGGGTCAGCATGAAGGGGTTATCCGCTACACGATCGGGCAACGTCGCGGGCTTGGCGTTGCGACGGGCGAGCCTCTGTTCGTGGTGAAGATCGATGCACCGAACCGGCGCGTGATCGTCGGGCCGCGTGAGGCGCTGCTGACGTCTGCGCTGGCGATCGGCGAGAGCAACTGGCTGGGCGAAGGCTCTCTGACTGATGCCTGCGCGAACGGCATGCCTGCGCTGGCGAGGGTGCGGTCGACGCGGGCGCCGGTGCCGGGGCGCATGGCGCTTGTGGACGGACTGCCGGGATTTCTGTTCGAAACGCCGGAAGAAGGCGTGGCGCCCGGCCAGGCCTGCGTGCTGTACGCGGCGCCGGATGGACGGCACGTGCTGGGCGGCGGGTTTATCGCGAGGAGCGTGAGCGCCGGTGGTTTGGACGGCTAATGCCTTGCACCGGCGCGCAAGTGCGTTTCGCAGGCAACTTGCCCAAAACTTCTGCAAAGTCGCAGTTGATCTCAAGCTGACGCGCTGGTCTTGTTGGTCGGACCGGACAGGGGGATGCGCATGCACCTGCGTGTTGATCGGATAGAGTCAGACAACGAGTCGACACTCGGCAGGTTATATGTCGACGGAAGGTTTCAGTGCTGGACGCTGGAAGACCAGTACCGCACCGGCCCGAAGGTAAAGGGCGAGACCCGGATTCCGGCGGGCGCTTATCAGGTGCGCTTTCGCGCTGAAGGTGGGTTTCATGCGCAGTATGCGGAGACCTATGGCGCCAAATTCGGGCCGGACTGGCACAAGGGCATGCTGCACGTCACCAATGTGCCAGGCTTCGACTACATTCTCATCCATGTCGGAAACAGTCATGACGATACGGCCGGATGCCTTCTCGTCGGAAATCAGCATTCTAGGGTGAACGGCTACCACTACATCGGCAGCAGCCGACCTGCGTATGACGCGCTTTATCCACTCGTTCGGCAGGCGTTGTTGGCCGGGGAAGAGGTGGTGATCGAGTATCGTGACCTCGATCCTGCCACAGCGCCGGTGACAACCGATCCGGTAATCACGTCCGATACGCCGCCCAAACCGGCGGCGCCGAAGCCAGTGGAGCAGACGGAACACAAGGAAGGCCGCACCGGGGTTGTCGCGGGGACGGCCGGCGCCGCCGGGGCCGCGGTGGTCGCGGTGGGAGCAGCCGAAGTTCTGAACGACAGCGGCTCGGCGGGATCGACCGCCGCACCCGATGCTGCGACGACGCCAGGCGCTGATCTTTTGTCGAGGCTCACGGACCCTGACAATCTGACGAAGCTTGTCCTGATAGGGCTTGGCGTTGTGGTAATCGTCTGCGCGATCTACTTCGTGGTCCGTCGGGTGCGCGCGCGAAAGGGCTGAGCGACCCGCTACCTGGCCCGTACTCAATCGCCCGTGAATTTCGGATTGCGACCTTCGAGGAATGAGGCAACGCCCTCTGAATAGTCGTCCGACTGCTGCATCAGTGCGAAGGCTTCCAGGTCGCGGTGGGCGGTCGCCTGGGACAGGGCCAGGGCGGCGATGTTCACATCGCGCTTGACCATCTTGAGCGCGGTGGGCGGCAGGGCGGCTGCGGCGTTTGCGAATTCCAGGGCGCGGGCAAGCGCGTGGCCATCTTCCGCGATGGCGTCGGCAAGCCCCCAGTTGAGGGCGGTGTCGGCATCGATCTTTTCGCACAGGGCTGCGATCCGCTTGGCGCGGGCCGGGCCGACAAGGGCGGAGATGCGCGGAATCGAGCCCCAGCTCATGTTCATCCCCCGCGCGACTTCCGGCACGTACATCCGTGCGGACTTCGCCATCACCCGCAGGTCGCACGACACGGCGAGGGCCGCACCGCCGCCCACGCACCATCCCTCGATGGCCATGATGGTGATGGCGTCGATCTTCTCCCAGGCCTCGCACATCTCTGGGCCAGCGCGCAGCGCTATGCGCCGCGCTGCGAGACCCTGGTGCTGCTGGCTCGCGCGCGCAGGATCCTTGAGGTCGGCTCCGAGTGAGAAGTTGCATGCGTTGCCGGCAAGGATGACCGCGGATATGTCGGGACAGGCGTAGAAACGGCGGGCGGTGTCTGTCAGCTGGTGGAGAGCTTCCACCGAAAGGGCGTTGGCCTTGTCGCCGCGATCGAAACGCACCGTTGCGATCCGACCCGTGGTTTCCACTGTAACAAAGCTCTTGGCCAAGATGCATACTCCCGAGAGGAGCGGGATTATGGGACGGCGCATAGCTGACGTCCATGCGACTGAACAAAAGTCAGATCGAACGGCGACCCAGGTCTTCCGCGCGCGCGCACCCATCCTCGTCGTCGATCTGGTAAGCAGGATCATTGCCGTCGCTGCGGCTGTCGGCGTCCATGCTGGTCGATTCGAGAAAGGTCTCGTTCTCCTGCGGGCTGGACAGTGATGCGATGCGATCCTCGAGGTGTGCGAGTATCTCCGACATGTCGCCCATATGGTCGCTCGCCCGGCGGGCGCAGATTTCGGCTGGCAGCCCCATCAACTGCTCGCGACGGCCTGCGAGGCTGATCGTCGTGTCGAAAACGACATCGTCGATGTCGTCCGTGGTCAGCTCCTGCGAAATGCCGGGCATACCGTCGTCACCGCCGACCTCCTCCTCGACTGGCTGCACTTCTTCGTTGTGGTGTTGCTCGTGCGACATCAGTTCAGCCCCTTGCCGGGCTTTCCGACAATGCTCCGCTCGATCTCAATCGGCGGCATGTTTGTCAGGTCTTTGCAGATTTCCGCCACGATCTTGTCGGATACTTCCTTATGCATTGCCTTGCGCAGATCGCCCATGATCATCGGCGGGGCAGCGATCACGAGTTGGGCGTAGTCGCCACGGTTTGCCGCGGTGTAGAGCACGTCCGCGATCTGCCTGGCGAAACGGTGCTTCCCCAGCTTGTGCCAGTTGGTCTCCTGCATCGCGCTGCGATGCATGCCCATCGAAGAGTGTGACCGGCCGGGACGATCCGCGCCCTGTTCGCTCGTACGCGGGTTATCCTGTTTCAGAACCTCGATGATCTGGAGGTTAGGATAGGTCGCATCGCCTGCATTGCGGAAAAAGAGCGCCTTTTCACCGTCGCCGACCATGACCCAGGCGCCGTGATGGATCGATACACCAGTCATTTGGTTCTCCGGGGAAGAAGGCTGCAAAGCCCCAACGCCCAGGGGCGGGCGCCGTTCCGCTGACGGGTCGCAAAGCCTCCGTGACGGCAGCTTGACGCGGCGGGGTCGGAGGAAGATTGTGCGCTGCACATAACATCAGGAAGGATTTGCCCCATGAGCGCATCGGATCCCGTGGTCATCGTCGGCATGTCGCGCACACCGATGGGCGCGATGCTGGGCGAGCTGGCCGGCTTCTCGGCAAACGAGCTGGGCGCGATGGCTATCAAGGGAGCGGTCGCCGAGGCCGGCATCAAGGGTGAAGACGTCGAGCTGGTCTATATGGGCAACTGCCTGCCGGCCGGACAGGGCCAGGCGCCCGCGCGCCAGGCCGGTATCAAGTCGGGCCTGCCCAAGGGGGCCGAAGCAACAACCGTCAACAAGATGTGCGGCTCCGGCATGCAAGCCGCCGTGATGGGTCGCAATGCGCTGCTGGCCGGTGAAGCCACAGTGGTCGTGGCGGGCGGCATGGAGAGCATGACGAATGCGCCGCACCTCGTCGATCTGCGAAAAGGCCACAAATACGGCGCAGCCAGCCTCCGCGACCACATGGCGACGGATGGTCTCGAGGATGCTTACGGCGGCGGTGCGATGGGCAACTATGCCGACATGATCGCCAAGGAGTACCAGTTCACGCGCGAGCAGCAGGACGCCTACGCGCTCGAGACGCTCAGCCGCGCGCAGAGCGCCACGAAGGAAGGCCGCTTCAAGCGCGAAATCACGCCGGTGACTGTGAAAGGCAAGAAGGGCGACGTCACGATCGACACGGATGAACTGCCGCGCCAGGCCATGCCAGAGAAGATACCGACGCTGCGCCCGGCCTTCTCGAAGGACGGCACGGTGACGGCGGCTAATGCGTCCGGCATTTCGGATGGCGCCGCCGCGCTCGTCCTCATGCGCGCGTCCGAAGCCAGGAAACGCGGGCTCAAGCCTCTGGCGACAATCGTGGCGAGCGGCGCGCATAGCCATGAGCCGGCCTATTTCACGACTGCGCCCGTACCGGCGATGAAGAAGGCACTGGAGAAAGCCGGCTGGCAGGCGTCCGATGTCGATCTCTGGGAGATCAACGAAGCGTTTGCCGTCGTGCCAATGATCGCGATGAAGGAACTCGGCATCTCGCATGACAAGGTGAATGTGAACGGCGGCGCCTGCGCGCTGGGCCATCCGATCGGCGCGTCGGGCGCACGTGTGCTCGTTACGTTGATCAACGCGCTGGAGCAGAAGGACAAGAAGCGCGGCATGGCTGCGCTCTGCATCGGCGGCGGCGAGGGGATCGCCATGGCGATCGAGCGGGCCTGATCATGTCCGGAGATGTGATGAAAGTCCCCAGCGGATCGAGGCTGGGGCTTGGCTTCTCGCGTGCCGTGCGTGTGGGCGACATGGTGTTTGTTTCGGGCTGCGCGCCGATCGCGCCTGATGGCGGCGTGTCTGCGCCAGGCGACGTTAAGGGACAGACCAAGCGCTGTCTCGAAATCATCGAGGACGCGCTGGTGCAGGCGGGCGCGGACATGAAGCATGTTGTCCGTACGCGGGTTTTCCTGACCGACATGAGCCGGTGGAAGGAAGCCGGCGAGGCGCATGGCGAGGTCTTCAGGGAAATCGAACCTGCAACATCCTTTCTCGGAACCAGCGCGCTGATCAATCCGGGCTGGCTGGTGGAGGTTGAGGCGGACGCGGTTGTGACACGTTAGTTGCAGGATCTTTAGCTGCAGACCGGCCTTGCGGCGATTGGCGGCTCGGGCATGTTCGTGGGGAGCGGGGCCGGAATCGGTGGGAGTATAAGGTCATGATCCGGTTTGCTGCGCCCGCGGCGCTGGCCCTGCCGCAGAAAACCACCCCGTGATCGCCATCCTTGACGCCGCCTATGCGGGGGAGGCCTCGGTGGCCGCCTGCCTTACGGCAGACGACTGGACGTCGCCTGCGCCGATTGCGGAGTTCACGCATCGCGCGGGCCGCGCCGAGGCATATACGCCGGGGGAGTTCCATCGGCGCGAATTGCCGCTGATCATGTCCGTGCTCGCCATGCTGCCGGAACGGCCGCGCATACTGGTGATCGACGGGTATGTCTGGCTCGACACAGATGGCCGCAAGGGTCTCGGCGCGTACCTGTTTGAAGCCCTGCGTGGACGGACCGCCGTTGTTGGCGTCGCCAAGTCACGCTTTGCGGGCGCCGAGCAATGGGTGGAACAGGTCGCGCGCGGCGACAGCACGAACCCGCTCTGGGTAACAGCGGCCGGCGTCACCCTGAGCGAGGCGGTGTCGGGCGTAAAGCGGATGCACGGCGCGCATCGTATCCCGACGCTCGTCGGTCGCGTCGATCAGCTGGCGCGCAAGACCCTTTGAACGGCGCTGTTCAAGGTCGACCGGCCGCCGCTTGACGCAACTCAAGGCGAGGCCGCCGCTTTGATGTCTGCTGCGCGCGTGCGTTGTCCTCATGCGGGGCAACCTCGCAGCCGGAAGGTAGCTCCATGATTGTCGAACACGGAACCCTGGTCGTCGCAGCCGATGGCGGCGGCGCAGTCGTCTATCGCAATACCAGCCACGAGGGCGCCGCAAGGCTGGAAATCGTCGAGATCCACAATGCAGACAGCAAGACGTTCATCCGCGCGACGAACCCGGAAGTTGGCGAGCAATACGCGTCTCCCGCCAGCGGCAAGATCTCGATCGCAGGACCCGATTATCACGAGCAGGGCGAACACCAGTTCGCGACCCGCCTTGCGACCAGGCTCGACGAGCTGATCGGCCGCCATGAGCACGGCAAGGATCGGCCCGGCGTCATCCTGTTCGCCTCGCCACGCTTTCTTGGCTCTATCCGCAGCGACTACTCCGCCCGCGTGAAATCCGCGCTGAAAGCCGAGATCGGTAAGGACCTGCGCGATGCGTCCTCGAAGCAGATCGAGCAGGCGCTCGCCAAGCTGGATCACGCCTGACACATGTATGGAGGTGGTCGCTTGCGATCGTCACCATGAGGGATAGTCTGCCTGCCGCCCGCGCAAGAATTGCTGGCCCAGGGAGAATGGCATGCACAGCTACGATGTCTGCGAATGCGGCGCGCCATTGCAGCGCACGGAGCGCGCGACGCCTGCGCCCGCGGGCTCGGAGATCGTACTGCGCGTGATCGCTGCCGGTGTATGCCACTCCGACCTGCACATATGGGACGGCTACTACGACATCGGCGGTGGGCAGAAGCTTAAGCTGCAGGATCGCGGGGTAAAGCTGCCGCTGACGATGGGCCACGAAAATGTCGGCGAGGTTGTCGCCGTCGGGCCTGATGCAAAAGGCGTCAATGTCGGCGACGTTCGTCTGGTGCATCCCTGGATGGGTTGTGGGGAGTGCGTTGTCTGCCGGCGTGGCGAGGAAAACCTCTGCGTGAAACCGTGCAGCGTGGGCATCCATCGCGGCGGCGGATTCGCGACGCATCTGATTGTACCGCATCGACGCTACCTGTTCGATATTGGCGGCCTGTCGCCGGAACGCGCAGCACCTCTGGCCTGCTCGGGTGTTACCGCCTACGGCGCGCTCAAGAAGGTAACCGACACGCTGGCCGATGAACCGGTCGTGATGATCGGCGCCGGCGGTGTCGGCCTGATGGCGCTGGCCTTGCACAGGAAGATGGGTGGCAAGTCCGCCATCGTGGTCGACATCGATCCCGCCAAGCGCGAGGCCGCACTCAAGGCCGGTGCGACGCATGTGCTCGACGGCGGGGCAAAAGATGTGGCCGACCAGGTGCGTGCGGCTACAGGCGGCGGCGCCTGGGCTGTGATCGATTTCGTCGGCGCAGGCACAACCGTCAAGCTCGGCGTTGATTCGGTAATCAAGGGGGGCAAGATCATCGTCGTCGGTCTCTATGGCGGCGACATCGTGGTGCCCACGCCATTCTTTCCGATGAAGGCGCTGACCATCCAGGGCAGCTATGTCGGCAGCCTCAACGAGATCGCGGAACTGCTGGACCTCGTGAACCGAAAGGGTGCGCCGGACGTGCCTGTGGCGACGCGGCCGCTGGATCAGGTCAACGCCGCGCTCAACGATCTGCGAGCCGGCAAGGTGATCGGACGCGTGGTCGTGACGCCCTAGGAGCTGCCATGGCCTCTGTGCTTGAGGAGTTCCGGCTCCAGTCGCGCTTCTGCGGCGAGTTCGGCTCGCCCTTTACCCGCGACCTGCTGGCGCGTGCGGCGGACGACATAGCTGCGGGCGGGATCGTCGCAAAGCTGACCGACGCGTGGCCAGGTAGCCCGCGTACCGCGGCGGTATCCCTTCGCCTGGCCGGCGCGTTGCACGCGGCCGTGCTGACGGCCCGCGATCCGGCGCTCGCGGCGGGTTATCCCCATGCGCGCACCGACTGGTCGATGGACGCCGTGTGGCCCCTGGCGGAAGCCTTCCTTCGGCGCGAGGAAGCATGGGTGCGCGACTTCATGCGTTCGCCCCCGCAGACCAACGAGACCGCGCGCTCGACCGGCCTCGCGTGTGGGTTCCTGTGGCTTGCACAGACCGCCCCGCAGCCGTTTCACATGCTCGAAATTGGGGCGAGCGCAGGACTCAATCTGAACTGGGATCATTTCGCTTACGCGCACTCACCCTGGGGCAGGGAGCGTGTGGCTGGGCCATTCATGCCGACGCTGATCACCGGGGCCGCGCCGCTCTGGAAGGATATCGCGATCGCCTCACGTGCCGCGTGCGACCAGAATCCGCTCGACCCGTCAGACCGCCACGATCAGCTGCGCCTGCGCGCCTATGTCTGGCCGGACCAGGCTGGGCGGCTGCAACGTCTCGATGCAGCACTGGCGCTCGCGCAGCATGAGGGCACACGTGTCGAGAATGCCGATGCGGCTGAATGGGTGAGGGAGCGGTTGGCAGGCGACCTGCCGGATGGGACGACTGTGGTTTATCACTCTGTCTTCCTGCAGTATCCTCCCGCAGAGGTCCGCGAAGCGATCGCCGTGGCGATCGAGGCGGCAGGCGAGCGCACCACCTCATTGAAGCAACTCGCTCGCGTCAGTTTCGAGCCGGAAAGCGTTGTTGGCGGTCCCCATGGCTCGGCGCGTTACGTACTCCATGTCACGCGGTGGAAGAATGGCCAGCGCAGCGACGCCACGCTGGCCGATGTCGATCCCCACGGACGAACATTGAACTGGCTGGCCTGACCTACTCGGCGGCCTTCAGCGTCGGAGCCTCCGGTGTCCATTTGAGGCGTGGGCTGCGGGCGGCGCGCGTCTCGTCGAGGCGGCGGGCAGGGGCAAGATGCGGTGCGGTTTTAAGCGACGGATCCTTTTGCACCGCGCGGCGCGCGATGGAGGCAAGCGCGTCACAGAAACGGTCAAGCTCAGCTTTGGACTCCGTCTCGGTCGGCTCGATCAGCATGGCGCCGTGGACGACGAGCGGGAAATACATCGTCATCGGGTGATAGCCCTCATCGATGAGCCCTTTGGCGATGTCGATCGTCTCGACGCCTGTGTCCTTCAGGAAGCCGTCCGAGAACAGTGCCTCGTGCATGCAGTAGCCTTCGAACGCTGGCGACATCAGCGGCTTGAGGCGTGCAAGGATGTAGTTGGCGTTGAGCACCGCATCTTCCGCCACCTGCCGCAGGCCATCGGCGCCGTGGCTCAGAATGTAGGCGAGGGCGCGGGTGAACATGCCCATCTGGCCGTGGAAGGCGCACATGCGGCCGAACGAGTCCGGCGCTTCCGAGTGGTGCTCGACGAAGCGCAGGCCTTCAGCTGTCTTCACGATGAAGGGCACGGGCGCATACGGCGCGAGGGCCTCCGAGAGAACCGTCGGACCCGACCCCGGCCCGCCGCCGCCGTGTGGTGTTGAGAATGTCTTGTGCAGGTTGATGTGCATCGCGTCGATGCCAAGATCGCCGGGACGAACCCGACCGACGATGGCGTTGAAGTTTGCGCCGTCGCAATAGAAGTATCCACCCGCGGCGTGGATCAGGTCCGCGATCGTCCTGATATCCCGCTCGAACAGCCCGCACGTGTTCGGGTTGGTCAGCATGATGCCGGCGACGTCGGATGAGTCGACCAGCTTGGACTTCAGGTCTTCAAGATCGACACGGCCATCGGGCGCGGCGTTGATCTCGTCGATGATGAAGCCGCATTGGACGGCGGTGGCGGGGTTTGTCCCGTGCGCCGAGACGGGCACCAGCACGCGCTTGCGCGTCTCGCCTTCGCCGCGCGCGATCAGGGCGGCGCGGATGGCCAGCATGCCGGCGAGCTCGCCATGGGCGCCCGCTTTCGGGCTCATTGCGACGGCTGGCATGTTGGTGAGCTTCCTCAGCCAGTCCGCCAGCTCCTCGATCACCTCAAGCGCACCCTGCACGGTGGATTGCGGCTGCATCGGGTGAACGTCGGCGAAGCCGGGCAGGCGGGCGACTTTCTCGTTGAGACGCGGATTGTGCTTCATCGTGCACGAGCCCAGCGGAAAGAGGCCAAGATCGATCGCGTAGTTCCGTTGTGAAAGCCGCACGTAGTGGCGCACAGCTTCAGGCTCAGTAAGGCCCGGCAGGCCGGTGGGCGCACCGCGCGTGACCCCGCCGAGGCGGCTCTTGATGCCTTTGGGCATGGCGAGATCGACGCCGGTCTTGTCGGTGGAGCCGATCTCGAAGATCAGTCCCTCAGCCTGCAGCAGGCCCTTGGAGCCCGTGACAGTTGTGAGCGTTCCAGCGCCATCGACAGGGCTGATGGACGTGGGGCGGCCGGTAGAGTTCATGGTCATTACAGCACCTTCGCCAGAGCGGCGGCATAAGCCCGGATGTCTTCAGCGGTTACGCACTCCGTCGCCGCTGCGATAATCACATTGTCCATTCCCGCTCCCGGGAAAAGCCGCGAGGCGCGCACGCCGCCGATGACGTCCTGCTTCTCAAGGGCGGCGAGCACGTCGTCAGCAGGCTTCGGCGTCGAGAATGCGATCTCGTTGAAGTAGCGCGGCGTCAGCACCTTCAAGCCCTTCACCGCCGCGAGGGCATCTGCCAGGTCACATGCCGCCTCATGGTTCAGCGTTGCGAGCTGCGTCAGTCCCTTGTCGCCCAGCAAGGTCATGTGCGCGGTGAAGGCGAGCATGCAGAGGCCGCTGTTGGTGCAGATGTTGGACGTGGCCTTGTCGCGCCGGATATGCTGCTCCCGCGTGGACAGCGTCAGCACGAAGCCGCGCTTGCCATCAGCGTCGACCGTTTCGCCGCACAGGCGGCCCGGCATCTGGCGCATGAATTTCGACTTGCAGGTGAAAAGGCCGACATAAGGGCCGCCGAAGCCGAGCGGCACGCCGATCGACTGGCCTTCACCAACCGCGATGTCGGCGCCCATTTCGCCGGGCGTCTTCACGAGGCCGAGCGACACGACTTCGGTGAACACAGTCACGAGAAGCGCGCCCTTGGCATGGGCGGCGTCCGCGACGGGTGACAGGTCAGTCAACGTGCCGAAGACGTTAGGCGACTGGCCGATCACACAGGCCGCTTCATCGTTCACGACCTTGCCGAGTTCGAGTTCGCCATCGATCGCGGGATCGAGCTGGATCACCTTGATGCCGGCTGCTTCGCAAAGCGTACGTGTCGTGTCGGCGTAGTGCGGGTGCAGGCCGCCGGACATGATGACGGTGTTACGCTTCGTCACGCGGCAGGCCATCACGGCGGCTTCGGCGCAGGCTGTGGAGCCGTCATACATCGAGGCGTTGGCCACCTCCATGCCGGTGAGCGCCGCGACCTGCGTCTGGAATTCGAACATCGACTGCAGCGTGCCCTGCGCAATCTCGGGCTGGTAGGGCGTGTAGGTCGTGAGGAATTCCGAGCGCTGGATGATGTGATCCACGCTTGCGGGAATGTGGTGCTTGTAGGCGCCGCAGCCGACGAAGAACGGTCCGTCGCTCGCGGCACGGTTCTTCCTCGACAGCCTCGTCATGTGGCGGTCGACCTCAAGCTCGCCCTGGTGACTAGGCAGCCCGGGCACCGGACCCTGTAGCCGCGCGGCCGCTGGTACGTCGCCATAGAAATCGTCCACCGACTTCGCGCCGATGGCCTTCAGCATGTCCGCGCGGTCGACTGCGGTGAGGGGGAGGTAGCGCATCACAATACCTTCTTCGTCATCTCTGCCGCGAGTTGCCGCGCGGCGTGATCGTGTGAATGGGCGAAACCGTTGAGAACGCCAGCGCGGTCGCCTTCCGGCCGGTTCTGTGAAAGCTTGGCAATGCCTTCGATCGTCGCAATTGTGAGACGTACGCCGATGATGGCGTTCAGCATCTTCGCAATGTAGTCATCCGGCGCGTCTGCGACTTTCCATGGAGCAGCCGTCGGTTGTTCCATCATGTCCGTGATCTGGCTGACCTGATCGAGCAGTGCGCGTTGATCATCGAAAGTCTCGACCGAACCAGTCACATGCACAGCCATGTAGTTCCAGGTCGGCACGACCTTGCCATGCTCGCGCTTCGAGACGTAGAGCGACGGCGTCACGTAGGCATCCGGGCCCGTAAAGATGGCCAGCGCTGGCGCGCCGCGCCCGGCGGCCATTGCGAACGGATTGTTGCGCGCCACATGGCCCTCGAGCGCGAATGGCGCGCCAACCGCATCGCGGGTCAGGAGCATCGGTACGTGCGCTGCGAGTGGGCCTGCTTCGCCGGTCACGACAAGCGTTGCAAAGTGGCGCGCCTCGATGAAGGCGGCCAGTTCGGCGGTGTCGTCGATCCGGAAGTGGGCGGGCGCGTGCATTTTGTTCTCACTGGCTGGCGCAGAAAGCTTCGTAGGCGGCCTTGTCCATGAGGCCGGTGAGCTGGCCCATGTCGGCGAGCTTGATCTTGACGAACCAGCCGCCGCCTTCCGGGTCCTCGTTGACCTTGGCGGGCTCGTCCACGATGGCGGCGTTGGCTGCAGTGACTTCGCCGGTTACCGGAGCGTAGACGTCCGAGGCGGCTTTCACAGACTCGACCACGGCCATGTCCGCTTCCTTTTTCACTGACTTGCCTACATCCGGCAGTTCGACGAACACGACATCGCCGAGCTTCTCGGCAGCGAATTTCGTGATGCCCACTGTGCCAACGTCGCCGTCGACGCTGATCCATTCGTGTTCGCTTGTGTAATACGTGGTCATCTCAAATCCCCTCTAGCGTTTGTATTTCGCAGGCACGAACGGCAGCGCGGCGACTTCCGCCTCAAGCGCCCTGCCGCGCACGATCAGTTTCAGCGGCGTACCGGTCTTGGTGTAGGTTGTGTCGACATAGCCTTGCGCGACTGGACCGTTCACCGTTGGGCCGAAGCCGCCCGACGTCACGACACCGATTGTCTCGCCGTCCGTGTTCTGGATTTCCGTGCCTTCGCGCGCCGGCGCGCGGCCCAGCGGCCTGATGCCGACGCGTCTGGACGGCACACCTTCCTTCAGTTCGCGCAAGATGCGGTCGGCGCCGGGAAAGTCGCCACGCTCACGCCGGGCCTTCGAGACCATCCATGACAGCGATGCGGCGACGGGCGTCTTGGAGATGTCGATGTCGTGGCCATAGAGGCACATGCCGCCTTCGAGTCGAAGCGAGTCACGGGCGCCGAGGCCGATGGGCTTGACGCGAGGGTCTTCGAGCAGGCGGTTGGCGAAGGCTTCGCCGTGCTCGGCGGGAACGAGGATCTCGAATCCATCTTCGCCGGTGTAGCCGCAGCGGGTGGCGATGACGTTGCCGAAGGCGGTATTCTTGATCTCGTGGAACGTCATGAAGGTAAGCGGCACAGCCTCGGGCAGGATGCCGGTGATCACCGCTTCGGCTTCCGGCCCCTGAATGGCGATCAGCGCCCGATCGTCTGCGCGGTGGAGTTCGGCTTCCGCGCCTGCAGTTTTCGCGATCAGTGAGAAATCGTTCTCTTTCGTTCCGGCGTTCACGACGATGTAGAGCATGCCCTGCTGATCATCGCGGGGCGGGCGGCCGATCATCAGGTCGTCGATGATCCCGCCATTCGCGTCTAGCAGGACGGTAAGCTGCACCTTGCCGGGAGCGAGGCCTGCGATGTCGGAAGGGACAAGCCGTTCGATGATGGAGGCGACCTTCCTGTGAGCCTGATCGCCGCCGCCCAGCTGGGGCAGCGACAGAAAGCTCGGCCCCATATGCGAGACGTCGAACAGCCCGGCATGGCTCCGCGTCCAGTTGTGTTCGGTCATGATGCCGTCGGCATACTGGATCGGCATGTCATAGCCGCCGAACTCGGCCATTCGCGCGCCGAGCCGCGTGTGCAGCCCGTGCAGCGGGGTCGTTTTCAGGGGGGTGTTCGAGACGTCCGTCATTACCACTCCAACAGCTGCGCAGCACCGCGTTTCCGCGATTGCGCCCCCGCTGTCGGATGTGCCTGAGAGATTCACGGCCCCACCCAATCATGGATGGCGAGGCGCTTACTCCGTCGGCGGCGGAATCAAATCCGCGCTTTCCAGCGTTGTCGTCACTCCCGCGGCCCTTTTGCCTGAGCGTTTCCTGGGCGGTTGCGCCTTCGGCGGCTGTACCACTCTTCAATCAGAAAGAATGGGGAACAGCTCTCTCCCGCGGGGATCGATCGACCTTGCCGGCAGCACGCGCCTCCCGGCGGGCGCTGACGTTGGCGTCATCTGCCCTTGGGCGGGGGCGTGCGTCAATGGCGCGGATGCGCCAAGCTTGGGGATGGTGCCGAACCTGTCACTTTCCAGCCGTTCATTGACCCGGGCGTCAGAGAACGGGCGCCTGCTTCGTTCAGTTGCGGTAGTTCAATCGAACAAGCTGCCCGGCCGGTGGGCTGTCGATACCTTCCAGCCTGCGTCGGCTCGAATGTCGATCCTGCCGAGCTTGCGTCATCATCGGGGACTCTCGCGCGCCTTTCGGATTTCCTTGACAATATCAGTCGGAAGCCGCCGCCAGCTTGGCATCCCCAGTCCTGTGACGCTCCGCTGGCCCGGTGAGTCGATCACGCTGAGACCGCGCGAGAGCGAACCGGTGGTCGGGTACGCGGTGATTGGCTGGGACGCGAATGGCATGGGCGAGCGAGCCGAGGCCGCCCAGACCCCTCTGGCGGCCTGCCGCTGATCATCAAGCTGGACGTCGAGGGTGCTGAGGGGAAGGAGTGTCGCTCAGCGAGGGAACAGCTGCGCACGGCGGCATGTTTCCTGATCGAGCCGCGTGATGACCTGCAGCCGGCCTCTTTCTGGCCGTCTCCGCCTTGTGCCGCCCGGATTGTTTCTTGCGCTTCGTGGCCCGCGACACACGCCAGTCAGGTCAGCTCAACCCGAGCATGCTCTGAAAGTCGGCCAGCGTTCCCACTGAGATCGACGATCCGCCTCATTCAGTTGAGTTGGCCTGTCACGCGGCCTGCGTGCGGCCAAGCCGCTTGTCGACGACCTTCTTCAGGCCTGTGATCAGATTCTCGCGTTCTTTGTGATGTTCGCCTGACAGCATACCCAGCGTATGCATGGCGTCGATGTGCGTTGACAGCACCTCAGGGTCCGGCGTGCCGGTTGCCCCGATCGCCATGACATAGCGGCCAAGCGAACGCGCGGCCTCGCCCATCATCTCGTCCTTGACTTCGTCGGCCATCTTCTCGGTTTCCTTAACAGCAAAGAAGATTTCACGCAGCTTGCGGCGATCCTTCGACGTGAGTCCCCTGGAAAGCTCGCTGATCTTTTTGACGCAGGCGCGCACGGCGACCCGGTTTTCCTCATGTTCCCAGGGCGAGGCTGCTGTTTCATTACCGATGGGGTCGACGAAGCGGCGCATGGGGCCAGTATACTGCTCGACCATCCGCCGGCGCCGGCAGGGACCAACATAGACGGCGCAATCGATGAATTCGCGGGGCCGCTCAAGCACCGACTTCACGCGAAGCAGGACAGCTTGCGACGAAAACGGACGAACCAGCATTTCATCAGCGCCGCTCTGCTTGGCTGCGTCGAGAAACGCCTTGGTCGGCGTATCCGTCATGACGATGATGGAGGTCTGGCGCGGCACATCCTTAAAGCCGGACCGGATCGCTCGCGTGTATTCCAGGCCTGACAGGCCAGGAATGCGCGATGCTGTAATCACGACCTGCGGAAGAGTGTCGGCGGTCCGTTCGAGCAGTTCATTGCCGTCCCGTACGGTGTCGATCATGAAGTAACCCGCCGCTCGCAGAACCTCGGCGAGCAAGGTACGTGCATGCGTATCGGAATCCGCAAGCAGGAAGGTTGGATGTGTTCTGCGACTGGACATGGCTGTCTTGCCCCTCGGACGATGCCGTTGGGTAGCAAATCAGGGTTAAGGTCCATTCTACACCGGTGCGGGAGTTTCCGCCGCTCGCAGATACCTCTCGTTAGCAACTGGCGTGGACCCGGACGCCGTGGCTGTCACAGTGACTTCAGCCAGTCCAGCAGCAGCCGGTTCGTCTCGGAAGGCTTCTCCTGCTGGTTCCAATGGCCCGCGCCTGGGATCATGTGGAAACCGCGCAGATCGTCGAAGTGAGCGCGCATGCGCGGTTCGATGTCCCGCCCGAACATGCGGATGCCCATGTCCCTTTCGCCCGCCATGAACAAGGCAGGCTGGGAGATTTTCGTACCCGCGCGGCGCGATGATACGGCGAAGTCGCGATGGAAATTGCGATAGCGGTTCAGAGGTCCCCGAAACCCCGATTCCTCGAACTCCTTCACCAGGTAGTCGATGTCCCCATCCTTCAGCCAGGCGGGGAATTTTTCGGGATTGGTCATGCCCTGCAGGAATGCTTCACCGTGCTTCTTGCCGATTGGCCAGCCGCCATCAGGCGCGTCACCCGACCACGCGAAATAGATCCGGCGGATCGTATCGCGTACGTCCGCCTCGAATTCGGCCTCGGCGACGCCTTCGTCCTGAAAGTACACCATGTAGAAGAACAGCCCGTTCTCCGTGAACATCTTCCGGGCGACATCAATCATCGGCGCAGAGCCGTGACCCATGTGAGGGATCGACATACCGCAGACGGCAGTGAAGCGCTCGGCGTCGGCCCACGCGGTGTTCCACACGATTGGCGCGCCCCAGTCATGCCCCACCAGTATCGCCTTCCCGCCGCCCAACGCATCGGCCACGGCCTGATTGTCCGCGATGATGGATTGCATGTCGTAGGCTTCGACCGCGTGTGGCTTCGACGAGCCGCCATAACCGCGCACGTCGATGGCTGCGGCCGTATAGCCGGCGTCCGCGATCGGTCCCATCTGGTGGCGCCAGGAATACCAGCTCTCCGGCCAGCCATGCACCATAAGCACAAGGGGACCTGAGCCGATCACAGCTACGCGAATGGACTGCTCGCCGGACCGGACGTAGCGGAACTCATGGGCCATGTTGAGGGCTCCTCGGCGACCGTATGGATCGGTTGCGCATTGCGAACTAAGCCGGACCCTGTCTGGGCCATTCGCACCTTAACCAAGCTGGCGCGTGGGCCAAGCCCCGGAGCGAGCCAGTTGAAGGCAGCGCACCCCTTTCGGCCCGGGATTTTCCCCAACCGCAAATGCAACGCGCGACGACCCGGCCCGATCTTCCGATTCGTTCGGGGACGAGGAGCGGGCGCACGAAGGATCTGATGTTGCTGACCATGATGAAGGGCAAGCTGCACCGCGCTGCCGTCACCCAGTGCGACCTGCACTATGAAGGCTCGTGCTCAATCGACATCGATCTGCTGGATGCGGCCAACATCCTGCCGCACGAGCGGGTCGATATCTGGAACATCACGAACGGCGCGCGCATCTCGAGTTACGCGATCGAGGCGCCGCGCGGTTCAAGGACGATCGGAATCAACGGCGCCGCCGCCCGCGACTTCCAGACCGGGGACCGCGTGATAGTTGCCGCGTTCGCCCAGGTGAACGAGACCGAAGCGAAGCAATGTGCGCCAAGCGTCGTGCGCCTGAATGATCGCAACGAGGTCGTGACCGGCATCGCCTGAGAGAAATCTTCGAGGCTTCCTCCCCAGAAAGCAGAAACGCCGCCCGCTATGGACGGGCGGCGTTTTTCGTTCTGGCCAAGAGACCGTCTACTTCGTCAGTTCGAACACCACATTGACCGTCTGCACAAGCGACACCTCGCCTGCGGCAATCGGCGTCGCTTCAGCAGCCATGTCCTGCATGCGCATTGTCACCGGCATCGGCGGCTGCGGATAAAACTCCTGCTCGCTGATGGTGACAATCCGCTTAACCTTGTAGCCGACGGCCTTTGCATAGAGCTCCGCCTTCGCCGCGGCGTCCTTGATTGCTTCGACGCGTGCTTCGTTCTGGAACTTGTCCGGCTGGTCGACCAAGAACGAGATGCCATTGATCGTGTTACCGCCGCCCTTCACCACGGCGTCAAGCGTCTTGCCCAGCGTGTCGAGCTTGCGGACCTTGACCGTGATTGAGTTCGACGCCTGATAGCCGGTTAGGCGCGGCCGTGCATTGTTCGGATACTCGTAGACCGGGTTGAGCGACATGTTGCCGGTCTGCATGTCGCGATCGACGATGCCTGCGGCTTTCACCGCGGCGAACACGCCATTCATATTCGCTGCCTGCTGCGCCATGGCTTCGGCCGCTGTCCTGGCTTCGACCTGAACGCCGACATTGATCATCACAACATCAGGCGACTGCTCGATCGAGCCGCGGCCCATCAGCGTTATCGTTGTCTCTGGCTGGATCGAACTCATGGCGGGCATCCCTGGGGGCATCGGCATCGGCGGCTGGGCCATCGCCGTCGGAGCAGTCGCACATCCAGCCAGCGCAGACATGGCCAGCAGGGCGGGGACAAGGCGTGTCATGTCGGTTGACCTTTTCTGGGTCATTGTCGTCCGGCGAAAGAGAGCAGCGGTCGTTGGGGTGGGTCACTGTCGAAATGGGGCGGCGCTGTGGCTTGGCAAGCGTATTCTGGCGGCGCAGCATGGCGGGCTTGCAGCGAAGCCGTATCGTCACCTTGAATCAACGCCCGATGAGCAGAGCATTCAGCGCGAAATATGATCCGACAAGCGTGAGCGTGATTGCGGTGATGCGCGCAAGATCGCGTTCCAGACGATAAGCGCGCTCACGGCGCAGCCGGCCTCGCGGACCTTCCAGTATCGGTGTTGTCTCGATCCAACGATCGCTCCGGAATGCCTTGACCGGGCTGGCGATGAGCGCTGCGAGGCAGGCCCCAATCACGAGTATGCCAACGAGAAGATATCCGAACACGAACGATGTCACGCCCCAGATTGCCCCATGCCACGCGTCTTTCTTCTCGCCCGGAGCTTCCAGCGCGCGCGTCATCATCCCCATTCCCGCGAATGACAGGATGTGGAGATCGATCAGCGGTGGTGGAGGTACAGTGAAGCTGCGCAGGGGGGCGTGAATGACCGCGGCGACGCCATCGGCCAGGGTGCGATAGACTGTAATGAAATACGAGATGTCAGGCGCCACAGGCAGCGCCCATTGCCGGTGGATCAGGCTGATCAGCGTGGGCACGCTGAGCGCAATCCCGGCGAAGTAGAGGGCCTGACCCGAGCGGCTGTCGGTTGAAGCGTCGATCATGCCGGCTGGATAACACGGGATTTGCAGAGCGCCGTAAGTTAACATGCATACAGCAAGCATTAACCCTTTTGGCCGATAGGTTATTGCGTATTCAGACCTTGTAACCTTCCGATCCCTGGGGGACCCACGTGCGTCAGCGCTCGATCAATTCGCTTACTGCCAAGGCTGGCGGAGTTGTTCTCGGCAGCACCATCCTGGCGGGGCTCGTCGGCGGCGGCGCTGCATGGATCCTGAGCGGGGAGCTCGCGGCGACGAGCCACGTCAGCAAGGTCCTGCGCAACCACCTCGAAGGCGACATGATGCACGATGCGTTGCGCAGCGACGTGCTCGCCTCGCTCGCGGCCAACAATCCCGCCTACGGACTTTCCATCGCCGAGGTGCGGACCGACCTGAATGACCACGTTGAGAACTTCCGCAGCCTGCTTGCCGTCAACGTCGAACTCACGGGGAACGGCGAGCTGGGACCCGTAATCGCCGCCGTTGCGCCGGCGCTGGAGGACTACATCGCGACAGCGACGAAGCTGGTTGAAACTGCGGCAATCGACGAGCCGGCCGCCCTCGCAATGCTGCCGGGGTTCTTCGACGATTTCCGCGCGCTTGAGGGAGCGATGGAGCAGGCGTCGGACGAGATTTCGGCAGTATCAGATTCCACTGTCGCTGCCGCCACCGTGATCGGTCAGATTTCCCAGATCGCCATCCTGATCGCGTCGCTTCTTGCGATCGCCGCCGTCGTCGCCATCATGCGCGGAGCCCGCAGCCGGGTGGTTGGCCCCATTGTTGATCTCACCAGCGCGATGGACAGGCTCGCCGCGGGGGACACCAGCGTGCGGGCGCCTCACAGCGACCGCGAGGACGAAATCGGCCGCATGGCTGCCGCTCTCACCAAGTTCAGGGAAAATGCAATCAATCGCGTGGCTCTGGAAGCGACCCAGCGCACCCAGGACCAGGAGCGCGCCGAGCGCAGCCGCCGCGTCGAAGCACTCGCTTCTGGCTTTGCAGACGAGTTGGCGTCCACCTTGTCCACTCTGCGCGAATCTTCGGGCCGCCTGATGAAGGATGCCACTTCACTCGAGCACGTCTGCGAGGAGGCCAACCGCAGCGCCTCGAAGGCGACAGACGCGACCGACGGCGCCAACTCGAACGTCCAGACCATCGCTGCCGCCACGACTGAGCTGAGCGCCTCGATCCAGGAAATCGCTACGCGCATGTCCGAATCCGCACGCTCGGCCGAGCAGGCCGTCACACAGGGCGCCGCCGCTGGCGTTACCGCGAAGGAACTGGCAGATGCGGCTCGCAACATCGATGAAATCGTGGCCGTCATCGGCAGCGTGGCGGAGCAGACCAATCTGCTCGCCCTGAACGCCACAATCGAGGCCGCGCGCGCCGGCGAGATGGGCCGCGGTTTTGCCGTCGTTGCTGCGGAAGTGAAGGCGCTGGCAAGCCAGACCTCGCGCGCAACCGAGGACGTTTCGCGCCGCATTGGCGATATCCAGAGCATCAGCGCACGCTCAACCGAACAAGTGCGCGAGGTTGTGACCCTGATCGACCAGATGAAGCAGTTCAGCGCCGCGGTTGCAGCTGCTGCGGAAGAGCAGAGCGCCGCCACCAACAGCATCGCCGAGAACGCCAGTTCGGCCGCCGGTCTGTCGGATGAGGCGCGCGACAGCGTCGCTGCAATGAGCAGCGTTACAGCCCAGGCGCGCGCAGCAACATCTTCCGTTCAGGACAGCGCCCGTTCGGTTGAGGATCTGTCCGTGCGCCTCAACGCCTTCGCGCGCGAGTTCCTCGACAGGCTGAAGGCGGCCTAGCCGCCACGTTTGCAGTCCGGCAACCACGGCTTCGCAACCGTTAAGCTTGCCCGTCCATTTACCCTAACAGGATCGGCCGGGAAATTAGGTTTGCTCTGCTAGCGTCCTTCCATTGCTCCTTGAAGCTTGTGGAAGTGTCATGCACCTCATAGCCCCCAACCAGACCTTCATGCTCCTCGCAATGCTGGCGGCGATTGCTTCGGCTCCTGCCGTTCATGCTCAGGAGGGCGAGACTGCGAATGTCAGCCAGCAAGGTGTCATCGAGCTGACGCTGGATCACGCGGAATCCGGCGAGGATGTGCTCGCAGCCACGATCAACTATGGCCTTGCAGTCCGCCTCTCCGAAGGCTGGACGCTCCAGATGGATGCTGTCCTCGAGCCCGTCGTCGATCCGGTTGGTGACGAAGCCTTCGAGGGGGAGGACGCGTTCATCGAAACGCTGTCGCTTCAGTATGCCGGCGAGTCCTTCACGGTCTATGGCGGCAAGATCAATCCTGCCTTCGGTAGCGCGGCTGATGTCGCGCCGGGCCTCTACGGCGTCGAGGCCGGCGAAGCCTACCAGATCACCGAGGCGATCGGAATCGGCGGCGACATTTCGTTGACGTCGCTTATGAACCTCGATGGCGAGCATGTGCTGTCTGCCGCCCTGTTCGCGGCCGACCGCACCTTCCTGTCTGGCTCGTTGGGCGGCTTGCGCGAAGAACTGGACCTCGCCGCTGGCGGCCTCGCCAACACGAAAGAGTTTAAGTCGGTCGCCGTCAGCCTCGATGGCGTGCTGGCAAACGGTATCGGTTACAGCCTTGGCCACCGCCAGCTCGCAACCGACACGCCGGGCGAGGCTGACGAAACTGCAACCGTGCTCGGCGTCAGCTATGGCTGGCCGGAAGACAGCGGTGTCGACCTGTCGCTGATGGCTGAGGTCGTCGCCTCGCGCAATGCAGATGGCGTCGATGGCGCCAATCGCGACTTCTACACGGCCGGCGGCACACTCGGTCTTGGTGACTGGTTCGTCAATGCGATCGCATCGGGCTGGCACGAGAACGCAGCAGCGGGCGACCTCGATGTCGGCAAGCTTGAAGTGTCTGTCGGCCGCGCGCTGGCCGAAGCCCTGGTGCTGGAAGTCGGCGTGCAGGACGTACGCGAAGCTGGAATATCGAGCACCGTGATCGGCGCCCGCCTCGCCTGGGAATTCGGTTGAGCGCTTCTAGCGAACCGAAACGATGATCGTGCTGGCGCCTGCGAGAGCTGGCGTCAGTTGCGTTCTGGCATAGGTCATCCGGCGCGACACCGGCGTTGTCGTCTCGGCAATCATCTTGCCGGAAGCATCATACCCAGCCATCAAGATTGCGCGGGGTGATAGGCCGCGGGCCGATCCCGGAACGCCCTGATCAAGCCTTACCAGCACGTCGCCATCAGCAATACTGGCACGAATCGCAGGCATCGAAGCCTTGACGACCGGATCTGCAACAGCGGGGGCCGCCAGCATGGCGGCGGCGGCGAAGCGGGCGAGAACGAGGCGCATACCGAGAGCTCCAGACGTGCCACGTGCGAACGATGCTCGTAGCGTTCCGATCCTGCACCGCAAGGACGAGGCCAACAACCCTGTCTGCGTTAATCGTAATGCTGGCGGGGCTAACGGCGGGGTGACCGGTGGGCGCAACTGTCCCGGATTCGGCCATGTTCCCGGATGGGGCCATGTTGACGTGCGTCCGCGTCACGTTGTGACCTTGGCGAGCGTCCAGACCGGCGCGCCCGCGGGGCCGCTTACAACCGCGCCGCGAACCCCAACGGCGGTCCTTTGCATCGACGTGAGCTGGCCGATCGTTTCCGTGTCGGTCGCCGGCGCACTTGCCATCACGCGGCCGCCATCCGGCGTGCGGGCGATGATGATTGCGTCGAACGGAGCGCCATCGCGCGCATAGCGCACTGTGTAGGTCTCGATCACCCCCGTACCGACATAGCCCTCGCGCAAGGGCGGCGTCGGCCCTCGTGCAGCATCTGCAATGCCCTGCGCGGAATAGTCCGTCGCCATCGGCGCGGGCGGCGCCGCCGTGCTCAGCACAAGCGCGTGGTGCTTGTTGACATAGCCGCCCTGTCCGTACAGCAGGCCAAGCTCGCCCGCATGGGCGCGCAATGCCCGAACCATCGCGGCAATGGCGTGGCTCATGTAGTTGTTCAAAGGTCCACCGAAGAAGGTCAGCCCGCCAGCAACAGTCGGCGGATGCAGCGCCGGATCAAGCCCCAGCGTCCTGAGCGCCATCTTCGGAACGACAGGAAAACAGCTGTACAGCTCCAGATGCCGAAAGCGCCTCGCGTCTCCCCCGGCTATGACGACAGACGTGTCCAGCACCGCCGATTGCGCCGTCGAGTGATCATAGCGGTCGCGATGGAGGTAGTCCTCCGGCTCGATGGCGTTTGCGCCACCCCAGATGTGGATCAGCTTCTCTTCCGCAATTCCCATCTCGCGCGCCCGCGCAAGGCTCATGACGATCACCGCCGCAGACTGGTTCACGGCCGGGTTTGCGACCATCAGTTTGGGGTAGGGCCAGTTGATCAGACGGTTGTCGGCGCTGATTGTCCCGATCGCGTCTGCATCGGGCGCAGAGCGTATCCACGCATAAGGATTACCCGCCGCCACGGCAGCATAGCGCGCCCAGAGTTCGGCAGATTCCCGCATCCCCTCGGCTGGCGTCTGTCCCCAGGCGGCCTGTGCTGCGACTTCGTAGAAGGGATAGACCTGCGCAGGGTTCATCACGCCGAGCTGCTTTGCGATGGGACTCATCGCGAAGCGGCTCGAGGGAAAGCGCACTGTCTCGTCCTTTGCCGCAGCAGGCGTCCATGGCGGCGCAACGCCTGACTTCTCGGCCTGCCCGCGCGCATGGCTGGCTTCGCCGCCTACGACTGCCGCGACCACGTCCTCCCCCAGGGCGATACGCTTGGCCGCCTCGTGAACCAGCCTTACTGGCGTCTCGCCGCCCATACTGGCGTTGACCGCCTCGGCCGGGGCAATGCCCAGCTTCTGTGCAAGCAGCTGTACCGGATCCTTGTAGGGCCAGCTGACAAGCCCGATCAGACTCAGCAACCCAACCCCGCCGAGCACGCGCACGCCAGCGTCCGTCTCGCACGCCTTAAGCGCCTCGACCATCAGATCGACCGGCTCACGCGCTTCTTCCGGGCGTTTTGGCCTGTCGATATGCTCTCCGACCGCGGCGATGACAGGAATGGCTTGCGCAGGGTTTGCCGTCATCTAGCGCTGGTCTCCATCGTCGCATGCGCGCCAATCCGCACAGCTTGCCGCAACCGTAGGAAATTCACACGCCTTGCGCCAGTTTCCGCCACGACAAGCGACAGCATGTCCGTTTTCATCTGCCTGCCTGCCGGTTGGCAAAAGTGCATCGGCGTGTCCAATCTCGTCTGCGTCCATGAACCTGCAGCAGGAGCTACCATGTCCGAAGCCCTCATTATCGACGCCGTTCGTACGCCGCGCGGCCTGGGCAAGGCTGGCAAGGGAGCATTGGCGCCGCTGCACCCGCAGCGTCTGGCGGCGACCGTTCTGGCGGCGATCGCGGAGCGCAACAACCTCAACACCGCAGACGTCGACGACGTGATCTGGTCGACCTCCTCGCAGAAGGGCAAGCAGGGCGGCGATCTGGGACGCATGGCGGCGCTCGATGCCGGCTTCGACGTGAAGGCCAGCGGCATGACGCTTGATCGCTTCTGCGGTGGCGGCATCACCGCTGTCAATCTCGCCGCCGCCCAGATCATGAGCGGCATGGAAGATCTCGTCATTGCCGGCGGCACGGAAATGATGAGTCTCACCGCGACGATGGCGGCCGACGAGGCGGCGGCCGGCTTCCCGCCGGGCCTGATGGGCGCACACAATGCAAGCCTCGACATGCAGCATCCGCAATCGCACCAGGGCGTGTGCGGCGACGCCATTGCGAGCATGGAAGGCGTGTCCCGCGCCGACCTTGACGCTTTCGCGCTCGAAAGCCAGAGGCGCGCAGCGCAGGCCATCGCCGAAGGCAGGTTCAGCAAGTCCATCATCCCCGTGAAGGACGGCGCGGGCAGGGTCGTGCTTGCGCATGATGAGTATCCGCGCCCGGAAACGACCGCCGATGGTCTCGCCAAGCTGAAGCCCGCCTTCCAGGCGCTGGCCGACATGCCCTACAATGAAACCGGCGCGACTTTCCGCAATCAGATCAACCGCCGCTATCCCGACCTGCAGATCGAACACGTCCACCATGCGGGAAACTCGTCCGGCGTGGTCGATGGCGCAGCAGCAGTGCTGCTCGCCTCACGCGACTATGCCGAAAAGCATGGGTTGAAGGCGCGCGGACGTGTCGTTGCCATGGCCAACGTTGGCGATGATCCCACGCTGATGCTGAATGCTCCCGTCCCCGCCGCGAAGAAAGTTCTTGAGAAAGCTGGCCTCACCAAGGACGACATCGATCTCTGGGAGATCAACGAGGCCTTCGCGATCGTGCCGGAAAAATTCATCCGCGACCTCGGCATCGACCGCGCCAAGGTCAATGTGAATGGCGGCGCAATCGCGCTGGGTCACCCGATCGGTGCGACGGGCGCGATGCTGATCGGCACGGTACTTGATGAGCTCGAGCGCACCGGCGGCCGCTACGGCCTCGTCACGATGTGCGCCGCGGGCGGCATGGCGCCCGCCATCATCGTCGAGCGGATCGACGGCTGATTGACGGCGCATATGTCTGAGCCGGCTGCCGGCACGGGCAGGTCATGACCCGTCTCGCTACAGTCTCGTCGCAGAGATCTGAGGCGGCAACCCGCGCCGTCCGCAGGGGCTGCCTGGCATCAGGATCCGTTTCCGTCTGAATGCCCCGGGCCACGGGCTCCGGCAGTGGTCTGTAACTGCCTGGTATCAGGACTGCGACAGGGCAGGACAAGCAGCTGTTACATGCTTGTCATCAAGCTGTTGCGTAGCTGTCTGACAGCCTCCTGATAGCGGAATCGGGCGTTTCGTCGTCAGCTGGCCGCAAACAGAGAAGACAATTGGCATTGCAACAGAGCTGCACATGAACAGGACTTCCAGAGCAATGGCGGCCATGCGCAAGGGCGCCTTGGTTGCACTTCTGGCGATTGCAGCATGCAACCCGGCAACGGAGCGGGGGCCGGGGCAGGTTGTGACCCAGGTCGTCGCAAAGGCACAGACCGTGGCAAGCGCAACCGGAACGGTATCGGCCGGCGCAATTGTCCTTGCAGGTGACGCACTGAGAATTGTCGGGGCCACGGCCCTTGGCGGGCTTGAGGTCTACGATGCAACCGGCACGCGCTTGAGTTCAACACCCGCAGGAGAGGTCGCAGGCGTCGATATCGCCTATGGCTACGACATGGGCGGATCCTCGGCCACGATCGTCGCGGCTGTCGATATCACCCAGAACGCGTTACGGCTGTTCCAGCTCCAGGGCGAAGAGCTGACCGAAGTCGGCGCGCGTGCCGTGCCCCTGGGGTTTGCGGCAGAGAATGTCTGCCTCTTCAGCAGCAATCTTGACGGCGCTCTCTACGCGTTCGTGATTGGCGACGGCGGTGAGATCGACCAGCAACTTATCTACACAGATGCATCGGGCCGGCTGGACGCGCGCCAGGTGCGAAGGCTCAACGTGATGTCGACGATCAAGCAGTGTGTCGTCGATGACATTTCAGCGAAGGTATACGTCTCCGAGGAAACTGTTGGGATCTGGCGCTTCAATGCCAATCCCGAAGCCTTCGCTGCGCCGGATCTCGTGGACAGCCCGCGCTTCGGCAAGATCAGGGAAGAGGTCGGCGGACTTGCCCTGCACGACGGGGGCGACGGCGCTCGCTGGCTAATCGCGTCCGATGCATCGGCAGGTCGACTGAACCTCTACGATCGCGACAGGAACGACGCCTATATCGGTTCCGTCACGGTCTCAGCGACAGCAGGCGGTGAGGCTATTGACGAACCCGGGCCGCTCTACGGGCTGAGCCATGCCGTGCAGGATTTCCCAAACGGTGTTCTGCTGGTCGCCGATGAAGATGGTTCAAACTTCAAGGCGCTTTCGTTTTCCGACATCGCCGCGGGCCTCAAGATTTTCGCCGGTGAACCAAGCGATCCACGCGTCGTCAGCGATCCATCTGTTCCGACGGTCACTGCCACGGTTGAGACCGTCGCGGTCCCGAGCTTCGGCGACGCGGCGGACGATCCTGCAATCTGGGCAAATCCCGCAAATCCCGGGCAGAGCCTCGTCGTCGCAACCGACAAGAAGGGCGGCCTTTTCGTCTACGACATGCAGGGCAAGGTCGTTCAGGGGCTTCGCGACGGCAAGATGAACAATGTCGACCTTCGCGAAGGTTTCCAGCTTGGCGGCAAGAGCGTTGTCCTCGTCACAGCCAGCAACCGGACCGACAGGACTATCGCAATCTATCGTCTCGACACGGTGTCGCGCCAGCTGATCGACGTCGCTGACGGTCCGCAACAGACCGAGCTTGAGGACCCGTACGGCCTTTGCATGTATCGCGATAAGGGTGGCAAGACGTTCGCCTTCGTGAACGGCGACGACACGCGCATGCGGCAGTGGGAGCTCGTTGACGCCGGAAACGGCCGTGTGCGCGCCAACTTTGTTCGCGAGTTCGCCTTTGAAAGCCAGACAGAAGGCTGTGTTGCCGATGATGCGACAGGCCAGCTTATCGTCGACGAGGAAGATGTCGGCATCTGGAGTCTCAGCGCAAGGCCCGACGGGGGCAAGGAGATGAGATCGGTGCAGAAGGTCGTCGACAGTCCGGCAATCAAGGACGACCTTGAAGGCGTCGGCCTCTACGATCTTGGGAATGGGCGCGGCTATCTCGTCGTGTCCAGCCAGGGCAACGACACCTACGCAGTCTATCGCCGCGAAGGCGCGCAGGCGTATCTCGGCTCCTTCGCCGTGGCGGCAGACCCGATCCGCGGCATCGACGGGATTTCCGAGACAGACGGTCTCGAAGTCTCCAGTCGCAATCTAGGCCCGGGATTCGAGTTTGGCGCGATGATTGCGCAGGATGGCCGCAACGTGCTGCCGGTAGAAAATCAGAACTACAAATATGTCCCCTGGCAGTCGATCGCCGAAGCGCTGAAGCTCGAAATGAGGCGATAACGAGTCTCGCCCTTGATGCCCGAACACCGTCACAACCAAGCTCCCCCATCAAAGCCAGCAACTCGCGAGCGGCGTTCTCGGAGATACCGGGCCATCTCCGATCCAAGGGGTCTCGAGCGCAGGCTCTGGCAGCATTGCCCGACCTCGCATCATCCCCACATGGGGGATCACAAGGCAGACGCCGTTGCGCCAGGAGCCCATTGTGCCGATGTGAGTCTTGATCGGCGGCAAGACTGGAGGCCCATATTCTGAAAGAATGGACACAGTCGCGGTTGGCGGTGCGGTGGCCAAGTGAGTGTCACTGTCAGCTACGATGCGGAAGGGAAGACAGCGCATTTTGCCGTGGTGGATACGGGCGAGGGCATTGCCCCCCAGATCGTCGACAAGGTTTTCGACCAGTTCTTTCAGGGTGACTCGTCGTCGACGCGCCGGCACGGCGGCTCGGGACTTGGCCTTGCTATTTCGAAGCAGCTTGTCGGCATGATGGGAGGCAAAATCGGCGTCGTCAGCGAGCCTGGCGTGGGAAGCACATTTCAGTTCAGTGTCGACGCCCCCGTCGCGCCGTTGCCTGTTATCACGCAAAGTGAACCGCGAACGGCTCCGGTCGAGGGTCTCCGTATCCTGATCGCGGAGGACAATCCCGCCATGCAACAGATTCTCTCCGCACTGCTGGAGGCGGGCGGGCACCAGCTGAAAATTGTAGCTGATGGTCGCGACGCGGTCGCCATGGCTGCGAGCGACACGTTTGATGTCATCCTTATGGGCGTGATGATGCCGGTCATGGACGGGCCAACCGCCACGCAACGGATACGTGAGCTTGGCGGACGGGCGGGAGGAGTCCCGATCATCGCCCTCACTGCCAACGCGCTTGTGGGCGATCGTGATCGATATCTGGAGGTCGGCATGACGGACTATCTCGCAAAGCCGATCGACGTCGCCGCGTCGTTTCAGGTTCTGGGCCGTATTGTTCCAAGAGCCTGACGCCCCTCTGTGGTTGACAACAGCTCATACCGAGGCGGAAAAGCCCGAATTGGGTGAGCGATCTCAGCCTGCTTTGGCCCGAACCCCAGTCAGCACGAGTTAAGCATAAGTCTGTCTTGTTGCGGCTTGCAGTCTTGTCTGCAGGCGGGCCCCATTTCGTATTTTTCAGCTCTCGCAGCAGGGGTATCGACCCGACCAGGTCCTGCGCGCAAAGATGGAAATCACACGGGGTTTTGTACCGGGCGCGACATAAACAAGACAATTCTCGGCTGATTTACGAGATTGCGATGTGTGTATGGCAAGAAGACGAATGAGAAATTCCATCTTTTACTGTCAGTCCGCGAATAAATGCGCAGTGTAGACCGTTGTGTGGTGAAGGCTAAGACTTGGTGCGCGCTGCCTGGCGTAAGCCGGCCCGGGCCAGGTGATGTGTTAAGCGTGGGAGTTCATTCATGTCGTCAGCGGTGGGGCTTTCGTCCCAGATCGACAGCGCGCACCGTTCGTTCGCAACGCGCATTGCAGATCTCGGTGTGGCCGCCAGCCTCGACAGCAATGCCAGGCCCTCGCCGGGAGACCTCTGCCTTGCCCGTGTGACCAGGCTCGGCCAGCATCGCCATATCGAGCTTGTGACCGGCCGCCGCGCCCAACTGAATGTCGACGATACCGTCATCCTTGCCTTCGGAAACCGGTATGCGACCGACCAATACGAGGCGCTTGTTCCACCCACACTCGATTCCTGCCACCTCGTGGCGGCTGGCGGCATCGCTTCCATGGCGGTCACACGTCATGTGGACATGAAGCCGCCCACGGTCATCCAGCCGCTCGGAATCCTCCGCGATGCGAACGGCGCCGTGCTGAACCTGTCACGGTGGGGCTGGCCGGGCGTGGGCGCGCCAATGAGCGCGAGCAGCCCGCCGCATATGGTTGTCGTCGCGGGGGCCAGCATGAATGCAGGCAAGACCACGCTCTGCGCAAATGTCATCCGTACCCTGCGCAAATGCGGATTGAACGTCGCCGCACTGAAGCTCACCGGAACTGGATCCGGTGGCGATCTGTGGAAGTACCTGGATGCAGGCGCCATCGAGGCGATGGACTTCGGCAATGTCGGGCTCGCGTCAACAGCGGGCATGGAAGTTCCTGCGCTCGACGCCGCAATCGGACGCCTGTGTGCTGCTGTCTCGCCGCGCGCTGACATCATCGTGGCCGAGCTGGCAGACGGAATTCTTCAGCGCGAGACGTCGCAGCTGCTGCAGTCATCCAACCTGCGCGCGCGCATCGGATCCCTCCTGTTCGCCGGTTCGGATCCGCTTGGAACCATGGCGGGCGTGGAGCTGCTCGGCAGGTGGGGGCTTGACGTGTCGGCGGTATCCGGATTGCTCGTAACCTCGCCGCTCGCGGTGCGCGAGTTTTCTTCCCACTGCAACACGCCGGTGATTTTCGACGACGACGCTGACCCGCAGGCAATTGCCGCCCACCTGTTCGCCCCGGCGATCGCACAGCCGGTGAAGAAACATGCTGCGCAGCGCTGAGAAGCTGGCCTTGCGTGGATCGGGGTCACTCCAGTGCGCCTCAGGACTCGCAGCCCATCGCGCCGGCGCAGGCGAACTCGACTATTTCGCCTACGTACCGCGCAATGCATCGTCGACATCGCAGCTGATGGTCACGGTGCACGGGATCGAGCGCCTCGCTTTGCAGCATGCTGTGCGCTTCTCCGCGCTGGCTGAAACCGCAGGCTTTGTTGTGCTTGCGCCGCTCTTCAGCAAGTCTCGTATGCCGCGATATCAACGCGCAGAGCGCGGGCCGAACGGCGATAGTCCGATCAAGGCCTTCGAACTGACGATCGAACATTTCTGTCAGACCAGCGGCCTGCAGACGGGGCCCATTCGTTTGTTTGGCTATTCCGGCGGTGCGCAGTTTGCCATGCGGCAGGTTCTGCTCGGTTCGCTGCCGGTCGCCCGTCTCGCGCTTGCTGCGCCGGGCTGGTATTCAATGCCGGACGAAGCGCTCGAGTTTCCTTACGGCGTCGCTGCGAGCAACGCGAGTGAAGGCCGCCAGCCCGAGCTTGCCCGGCTTCTGGCGACGCCGACAATGGTGCTGGTTGGCGGCGGCGACACACGGCGGGACAGCTCGCTCAATCGCCAGAGGATCGTCGAAGAGACGCAGGGCCGCACGCGCCTTGAACGTGCGCAGCGCTGGCACGCGGCGATGGGTGCGGCGGCCGACATCCGTGGCATGCAACGCAGGATCGAACTGCAGGTGCTGCCCGGGGCGCAACATGACTTCAACGAAAACATGCAATCTTTTGGACTTGGCGACTTCGTCGCCAAATGGCTTATCACGTAGGTGGAGAGTACAATGACGGGCACGTGGGCAAAGGCGCTGGTCGCCAGCGTTGGTTTCGCGATCGGCGCAGCCGGCATGGCGCATGCACAAGACAATGAAGTCGACACCGATTTCGACTCCGATGGTTTCTCCCTTGAGTCGGGAGACCTAGAGCTGAATCTCGGTGGCAGGCTCCACGTCGATACCGTCTCAATCGAAAGCGATCTCATCCAGTTCCAGGATGACACCGATATTCGTCGCCTGCGTCTGGACGCTACGCTCGATCTCGGGAAGGACTGGCGCATCAAGCTCGATGGCGATGTTGGCGGCCTCAGCCCCGGCATCTACAATGCCTGGATTGCCTATGACGGCATCAAGGACTGGGAGTTCAAGTTCGGCAACTTCATCGCGCCGTTCAACGGCGAGAACATGATGAGCTCGAACAATATGAAGTTCATCGAGCGCGGACTGCCATCAGAACTTTCTCCCAACTTCCTGCTTGGCGCGACAGCTGCCTATGAGGGCAAGAACTGGTCGGTCACCGGTGGCTACTTCACCAACCCGATCGAGGACGAGCAGCTGACCAATCGTGACGACGGCAACAGCGTCGTAGTCCGCGGCGTCTTCGCCCCGATCGAGAAGCGCCGCGAAGTTCTGCATTTTGCGGTCGCAGTTGAGCGTCGCGAACTTGACACCGGGGCGGCGTCACGTGTGCGCGCCGTCCCCGAATTCGCCCTGACCCGTCAGGCATTGCTCGACACGGCCACGCTTGCCGGGGTCGATGCCTACACAAACCTGAACATCGAAGCCGCCTACATGAACGGGCCCTTCCTCGTTCAGGCCCAGCAGGTCATGCGCTCGAACGACGCGCCGCTCCTTGGTGATCCGGAGTTCAAGGGCATGTCGGTCCAGGCTGCCTGGGTCCTGACCGGCGAGCGGCAGCGCTACAGCGTCGGTGGCGGAACGTTCGGCGAAATCCGTCCTGACAGGGACAATGCGTTTGGCGCCTGGGAAATTGCAGCCCGCTACAGCACGCTGGATCTTGAGGATGGCGGCGTGCTCGGCGGCGAACAGAAGAACTGGACTGTTGGCGTCAACTGGTACGTCAATCGGAACGTGCGGCTGTCCGCCAATTATGTCGACGCCAAGGCTGAACCAAACCGTCTCGGCTTCGCAGACAATCCGTCGGCCGTCATGGGGCGTTTGCAGGTTGCCTTCTAGCAAGATCCTGGTCGAAACGAAGTTGCGCGGCCGCAGGTTCGCCTGTCGGCCGTGCGTACTTTCCGGGGGCGCGTGATGGCCGCCAACGATCAGGCAAAACCAAAGGCGCCGCTGTTCCTCAGCCCGCGTGGCGAGGCGGCCAAGACCTGGCGTCTCCCAATCCTGCTGCGAGGCCGGCGCAAGCTGAGGCTTTGGCTGCTGTTTGTCATCGGCCTGGTACAGTCGCTGCTCGCTGTTGTTGTCGCACTAAGCGTCAAGCACGCCTTCGACCAGTTGATGGGTCAGGGGCAAAACGCTTCCGAGGGAGCAGTAACTGCATCCGTCGCGCTTGGCGCCCTTGCCGTGGGAGCGATATTGCGCTGGCGTGAGTTTCTCGTCGCCGAGAGGCTGGCGCAGAGCTACGTTCATGCGGTCCGCGTCGTCGTCTTCCGCCATGCAATACGTCTGGGCGAAGCTGGCCTTGCACAGACATCGCGAAGCGCCGTCCTGCTTCGCTTCACCGGCGACCTCAGCGCCTTGCGGCTCTGGATAAGCCGAGGCCTCGCGCGCGGCCTTGTCGCCATGGCAAGCATTGCCATCACGCTGACGGCTCTTCTGGTGGTCGACCCCTTCATCGGTCTTGCAGTTGCAGCGTCCGTTGCGCTCACGGGGCTCTCGGCGCTCGCGCTTGGTCCTTCGCTCGACAGGGCGACACGCCGCGTCCGGGCTCGACGCACGCACATGCTCAAGCATGCCCAGGAAAGGCTCAGCCGCATCAATGTCGTCGATACGCTTGGCGATGCCGGGCGAGAAAGGCGCCTGCTCGCGAAGAAGAGCAACGCTCTCGCTGCCGCGTCCATCGACCGTGCGAGCGTGATCGGCATCCTGCGGTCCGTTGGTGAAGCAGGCGCGGCCGTTTCAAGCCTTGGCGCCTTCCTTGTCGGAGCGGTGCTTGCCGGTTTCTCGCTCGTGACCCCCGGCGCCGTTGTCGCCGCTATGCTGCTCGCGGGCTTGCTGGGCCCGCGTCTGCACGACGCCACGCGAGCCTTCGAATACTGGACAGGCGCAAAGGTATCGATCGAGAAGCAGCAGAAATTCCTGGCGCTTCGCCCGATTGGCCGTCGCCGCGGGTCATCGGGAAGTTCCAAGCGCCTCCCCCAGGCCGATGGCCGTCTGCATTTGCGCAAGGTCAGCTATCGGGACGTGATCAAGGGCGTCAATCTGGCCATTGGGCCCGGTGATCGTCACTGGTTGCCGAGTGGATCAAACGGCGAAGCGATCACGCTCCTGCAACTTGCGGCGGGTGTTCTTCAGCCGACCGAGGGCAGGGTGACGCTGGACGAGGTCAATCTGCGTGACCTTCACAGGCGTGATACCCGCCGGCATGTCGCGCTTGTCTCGGGCGACTTCCCGCTGTTCGAAGGTCCGCTGCGGGATGCCCTGACTTACGGAATTGAAGCAACGCGGGCCGCGAGCCTGGAGACATTTGTCGACGGTAACGCCGTCGAGGGCCTGTTCGCAGATCTACCGAACGGTCTCGACCATGTCGTGCTCGATGGAGATCGTCGCATCACCGTTGCGCGCTGTCTTGTCTTCGGGCTCCTTCGTGCCCGGCTGGCAGGCGCACGCGTCATCCTGATTGATCAGGCTGACACCGCGCTCGGCGATGTCGAGATGGCTGCCATCGAACGACTCCTGCGTGGCTTTGACGGCGCTGTTCTGTGGTGCTCGCAAGGCAAGACAGCGCCCTCGGGATTCGATCGGGTAGAAATGGGGCAACACCCATCTCAAGCCCGCGGGGGAGTGCTTACGTCTCTCCTGAATCGCCGAAAGCAAAGCGGAGTTGCCTGATTGAGATACTTCCGTCTGATCGAGTCCTGTGTGCCCACACAGCCCTTCCTGTCGGAAATTGCATCCGTGCGCGAGGCTTGGTCCTCTGCCACGGGCCGTCAGGAAAAAATCGCCGTCCAGCGCGAGGCCATGGCGATTCCTTTGCGCGGCGTGCGAAAATCGGCCATCGGTGAACTAAAGCGCCGCGACGTCCACAAATCCCGGTGGACGTACACGTCGGAGCCCTACGTGCACGCCCGCAGTTTTCTGAAGGCGCTCGCCGCTCGGCAGGGTGCTGAGCTTGGCCGCGCCAAGCTGGTGATGCTGCCCGCAGGGCGCCGCGTTTACCCTCACATTGATCGTGGCGAATACTACCGGGTCCGAGACCGCTACCACCTCGTGATCAGGTCGACGGCCGGTTCATGGCTCCGTGCGGGTGACGAGGAGGTCACGATGCAGGAAGGCGAACTCTGGTGGTTCGACAACAAGGCGATGCATGAGGCCTGGAACCATGGCGACCAGGACCGGCTTCACCTGATCTTCGACATGTTGAGCGCCACGGGTGCTGCGATGGTGGCGCGCCGTGAAGACATGCAGCCGGCTTGACCTGCTGGAGGTGAGTTCCAAGGTGAGCCGTGTTCTGACTTTGGCGCTCGCGCTGTTGCGTCAGCGCAGGTTTCTTCGCGCAATCTCGGAACCGAGCGCGTCGCCCGACTGCCACGCAAGTTCGATGCGGGGACCCAGGCGCCAGTCGCCACATACGCCAATTCCCAAATCCTCGTTCCAGCCAAACGGCGTCCCGGCAGAAACCTGCACCTGCGCATAGCGCCAGCGATGGGCAGACGCGTGAACTGGCTGCACATCGATGTGGGTGATACTCGCAAATGCACGCGCTAGCCTGTCTGCGACCCACTCGGCAGATTGCTCGATGTTTTCCTCCGACCAGTCCGGCTTTGCATGAAGAACCCAACAGGAGTACGCGCCGCTATTGCCCTTCATTGCAGCCACCCACGCAAGCGGAGACGAGTCGCTTACGCGGGCTGCTTCGAAGTCAACCCGGATCGGGGATGAGAACGCAAGCATGGTCGCCCAGCAAGGTGATGTGCGTGCAGCTTGCGCCTCCCGCGCCAATGCTGGTGCGATCGGCAAAAGCAGGTCTGCTGCCTGTTCGGCTGGCGCCGCAATCACGATGTAGTCGAAAGGTCCGGTCGTTGCGCCTGTTGAAAGAGAAAGCGCCCATCCCCCTGCATCCCGCGTGCACGCTCTGACCTGGCAAGAGGTCTCGACGTCGAGCCCATCCGCCAGTGCTTTCGCCATCGCGTTCATTCCTGGCGCGCCGACAAATCGCGGCTCGTCGGGAAGATGCGAGCGCGCAGTATCGGAGATGCCAGTAACGGTATTCGGATATCGCGCGACGGCCCCGGCTGCGACAAGGCGATCCACCTCGATGCGAAAGGCTGGATCCCGGGCCGTGAAGTACTGGGCGCCATGATCGAACCTCAGATCTGATTCACCGACCTGTATGCGTCGCGTGGCCGCTCTGCCGCCAACACCCCGACCCTTGTCGTAGATTTTTGCTTGATGCCCGGACGCGACGAGCCGTCTTGCACAGGCAAGGCCGGCAATGCCTGCACCAACAACCGCGACATGTCTGATGACCATGATGGTGACCCGGGAATACGAAACAGATTGCGTTGGCGGTTCGTGCGCACCATCTAGAGCCCATGACAAGGCCCCGGCTTACAGTGTGGTTCGACGGAGGATGTCCCCTCTGCCGGCGTGAGATTTCATTGATCAGGCGTCTCGATTCGCGCGGCGCGATTCAGTTCGTGGATGTGGCCAGCGAGCTGGGCGATTGCCCTATTGATCGCGCTGAACTCCTCGCCAGGTTCCATGCCAGGGAAGAGGGCGGTCCGCTGCTTTCGGGTGCGGCGGCGTTCGCTGCAATGTGGAGAAGCGTCCCTCTGCTTCGCCCGTTTGGACGACTCGCGAGGGGCGGCCCGGCGCTATGGGTTCTCGAACGGCTCTACGTCCTGTTCCTGCGTGTTCGTCCCACCTTGCAGAAGCTTGCACGCTGAGTGAGGCCTGTCGCTCGGCTACTGGATCGGCCGCGCGGCAAGGTCTCCCGCTTCAATCGCCGCCACACACGCGATGATGTCATCCCAGGCTGCGAGCGCCTCCGTATCGCCAACTGCCGCAAATTCAGCGGCGCGCATGACGGCAATCACCTCAGCGTCGATTCCATACTGGCCGATCAGCGCGAGCGCCGTGGACGTGGTCTGATCATCAAAGGTCTGCGCCATTTGTTCCGATCCCGCCCAGGACAATAACCAGGAGTAGGCTGCTCGGAAAGCAGACGGATCAATACCACCAATCGATTTCTGAACTCTCATAGGAAGAATTTGTCTTGCCCCTCATCCCCCCTCGAATGAGGGGGTAACCCCCAACCACAATTCCGGCTTACTCTGACAATCACCCTCGCCCGCTGCTTAGGGTCGTCCAGCGATACGATTCCGCGTTGGCATTTGGCAGGGACGGCGAGGTGGCGTGGGAGCCATGTCTCCAGGTTGGGCTGTCGGACATACGGCAAACCGTCTCTGGAAAAGCTTGCGCTGCTCTCTGCAGGCGCCCTCTGACTGCCAAGAGGCGCAAGCTCAGGCCGTCAGTGCACGGTTTGGCCCTCGCCAATTCCATTCTCGCATTTTCTTTAGGCGCTCTGTTTCAGTCTGCGCCGAGTTTCAGCAGAGGCGTTCTTGCGGCACGAAGGGCAGGGAATATCCCGCCCAGAAGGCCGAGCAGCAGAGCGAGCTGGACGCCTGCGAGGACCTGCTGTGGCCCAATGTTGAAGTCAAAGACAACTTGAGTGAAGCCGCCGCCGAGGGTGGAGGCGGTCAGCCCGTTGAAAAGCAGGTATGCCGCGCCCGCACCAACAAGGCCGCCAGCCAATGCCAGGACCACGGACTCGGTTATGGCTCCAGCGAAAGCTGGAAGGCCGCCAAAGCCAATGGCGCGCAAGGTTGCGAGTTCCTTGCTGCGCGCTTCGACTGCCGCGTACATGGTGTTCAACGCACCGGCCAGGGCGCCGAAGCCCAGCGTTATCGACAGCGCCCAGCCGAAGAAGACGAGATACTGCAGAGACTGTGCTTCGCCAGCGAAGTGTTCCTTCTCTGTCTTGACGTCGACCTGAAGACGCGGCTCGCTCTCAACAAAAGCCTTGATCTCGGCAAGCGCCGCAGGGGACTCAAGACGGGCGCGCAGCGCCTGAACCGTCGGCCCGCGGTTGAACAGGCTCTGCACAACGGGCAGGTCAGCCCACAGTTCGCTGTCAAAAACTGTGCCGGGAACCTCGAAGACACCGACAACCTTCCATGTGCTTCCGGCAAGTTGCAGCTCGGTGTTGAGGTCAAACCCGCCGAACTCGCGAACAACACCGGCGCCAACGATCATCTCGTTGGTGCCAGCCTCGAACATTCTCCCGGAGCTTATGCGGAAACCAGGCCGAAGTTCCTGAGCCCGCGATGTAACGCCGCGCAGGGAGACGTTCGCCTCCCCACCACCCGCCCGACGGGTTGCCCCAACAACGACATAGAGCTCTGGTGACGTAATTGGACGGTCGGCAGCATCACGTGCAATGCCCGGCGACTCTTCCAGAAGGCGCACGGCCTCAGACGACATGGCCGAGTTCAGCTCTGCCTCCGATCCGGTGCCAAGGATCATCGCAATGTCGTCAGAGCCGGTGCCAGCGACTGTCTTCGCAAAGCCGTTCGACATTGCGAGGAATGCAAGAAGGGTTGCGACAACGAGGGCGATGGAGAGGATGGTCGTAAGCGAGCCCCAGAGGCGGCTCGGTAGCCCACCGATCGTCATGCTGACGACAGCAGATATCTGACGCAGGAGCGATGTCATGCGCTAGATCCTCCTGAAGGCGGTTATCACATTGATGCGCATGGCGTTGAAGGCTGGCACGGCTCCCGTGATGAAGCCGAGCGCCGCCATGAATGCCACCGCAGAAACGGCTATTTCAGGCGTCATCCGCATGCCGCCGAAGAACTGGTTCAGCGCGGGAATGCTGCCTAGCGTGTTTGTCAGAACCGTTGCCAGAGCAAGGCCAAGCAGCCCGCCCATCAATGCCAGTAGAAGGGTCTCGCCAACCACAATCCTTGCGATGCGGCCGGACGTGAAGCCCAGCGTTTTCATGACCGCGATTTCGCCAGTACGCTCCCGGATGGCGCCGGCCATTGCGTTGCCGACAATAAGCAGGATCGTCGCAAAGGCGGCCCCAGTGACGCCAAGAATGATGAGGCCGATATTGCCCTGCTGATCAATGAATGCCGCGTTGAACGCTGCTTCGGAAAGCGTCTCCGTTTCCGCGCGCGAGTTTGCAAACAGGGCATCCACGCGACTGGCGACCGCGTCATTCTCTGCCGCATCTGCCGTCACGATCTGGATGACGCCAACGGTATCGTTTGCGAAGGCGCGGGCTTCGTCCAGATACTCGAAATGGACGAACACCGAACCTGTCGACGTGTTTGCGTCCTTGCCATCGTAGATCGCCCGAATGACGACGGGCCAGACCGACGTTCCGTCACGCCGCCGCCAGATGTTCGACGATAGCGGTATCTGCTGGCCAAGCTGCCAGCCATACTGCTCAGCCACGGAGCGACCGACCATGATACTGTCGCGATTGGCGATGAATGCCTGACGCTGGTCATCAGGCATCACGAACTCGCTATAGACGCGCGTGTAGCTTTCAGGCTCGACGGCGAAGGTAACGAGAAAGTTTCGCGGCTCCTGATAGAAGCCCCCGAACCAGTTCGAATAGCTGACGTCGACGACGCCATCGGCATTCTGGATGCGGTTCACATACGCAAGGGGCAATGGCTGAGTGAAATTGATCCGGTTCGCAACAACTAGCCTGTTGCTCGAAGAGGATCCCGCCGCATTCTCGAGCGACGACTGGAAGGCCGCCAGCACGCCGTAGATCAGGAAAGCGATGAATATGGCGAATATCAACAACCCGGTGCGAACCGGCTTCCGTCCCAGTCCCGACAGGACAAGCCGAAAGTCGCTCACGTCAGCCGCTCCTCGAACGACCCTTTGTTGAGATGAAGCTCGCGGCGCGCATACTTCGCTGCGGCCGGGTCATGCGTCACCATCACGATGGTCTTGCCCAGTTCGCGGTTCAGCAGCTGCAGCATGCCGAGGATCTCTTCCGCCGTTGTGCGATCAAGGTCTCCCGTGGGTTCATCCGCGAGGATGAGCTTCGGATCGGCCACGATCGCGCGTGCGATCGCGACCCGCTGTTGCTGTCCGCCTGACAACTCCTTGGGCTTGTGACCTGCGCGATCTGCAAGCCCTACAATATCGAGCGCTGTCTTGACGCGGCGCCGGCGTTCCGTCGCGCCCAGCGGCGTCAGCAGCAGTGGAAGCTCGACATTGCGCGCCGCCGACATGGTCGGCATCAGATTGTAAAACTGGAAAATGAAGCCGATGTTGGCTGCTCGCCAGGCGGAGAGCTGGTTCTCCGACAGTTTTTCGATGGGTGCGCCGTCAAAAAGGATCGTGCCGCCGGTGGGGCGGTCGAGTCCCCCGAGCAGGTTGAGCAGGGTCGTCTTGCCTGAGCCCGAAGGCCCCATCATTGCTACGAAATCGCCGGACGGGATCGTCAAGTTGAGGTCGGCAAAAATGCTGATGGTCTCTTCGCCGCGTCGGTAGGTCTTGGCAATATTGCGCAAGACGATCAGGTCTGTGTCAGCCATGGCCTCGGTAGCTCCGTGTCGACTGCTAACCAGCCGTTCTGTCGAACGTCACCTTGGCGGCCATCTGAGGCAGAACGCGTTCGTCCCGTTCCTTGAAGCCGACGCGAACCTGGATGGTCGCGCGGTCACGGTTGGCAGTAGGAATGATAGCGATCACTTCTCCGGCGATCTGCCAGTCCGGGTAGGCGTCCAGCACAATCGTCGCCGTCTGGCCGGACCTGATGTCCGATATCTGTCCCTCGTTGACATCGACCTCCACCTCCAGGCTTGCCATGTCAACGAGCGTTGCGACCCCGGTCCGGGTGAATTCGCCACCGCCGGCGGCAGGCGACAGAATTTCGCCAGCCTGCGCGTTCTTGGCGATGATTACGCCTGCGAACGGCGCCCGCACGATGTGCCGCTCGACAAACTCCGACTGCCGGTCGATTGCTGTTTGGGCGACAGCTGCATCCGCAATTGCGGCACGCCGCTGGGCCGTCAGGGAGTCGATACGGGAAACGGCTGCCTCATAGGCCGACGCTGAAACAGCCCCGGACTCAACCAGTTTTTGGGCGCGCTGCCGCTGCGCTTCAGCCTCCGGCATCTGTGCTTCAATTGAGCTGATCGTTGCCTTCGCTGACTGCAACCGTCCCCGCGTTAGTTCAAGGTCGTATTGCGCAAGGTCAGCATCGAGCCGGGCGAGGATCTGCCCTTTTTCCACAACTGCGCCCTCTTCGAAGAGCACGTCTGTAAGTCTGCCGGTAATGTCCACCGACACAGTTGCCGACCGGCGGGCAACGACATAACCCGACGCCACCAGACCGCCCCGGGGACGATTGGCCGCTGCTTCGGCCGCAGCTGCGCCAGGGGTGGGGGCCGACACGTTCGCGGCCTGCACGGGGGGCTCCGCGGGGCCGCGGCCCAAGAGGGCCCATGCGACCCCGACGAGGGCGACGCCTGCACCGGCAATTGCCGCCATTTTCCAGCCGCCTGCTGGCTTTGCGGAGCCAGCGCGGTCGATCGATAAAGACTTCAGTTTCTCGGAAACATCCATGTCCGAACCTACCATGCCCGTCCGCCAAGCATTATCCCGCTCACCTCAAAGGCGAGTGGTCAAATGCAGATCGCCCAATGCTACTACGCAGCGCAGGGGTAAGTGGATTGTGACCAGCCATGCATCTCAGGGCCGGAAAGCTTCAATATACCCGCCAAGCTGGCCGTCAGGCCAGCCCGCTGGCGCCTGACCGGCTCCCTCTCGGGATACCGGAACCATTTGCATGGAGCTATCGGGAGGGCAATGCACCGGGTGATGACCCTGCTTGCTGCATGCGGAGATCATCCCGGGCTTCGAATCCCGTCGCCCAGCCGGGTCTGCGAATGCAGCCAGCCGTCAGTTGCACGACCTCGCGAGACGTTTTCCCGGGCCGTCGGCCACTGCCGCGCCTGGTGGGCGGTTCAGGCCCGCCCCTCCCGGTTCATAAGGCCCGGTTCATAAGGATGGTACACCAATACGGAATTCAACGCCCTTGTCGAAGCCCTGAAGTCTGCCATGGCCAGGGAAGGCGTGGCGTTCCCGGCACAGAGCCGGTTACTCGCGAAGCTGGCGCCGATGCAGCAGGAAGCCGTGGCTCGCTAATCCGTGCCATGGAGCGGTCAACAATGGTGGCTCACGGGACCGATTGATGTGGGTCCTGATCAGGATGAGCAGTTGGAGCCGCTGCTCCCCTGGCGCTGATCCAGATTCGAATTCCAGCTGGCGTCAGTCGGCCAGATTGAAAGCAAGCAGAAGATTGCCGCCCTTCTGGCCAAACTTGTCATATCCTGAGGTGGCATAGACAAACTTCCCGGCAACGACCGGGCCGCTGGAGTCGATTGATCCGCCGCTGCCCGAAATGCCGTTGACGGCCTCGAACTGTCGGTTGGTGTCGAAGGTCCAGAGAATTTCGCCGCCGCGCGCAGAGAATGCTCGCAGTGTGCCGTCAAGTGAGCCCCCGAACACGACTCCCGGGGCGAAGGTCGCCGCGGCCGACACGCCAGGTGAACAGCGCCATTTTGTGTCCTTGCAAACATCCGGCAGGACGGTCGACCACAGGATTCCTCCCGTTGCGATATCGAGCGCGTGCATGCCGGACTGCGCTGGCAGGTGAGCGTCTTGCGGATAAACCGAGAGATCCGAGATCGGCACGAACAGCGTCTTGCCATCGGTCGCCATGCCCCAGTGAACGCCACCCATGATCCCGCCCCGTCCAGGTTTGGCCTTCCAGAGGACAGCGCCACCCTTGTCAGGGTCAAGGCCATAGACGTCGCCCGACTTCTGACCTGCAAGTACAATGGCGCGATCGTCCGGCAATTCCACGAGTATCGGTGCAGCGCCGAAATCATAGTCGGGTCCCGTGTTCACCGGACAGTTGGGGCCGGACGGGCAGGCAGCATTCCAAACGTCGTTCGCCGTCGCCTGGAAGGTCCAGACGATCCGGCCTGATGCCAGGTCGAGCGCCATGATCGCGTCGCTCGTTGCGGTGGCTGGACGGGAGTAGTTCTCGCCCGTTCCGATATAGAGGCGGCCGCGCTTGGGGTCGATTGTCGGTGTCGACCATACGGGTGCGCCGGAGGGGCCGAACCGGTTTGCGCCCGCACGATTTGTTCCTTGAACCTTGGATTCCTCGGCAATGGTGTACGTTTTCCAGACGTTCGCTCCTGTCTTCACGTCCAGCGCCGCAACCGCGCCACGGAACGTGCAGCAGGCGTAGGCGCCATCCATCGCTGCCACAACCTCAAGCGAGGAAATGGGTACGTAGAGGCGACCTTCGTGCAGGCGCATTGCGCCAGTGATCGTTGCCTGAGGGTGCGCGTCTGGTCTGACGGTCCAGACAATCCGCCGTGTGGCGAGGTCGATTGCGTGAACCTGTCCGGCAATATCACCGAAGTAGAGTGCGTCCGGTTCGCCTGCCGCATTTGTGCCTACAATGAGCGGGGAACGGATTTCCTTGTCCGACTGAACCGTCCAACGGGTGCAGCCTGTTGCTGCATCAAGCGCGTAGACGGTTCCAAACTGGTCAGCGGTGAACAGGACATCGCCTGCGATCGTTGGCTGCACGCGCGAGCGCGTCGACCCGGGGAACGCGAAGACCCATGCGAGCTTCAGGCCGCTGGCGTTTTCCGCATCAATGGAGGTCTGGTCTTTGCCGACGGCGCGCCAGTTCTCCGGTCGCATCCCCCAGTCGAAAACCTTGCCCGGCGCAAATGAGCGGTTCGGCGAGGCCGCGCAATAGGTTGCCATGCCGCCCCCTGGCGCCTGAGGCACGGAGAGATACGTAGCCAATGTCTCCTTTTCTCCAGGCGAAAGGCCGCTGGCTTGCGTAGACATGATCCCGGTTGTCATGGCCGCGAGAATGCGCTCGCGACTTAGCGCCGCCAGCGAATCGCGACGGGGCGCCTGGATGGCTCCTCCATCATGACAGGTTGCGCAGGCCCGTTCGTAGATCGCGGCGCCTGACGATGTCGGCGTTGCGGGCATTCCCGCGACCACGGGCTGTGGTTGCTGCATGCATGCGGCCAGAAATGCCGGCAACAGCCACACGGATGCAAGCAACCGCCCGCGGCGCGGGCCTCTTTCGCCCTCCGAAAAAACCTCACTGCGCTGATGCCGCATCATGTCTTGGCCTTCAGGCTTGTCCGGGATCTGACACTCGCTGTGCCGCTCGCCTAGTGGTTCACGGTCTTGACCATCGCGCCGTCGATCCGGAGGTTTGCGCCTGTGATGAAGCCCGCCCGCGGACTTGCAAGGAACGTTATTGCGTCAGCGACTTCCTCCGGCCGGCCATGGCGCCCCAACGCGCTCATCTGGGCGGCGCGGTTGAACAGGTCTGGCTGATGCTTTCGGATCTGATCCCACACGCCGCCCTCGAAAAAGATCGGCCCCGGAGAGACCGCATTCACCCGGACGCCGGAGGAGCCGTGCTTGGCCGCAAGCTGGCCCATATATGAGATCAGCGCAGCCTTCATCGTGCCATAGGCGCTTTCGCCGGGAGGCAGGATCATCAAAGTTGCTGCGATCGATGACACGAACAGCAGTGACGTATCCTTCCCACGCGCAAGTATGGGCAGCGAAAGCTCAGCGAAACGGACGTGCTGGAGGAAGTCCGTTTCAAAGGCTTCCCGCCAGCCGTCTTCTCCCGAGAGGGTGGGGCGTGTTGAGACGTTGGATATTGCGATATCAATGCCGCCGAGTTCGGTGCAGGCAGACTCGTGCCATTTCGTGAAGGCGTCCCGGTCGCGAACATCAAGCGCTGTGCCGAAGGCCTGCACGCCGAGCGCCCTCAGGGCATTCACGGTCTCGACAACGCCGGACTCAGTGCGTGCGCAGACCGCGATGTTGACGCCCTCACGTGCAAGGCTTTCGGCAACGGCGCGCCCGATCCCTCTCGTGCCGCCGGTGACGATAGCCTTCTTGCCTTTCAGGTCTAAGTCCATGGTGGTGCTTCCTAAACTGCTGCGGGTCGTGTTTGGCTGGATCGTCTTCGCTTTTATCTGCGCGCGCGGATCCTTTCCGCGCCCGCGCTGACCGCGCCGATGATCATCGCACAGGTCGTCTCCTCTATCTCTTCTCGACGTGCGCCACCGCGCTGGATAAGTTCGCCAGCGGCAATCGTCAGTCCAAGGCCAATTTCGGTGAGTTTCAAGGCCTGAGCGTAGGTGACGCCGAACTCGCGCTGGATGCGTCTGGCCAGGTACCTGGCGTTGGCGTCGTGCCCTCGCATACGGACCAGTCCGACAGCGCCAGTCAGGCTGGGTTCGTTCAGCAGACGGCGGAGAAGCGGTCCGCGCTGCTCGATTTCGGCAAGAGCGATATGTGTCGTTGCCTTCACCAGTTCAGGAAATGTCTGGGCGCCCAGCGCAGCACGCGCCTGTTCCGCCTGGATCCGGCTCAGGTCGGCTTCCAGAAGCTGTCCAAGCAGACCTTTCCGGCTCTCGAAGTAGGCGTAAACCAGCGCCTTCGAGACACCCGCTTCCTCGGCAACGCGCTCCATGTTCAGGACATCGAGCCCTTCAGAGGTGATCAAGCGCGCAGCGCATTCGAGGATCTGCACACGCCGCTCTTCGGGCGCTAGTCGCGTGCGTGTCTTTGTTTGACGTGGCGAGGGCATCGGTCGGATCTCAAGAGCCTGGCGGCGGGCCCGCCACTATTGACGATTAGTCTAATAGCGCCTTTACTCGCCTGGCAAGCCTGCTCGCGGCCCTTGTTTCCTGCCTGGCGTCTGCATTGCAGCCGTAAGCAACGGGAGGTTAGACAAATGATGTTCGACCGACGCAGCGCGCTCGGCGCGCTTATCTACCTTGCAGCTGTGGTCACCGGCAGCTGTTCGAGTAGTGGTTCGGACGCAACAATGCCGGTCGCCGATGGTCCGGTGGTACGCGGAATCAGCTATATCGGCATCTCGGTCAGCGACATCGACCGGACGACGGCCTATTTCGCAGGAGCGGGCGGGCTGATCGAGGTTGATCGAAGCGATCTGCGGGGCGCAGCGCTTGATCGGATCGGCGGAAAGACAATCCGCGCCAAGACCAGAACACTGCGGAGCAACAGCGGCCAGGTAAGGCTGATGCAATTCGACCAACCCGCTGCAGCAGCCCGCGCCGCGAAGATCGTGCCAGTGCAGGGGCCGGGGATAACGCACGTTTGCTTCCAGTCGCCTGACAACAAGCCGATCTTCCCGAAGTTTGTCGCCGCGGGGGCGATGCCACTCTCGCGGACGGGCGATCTGGTTCAGCTGAGGCCCGATGTACCCGTAAAATACGCCTATCTCCGTGACGCGGACGGGACGATGATCGAGATCGAGCAACTGCTGCTCGACAATCTGAAGTTCGATCACCGCATGCGGCACGTCGCAATCGCTTCGATGGATATCGACCGCACGGTCGCCTTCTATACCGCAGTTCTCGGCAAGGCTCCGCGTGAGCGCAGATCGAACCTCGTCAACAAGACGTTGGATATCACGGCCAATCTCGATGACATGAAGCTGGATGTTGCGTGGTTTCAGGTTGGCAATCTGGAGCTTGAGATCTGGGAGTACCTCAATCCGGCGCCAACGCCCGCAACCGAGGCACGACCGCTGGAGGCGCTCGGTCACAACATGATCGTCTTCGACGTATCTGATCCCGCAGTTGCCTTACAGAGACTGGAGGACGCGGGCGGACTTCGCGTTACGGCGCCATCGCCGATGGATGGCGGTCAAATTGCCTTTGGGCGTGATCCGGACGGAAACCTGATCGGTTTTTTCCGACCAGGGTCTGAGAGTTCACCGTTCTCGACGCTTGGCCTCACCTACTAGGCTGGCGTCGCCCCGGCTCTGTAACTGCGCACGACTGCTCCAATGCAAGCAACGGCCGACGCGCTGTGTCGCAGATGGGCTCTTGAATGAAGGGCAGGTGCGCCAGGTCGGACCGTAAATGAGAGGTTCTGACCTCAGCGACCAGCGGGTTTCCACGAGCCCGGCCCCGAGCATTCTCAATGGCGGCTCTGAGAGAACTCACACCGCTACATGGCGGCGGCAAAAGGATGGTGGGCCCGGCAGGACTCGAACCTGCAACCAGACCGTTATGAGCGGCCGGCTCTAACCATTGAGCTACAGGCCCCACCGGGAAGGTCCCGGGTATTGCGCATTTTTCCGCGGTTGGAAACGCCTCGGCTCGCCATACCTGTTCGGCGCTCCGGGCGCCCGCTGCACAGGCCGCCCAGCGCGGGGGATAACGTGCAGATGGCGGTTCCGGGAGGGGGGGCCTTTGCCTTCTCCTGTTTGCAGGGATGCTCCTCCTGCTGCAGACGGGGTTCCGGCTTGGCGTCCGATTCGACAAGGCGCGGGGCGGGGCGGCCGCCAGCATCTTTGACAGCGCGGTCTTCGCACTGCTGGGCCTGCTGCTGGGTTTCGCGTTCGCTGGCGCCGTGGATCGGCTGGACAAGCGCCGTGACCTGATCGTGGCGGAGCCAATGATATGTCGGCCGCCTATCTGTGACTGGACGCGCTCGCGCCAGAAGCCCAGCCGGCCAGAAGGGAGCTGGTCCGGCAATACCTCGAGGCGAGATCAGGGTCTATCGCGTCATCGACGCCGAGCGTGATCGCGCAAAGGCCTTCGACACCGCAGAACGCCTCCACGCCGAGATATGGACGGCAGCGGTCGTCGCCGTCAGCAGGCCTGACAGGCAATAGCCTCAGAAATCGTCCTGCCGGCCATAAACGACATGATCGGCGTCACTACCGCAAGAAAGGTCGCTTTCACCACGCAGATACCTGAACTTGAGCTCGTGCTGCTGTCTTGTGTTTCGCTGTTCAGCGCGCTTCTCGCCGGTGCGGGCATGTCGCGGCACGGCGTCCGCCACATTGTCCGCGGTAGCATTTTTGCCGCGGCGGTCACGCTGACGGTGGACACCATCCTCGATCTCGATAGTCCGCGGGGAGGACTGATCCGCCTCGACGCCGCTGACAGGGTGCTGGAAGAATTGCGAGGCTCGCTTCAGCCTGCCCAGCCAGCATCCGAAAAGCGAAGGGCCGGCGGGTGGCCGGCCCTCTGACTGATCCACCGGTGCAGCACGTTATACGACTGGCCGTCCCTGGATCGCGCGGACAATGAACGCGATCACGGTCAGCACCAGGAAGATGACGAAAAGAACCTGCGCGATCGCCGCTGATGCGCCCGCGATGCCGCCAAATCCGAAGGCGGCGGCGACGATCGCCAGAATGAAGAATGTAAGCGCCCAACCAAGCATGTCTTGCTCCTGCCTTATCCGGTCCGTTGGAATCCTGAACGCAAGCTGGGGATTGCGGTTCCGGCGCGCAAACGCATGGAACTTCGTTGCACAGGCAGCGTTGACCCCACGATCGGCGGTTGTCGCCGGGGGACATGGAGATCCGATATGAAAGCTTCCTTTGCAGCTCTGGCCTTCCTGCTCGCGACCGCCGCCGCTGCCTGCAACACCGTCGAGGGCGTCGGTGAAGACGTGACTGCTGCTGGCCAGGCGGTCGACAACGCTGCTGAAGACGCGAAGAACTAGAGGCATTCCCACGGTGGCGCTGGATCGTCGGCCCAGAGCCGATCATCCGGCGCCGCTTGTGCATTCAATAATCCGGACACGTCCGGACGGCCATAAACCATGTTGCGAATTTCGGGACTCATCAGCGCTTTTCTTGTTGCCACCGTGTGCGCGCCTGGTTCGGCGCAGACAGTGGCCAGGGATTCCGAGAGTGTTTCATGCCCGCGCGGCGGCCTGTCCGTTTACTATGCCCGCGGCGAAGCCAGCCCATCCGAACAAGCCATGCTGCTGATCGACCGCATCGGCGATGACGCGTCGCGCTGCCGGCCCGATGGCATCGATATCGTGACGGAAATCGACACCGACCGCGATGGCGAGGACGCCATTCGTCTTGCAATGGCCCGCCTCAACAATGTCGCCGACAGCCTTGTCGAGGACGGCTATCCCATCCAGCGCATTCGCCTTGCCGCGCAATCCAGCACCGAAGGCGACATCCGCACGCCCATGGGGGGCATCACAGTTTACTTCCGCCAATCCGGCGCCGAACCGGGCAACGCTTCATCGGCAACGCCGGCCAAAGCTTCTGCCCCGACGGTCGGTGCGATCTGATCGATCGCAAGCGAACGGCGCGCAAAAGCGGGCCGTCCAGATCCGTTCCGCGGCAAGCGATCAGGCTGCGACCGGCCGTTCCTCATGGAAAAACAGCGCCTGGCCTATTGCGGCCTTAACTGTCTCGGGCTGGAAGGGCTTGGTGATCAGGAAGGCCGGCTCCGGCTTCTCGCCCGTCAGCAGTCGCTCTGGGAAGGCGGTGATGAAGATCACGGGCACGCTGGCGCCGCGCAGGATGTCGTTCACCGCATCGATACCGGAGGATCCGTCCGCCAGCTGGATGTCGGCAAGCACCAGACCCGGACGGTTACGCCGGAAAGCGGCCACCGCTTCCGAGCGGGTCGTCGCAACGGCCGTCACCCGATGGCCGAGATCCAGCACGAGGGCCTCGATGTCCGCCGCGATCACCGGTTCGTCTTCGATTATCAGCACGTCCGTCGCGAGCTCGTTCTCGATATCAGCCTGGGCGCGGGCGATCAGCTCGCGCACATTCTCTGGCGACTGGGCGAGGATCTGCGAAGCTTCGTCGATCGTGAAACCTTCGAGCGCCGTCAGCAGAAAGGCCTGGCGGTGTTGGGGTGGGATGCGCAGGACGCGGTCGGCAATGCTCGATCCGCTATCGGGGGCCGTTTCCAGCCTTGCGCCGGTCTGTCCCCAGATGATCTGGAACAGCCGGTAAAGCGCCACGCGAGGCGGCATGCTGTCGAGTTCGTGGGTGCCGGAGGCAAGCGCCTGCAGCGCAGCCTTCACATAGGTATCACCGCTTTTCTGCGTTCCTGTGAGGGCGCGGGCATAACGGCGAAGAAAGGGTAGATGAGGTCCGAGTTGCTGAACCAGACTCATGAATTCTCCCACACGCCATCCAGAGAAGATATGTCGAGGCCAATATACGCAGTTCTCCTGTTTCGGTTCCCGAATTACCGAAAAATCGCGGAACCTTCATTTCGGGACGGCGTTGTTGGCCCGACAGCTGGTACCGCGTAGTAGGCAGAGCGGGCTGAAAAACGCCATGGCAACAGAGGTTTCCGGGGATGGATCGGGTTCGAAATCCGCTGCCTCCGCGACAATCCAGCGGAAGGTGAGGACCGTGGACAAGAACAAAACCAAAGATGGGCCGGGTTCTCGACCGGGTGAATCCGGGAAGGTTGAACAGGGCAAGTCGATGGCAAAAGACACTTCTGTCGGAGAGCCCGGCTCACGCCCGGTCGATTCAAGGGTCGCGCGCCGCCGTCAGGACCCTTTGGGCCGGCGGCTGCGCCAGATGTATGACGAGGTGGTCAGCGAAGAAGTGCCCGAGGATTTCCTCTCCTGCCTCGAGAAAGCGGACGAGCGTTTGACCAGCGGCAAGGACGATGACGGTGCGGGATCCGAGGATCCCGGCAACACGTCGAAATCCTGAGGCCCCAGCATGGTGATGGAATCCAAAGAGATGGCCCGGTCGCCTCCTCGCAAGCGGAGCGGGGACCCCGGGCGCGACGCCGCGGTGTCGAACGAGACGACGTTCCGAGACCAGCTTGTCGCCGTGATTCCGCACTTGCGCGCCTTTGCGCGCAGCCTGAGCAAGGACCCGACCCAGGCTGATGACCTCGCTCAAGAAGCGCTTGCGAAGGCCTGGAAAGCGCGCGACTCGTTCGAGCAGGGCACCAGCCTCAAGGCGTGGACCTTCATGATCCTGCGCAACCAGTTCTATTCCGAAAAGCGCCGCAGCTGGCGCAGCACGCCTCTCGACGCGGAAGTTGCCGAGAACACGCTCGTCGCCAACGACAATCCGACTGCGCCGATGGAGCTGCTTGATCTTCGAGCCGCACTCAACAAGCTACCCGATGATCAGAAGGAAGCGCTCATTCTTGTCGGCGCCGGCGGCATGGCCTACGAAGAAGCCGCTCAGGTCTGTCAGTGTGCGGTTGGAACGATAAAGAGCAGGGTCAGTCGCGCACGCCGGGCTCTGGAAGTCATCATGAACGAGACAAACTCGCGCGTACCATCCGAACACGAGATTGGCGCAGACAAGGCGTTCGACGATATTCTCGGGCAGGCTGCTGCGCTCGCAGGCGGAGGGGCAAGGGCTATGGGTGACGACTGACGAAAGACCGCCGCTTCGCCGGCTGTCGCTGCGCGTCGTCCTGCTTCTGATATTCGCCGTCGCGCTGTCTCCGGTCCTCGTTATCGGCGGGATACGCTGGTCCGGCGATATCGAAAGAGAGGCGCAGTACCGCCGCGAAAGCATGAAACTCGTTGCACAACTTGCAGCGGGCCGCGCGCAGCGCGCCCTTGAGTCCGCCCCGAGTGCGCTCGAACTCATTGCTGCGACGATTGAAGACGATCCCTGCAAGGCGCCGCTGAAGCGCGTTGTCGACGCCCTGCCGGCCTTCGGCACGTTCGGCGTCATTGATGCAGGTGGCGCCGTGCTTTGCTCCACTGTCGCAGGTGCTGTCGGGATCAGCGTTGCGGGGCGCCCCTGGTTCATCGAACTGCGCGAAAGCGGCGCTCCGTTTGTCCAGTCCTCGCCCCTGATGGCGCTGGTTGCAGGAGAAATGACAATTGCTTCTGCAGCCAGGCTGGAGGACGTCGACGGTGTCTTCACCGGGGCGCTGGTGCTGGGTACGCCGGTCAGCACACTGGTCGCCCAGCTCGATCATTCGGACCTGCCGCCATCGTACGAGGTTGCTCTCGTCGATGTGGATGGACACGTGTTCGGCAGCACGCACTGGGATCGGATGGACCCCGCCGTGATGGCGCGCCTGTCAGCGGGCGAGACGGGCGCGTTCCCGGCGCAGGCGCAGGGCGGGGCCAAACGCGAAGCTGCGATTGTACCGCTCGCTGGCAATACCTTTTACGCCATGGTCTCGGCGCCTCCGCCGCCGCCAATCGCCCTTGAATATGTCAACGCCTTCGGCAACTTCGCGCTGCCCTTGCTCGCCTGGCTCCTGGCGCTGGTAACAGCATGGCTCGCGATGGACCGGCTTGTGCTGCGCTGGCTCGACTATCTCCGCCGCATCGCCACGCTCTATGCCAGCGGCAAGCTCACCGTTCAGCCGCTGCGCGCCAGGCAGCAGGCCCCGTTCGAGATCAATGTGCTGGCCGATACACTCGAGGAAATGGCCGTCCGTATCCGCGACCGGACCAACCGGATGGAAAACGCCCTGCAGGCTCGCGACGCTGCGATGAAGGAGATTCATCATCGCGTTAAGAACAATCTGCAGATCATCAACAGCCTGCTCAGCCTGCAGGGGCGCAAGCTTCACGACAAGGCCGCCATCGCGGTGCTCGATGATGCGCGCGCGCGCATCAATGCGCTGTCGCTGATCCATCGCTCGCTCTACGAGCACGACGACATCACCACTGTGCAGACAAAGTCCTTCCTCAGCGATCTTGTCAGTCACCTCGACCAGGCGCTGGGTGCGGAGGACCGCGGTATCACGATCGAAAGTGATATCGAGGACGATCGCCTCGATGCGGATTTGGCGGTGCCGCTGGCGCTCTTCACCACGGAGGCCGTGACGAACTCCGTGAAGCACGCTTTCCCGGCGACCACAGGCGGCGCCGTGCCCGTTTCCTCCGCGTGGCGCGTACGCGTCAGCTACACTTTGCAGGGCAATGAAGCGATCCTCGCCGTCGAAGACAATGGTGTCGGCTCAGAGCTGCGCACGCTGGAGAAGTCGACCGGCATCGGCGGTACGCTGATGGCGGCTTTCGCCAAGCAGGTCCGCGGCAAGCTGGAGGAGAAGTCACTGCCGGAAGGCGGTCGCGCCATCCAGATCCGCATGCCACGCCTCCCGTCCCCGCGTCCGCAGGCTGACCTCGAACTTGCGCCTGTCGGCGCCGCGTGAAGCCACGAGGCAAAACAGCCCGGCAATGCCGGGCTGTTGATGGTGCTGGTCGGCTTGAATGTCCTACAGGCCCCGCCGCGTAGCGCCCATCACGAGCGAGACGACGAAGAGCACGAGGAAGATGAAGAACAGGATCTGGGCGATGCCGGCAGCCGAGGCCGCGATGCCGCCGAAGCCGAAGACGGCCGCGATAACCGCGACGACGAGAAAGACGAGTGTCCAACTGAGCATGACAAGATGTCTCCTGCCCATCAACGTGGCGCAGGCAGCGGGGTTCCATCGCTCTGCGGCGGCGCCCCGACTGACGAGTCATGGTTGCGGCGTACGGTCAGCCCCGCCAGCTCGATCGAGACCACGTCTTGCGTCAGCCTTCCGTTCTCCATCTGAAGCACACAGAAACTCGGCGCCGTGCCGCGCAGGCGCGTCGACAGCGTGCCCGATCCCATCTGCACCATTGGCCGCCGCGTGTTGGTGATCGCGTGCGCAAACGCGTCGTGGATATGCCCCGTCAGGATCGCGTCGACATGCGCCCGCACGCACAGCCTCAGGGCATCGGTCCCGCGCTTGGTCTGGACGGAGACCTGCGAGAGCCCCGGCTCATGCAGAGGGTGATGGCAGATCAGCAACCGCCAGGCATCCTCCCGCCCGCCGGCCAGCAGCGCCAGCGCCGTCTCGAGATCCTCGATATCGATCACGCCATCCGCCCAGTTCAGCCGGCCCTGAACGCCACGTGCGCTGTTGATCGCCACGATGCGCACCGCCCCGCCGCGCAGCTCAACCAGCCTGTCGACGCAGTCCATGCCGTCCATGTATCTGGTGTAGCGGGCGAACGGTTTTAGCATCCGGGCCGTCATGTTGATCAACGGTGTGTCGTGATTACCAGGCGCTGCGATCACCGGAAACTCAAGGTTGTCCAGCCATTCGCGCGCCGCCGCGAATTCGCTGTGCCGGCCCTTTTGTGTGATGTCGCCGGCGAAGATCACTGCGTCCGGCCTCACCCGCCTGGTGAAAGACCCAAGCTGTTCCAGCGCCGCGCGGTCCTCACGCCCGAAATGCACATCGGAGATGTGGATCAGCCTGATGGCGTCAGGGTTCATTCAGAGCCCGTAAGGCATCGTGACGCGTTCTCGACGAACGTCACATGTAGGTGGGGCGCCGGCTGCATGTGCTCTCCATCGGCGATGACGGGAATATCTCCCCCGTCTTCCGCCCCGATGTCCAGCGACGTTGCCGGCGCAACCTCCACGCCCGGCGCATTCCGCCAGTCGGTGAAGAACGACGTCCACACCACATTCATCGCTCCGGTCGTCGTCGGATTGGCGAGTGACGCCACCTCCATGCCTCTGCCCGCCTTCGTCAGCGAACCAATGATCGCGCCCACAAAGCTGGATGTCGGCAAGGCTGTGCCCGCGAAAGAATAGCCGTCGCTGTAGGTGGCCTGAAGGTGCATCGTCTTCAGCACTTCGATTGCGGCGCCCGTCTGCGCCGCAGCCTTGGCAAGGTCTCCGCGCCGAACACTCTCGCGCGCCTCGGCAAAGTACGCCGGTGCGCCTGCCATCATCGCGCAATAGAAGCGGTCGCCATTCACTTCGCCGGCTGAAAGGCTCTTGAGTTTTGGGCCCTTCAGCACATCGCGCAGCACCATATCCCATGCCTTTTCGCCGTGGATCGAGCGGGGCAGGAGGTTCATCGTGCCCCCCGGCAGGATCAGCAGGTTCGGCGTGATCGGTCCCACGATCGTCAGGGCCGAGCGTATCGTGCCATCGCCACCCCAGACAACGAAAAGGTCCGGCGCCATGTCGGCCAGCTCCTTCAACTGGTTCTCGCAGTTTCCAGGATCTGACTCGATCAGGTCAGCACCGTTGATGCCTCCCTCCCGCAGGACAGCCGTCAGCTTTGCCCGCGCATCAGCTGGGACAGAGCCCGATTTCGGGTTGAACAGCACAATTGATTTCATGGGTGTGCAGACTTTCCGGCCAGCAACCACTAACGCGGCCGCGAGCTATTGGTTCTCCGCCGGACACGCGCGTTGACTGAGACCAGCGCCACAACATTTATGGCGGCCAGCAGAACCATCCACCGGTGAGTCCAGGGCGCACGACCGGCGCGGCCAGGCCATCCTTGCTGGAACACGCCCGGTCGAGGTCAGCGACGCTCTCTCCAGATTCAATGGAATGTGGTGCTTTACCCACGATAATCGCCATTGGTCCAATACGTCCGGCCGGAGCGGCGATCGGCGTCGTCGTAACGGCGGGCATTGCCGTCATAAACAAGAGCCTCGCCATTCGGGCCATAGCCGACAGCGTCGGTGTTCCGGTCGCTCGAAGCGCCGGCCACGCCGCCCGCGATGGCTCCTGTCGCAGCACCAATCGCGGCGCCCTGGCCGGCATCGCGCGAACCCGTGTTGTTGCCGATGACGGCGCCCGCCGCTGCGCCGAGCAGGCCGCCCGTTACGGCGCCACGCTCCGTGTTGCCGCTCTGCGTGCAAGCCGCCATTACAAGCGCCGCAAGGGCGCTGACAGCCGTGATCGCAATGATCTTCATGATCCATCTCCCTGGGTCTGTGTCTGCGAACGTCCCTTGGAAGCTACAATTCCTTTTTTTGCTGCGGAGCGCGAAGCGCACCCGCAATGCCGCCAACGATCAGGCCAACAACGCTCGCCTGCGCAACAAGGGCGAACGAGACAGTTGGTGTTGCAGCGGTAGCGACCAGGCCAGCACCCGCGCCGAGCAGTCCGCCGATCGCCATGCCCTCCGCGATCGGGCGTCCGAGATCTGGTCGCTGCTTGGCGCCAGGAAGGTGTTCCATGCTCTTCAGATGCATGAGCGCCCGCGAAACGTCCCGCAGGTTGGTTTTCTCGCCCCCAGACATGTTCTCGGCAGTGCTTTCCGCCAGGCGCTGTGCGTCCAGCTTCCAGCTCTCGAGAATCCGCAGCCGGTCCTTGTGCTTGAGGCCAGGGTAGGTCAGCACCTCGCCTGGATTGTCGAAGTGTCGTGTGGGTTGCATGACCAGTTCATCGACATGCGTGTTCATGCGCTTCTCCTCGCACACATTGTCAGCCAACAACGGCAGCCGGTGACATGGAGTTCCGGAAAAGAGTCAGCAGAAAATCAACGGCTGGGGGGCTCCAGCCGTCAACAGCCACATACCATTGCGTGCGGGTTAGCTCGGTCCGTCGCTCGGCAGGCTGGCGTAAGCGATCCCGCCATCCACTGCGATCGAGTCGCCCACGACATAGTCGCCAGCTTTTGATGCAAGAAAGATTGCCGTCCCAGCCATGTCCTCGTCGCGCCCGATCCGCCGCATCGGCGTGCGCTGCGCAACCATGTCCTCATGATCACGCGCCGCCTTGTTCATCTCGGACGCAAACGGACCCGGCGCGATCGCCGTCACGATGATGTTGTCTTGCACCAGCCGCGCCGCCATCCGCTTGGTAAGATAGAGCAGCGACGATTTCGACGCATGATACGAATACGTGTCCCACGGGTTAAGGCGAATGCCGTCGATCGAGCAGATGTTGATCACCTTAGCAGGCCGCTCCGGGCTCGCAGCCTTCTTCAGCGCCGCATGCAGCGCCTGCGTCAGGAAGAACGGCGACTTAACGTTGAGGTCCATCACCTTGTCCCAGCCATGCTCGGGAAATTCCTCGAACGCCGCGCCCCAGGCCGCGCCCGCATTGTTGACGAGGATGTCGAGCTTGCCTTCGCGCTTGTAGATTTCCTCCGCCAGCATCTTCCCACCGGCCACCGTCGAAATGTCCTGCGGCAGCGAGATGCATTCCGCATGCCCCAGAGCGGTCAGCTCCGCCGCCGTCGCATCACAGGCGTCCGCCTTGCGTGCGGAGATGTAGGTCTTGGCTCCGCTCTCGACGAACCCCCGCGCGATCATCTTGCCAATGCCACGCGACCCGCCCGTGACGAGCGCAACACGTCCCTTCAGCGAAAACAGATTGTCGATCATCATGTGCGCGGCTCCCGGTGCGTTTCTTGTTGGTGGTCAGGGTAGCGGCCCGCGCACAAAACGCCAACGAGATTGAAGACCCCGAGGGTTCACCCAATCAGATGCGCCGCCAACGCCGCATAAGCCGGCAACGACACCTTGTCCAAAACCGAATTCCCATTCGCCGCCACTGGATGTGAAGCCAGCCGCGCGATCACAAGCTCGGCCTTGGGCGCGATCCAGCACACCTGCCCATGGATGCCCCGTGCGGTGAACGCGCCAAGCTCATTGTGCGACACCCACCACTGGTTGCGGTAACTCCAGCCCGTCATCGTTGTGTAGCCAGCCTTTGCGAAATCCTCCCTCCGCGCGCCGCCCGCAATGTCGTCCACGACGGCGCCAGGCACGACCTGGCGCCCGTTGAACGCCCCGCAATTGCGCATCATCTCGCCAAATCGCGCCAGGTCACGCAGCGCAACGTTCATCCCGCCGCCACAAGCCGCCATCCCCGTCGGATCGACGATCAGGCAAGCATCCTCCTCGGCGCCGATCTTCTGCCAGATCCGCTCCGAAACCAGCTGCGCCATCGCCTTGCCGGTCACGCGCTGCACCAGCCACGCCAGCACTTCGGTATTGCAGGTCTTGTAGGCAAACGCCTGCCCATGCTCGCCCTGCTTCTTCAGCGTCGCCAGGAAGTCGACGATCGAGCGCGGCCCGTCATAGCCTTCCGGCGGCCTGCTATAGCCAGCCGCGATCCCGTACGTCCGCACTTCGGCTGCCGGGTCTGTGTACGCCTCCGAATACTTCACCCCCACCGTCATATCCATGACGTGCCGAACGCTCGCATCGCCAAAGGCGGACGCCTTCAACTCCGGCAGGTAGGCCGACACCGGCGCATCCGGATCAATCACGCCCTCATGCGCCTGCGTCGCAGCCAGCAATCCCACGAACGACTTTGTCACCGAGAATACGATGTGCGGCAGCTCCGGCGCGAGTGCGCCGCGATAGGTCTCGTAGATGACCGCGCCACGGTGCAGCACCACGATGCCATCGGTGAACATCGCATCGATCGACTGGCCCCATGTCATCATCTCGCCGTCCATCGTCGTGAAGGCGACCGCATCGAGGTCGTCGCGCAGCTGGCGGGGCAGGGCGCTCGGCGCCCCGGATCCGCGTCGCACATTCACTGTGGCTTTCAGCTCCCGCTGATGGCTGAACGCCCACCGCGTGTTTGGAAACGAGCTGCCCGACAGGTCCCCGGCATCCGCGCTGACGATCCGGTCCTGCGCCGGCGGAAATCCCTCCATCAGGCCCCGCGCCTTCGGGTCGCTATTGCCGGCGTTCCACTTCGTGCTCATTCCGCTTCCCGCGCGCTGGCCCTGCTTCTTCGCCCGAGCCTAACCGCAAGTCCGTGAAAGACCAGTATGTTTGCATGGGAATGATCCGCCTGGGGCGATGGCGCGTACAAGGTGCAGGAAACAAACATGCGCAAACTTGCTATTCTTCTGCCATCGCTCTGTCTGGCTGCCTGCGCGTCTGCGCCGGTCGAAGAGCCAGCCTACACCCTTCGCCAGGCCGACGGTGCATTCGAGGTGCGCGCCTATGCGCCAACCATCATTGCGGAAACCACCGTCGGTGGCGATGCGTTCGCCTCCCGCTTCGAGGGCTTTGGTCCGCTGGCCGACTACATCTTCGCCAAGGAGCGCGACGGCGAGAAGATCGCCATGACTGCCCCGGTGACGCAGCAGGCAACCACATCGGACGCATGGACAATTGGGTTTACCATGCCGGCAGGTTATTCGATGGAAACACTTCCCGCGCCGGCCAGCGGCAACGTCACACTCATCGAGCAGCCCGCGCATACGATGGCCGTGCTCAAATTCACCGGCCTGGCCACCGAGCGCGACATGGATGAGGCAAAGCGCACGCTGATGCAAAAGGTCGCAAGCGCGGGCCTCGTGACAACTGGCGAACCTGTATTCGCGTTCTACGACCCGCCGTGGACCTTGCCGTTCATGCGCCGAAACGAAGTGATGATCGCGCTGGCATCGAACAAGTAGTTTTTACGACTTCAAGCAAACGTTGCATTTTCGTTATAACACATCCGTTCGCAGCAGCCGCGCGTATAACTTGAATACAAAAGCGCGGTGCACCCGCGAACCGCTCTGCCAACTCGCACATCGACAACAGGAACCGATACAATGAAGTTGCTTCTTCCCATCGCCGCTTTCGCCCTGATGGGCGTTGCTTGCACCGGCGAAACCGCCCCCGCCACGCCCGCGCCGGCTCCCGTCGCTGAAGCGCCGGCTGCCCCGGCTCCGGTCGAGACGAAGGATATCGTCGACACAGCCGTCGGCGCTGGCCAGTTCACCACGCTCGTTGCTGCCGTTCAGGCCGCTGGCCTGGTCGAGACCCTGAAAGGCCCCGGCCCGTTCACTGTTTTCGCACCAACCGACGCTGCCTTCGCTGCGCTCCCGGCTGGCACGGTTGAAGACCTGCTGAAGCCCGAGAACAAGGCCAAGCTCACCGCGATCCTCACCTACCACGTTCTGCCGGCCGAAGTGATGTCGTCCGCCATCGGCGCGACGGCGACCGATGTCGCCACGGTTGAAGGCAAGACCGTCAAGGTCGATGGCAGCACCGCTGGCAAGGTCATGGTCAACGACGCAACCGTCGTCACCGCTGACGTCGATGCCTCCAACGGCGTCATCCACGTCATCGACAAGGTCCTCCTCCCGCCGATGTAGTCAGTCCGCCATCTGGCGTCTGAAGAGCTTCCTCCCCAGCGCAGAAACGTCTGTCCTCCGAACTGCGCTGGACAAGCCGCCCCGTCAGAAGGGCGGCTTGTTCCTTTTCGGGCCTAGTACCCCGCCAAACGCGCATAGCGGTCGCGGTGAAAACTCTCGCCGCCATACAGCCCCTCCAGCACGCGCGCGCGCTTCATGTAGAGGCCTGAGTCGTGCGCATCGGTCATGCCGATGCCGCCATGCATCTGCACCGTCTCGTTCGAAACCAGGTGCAGCGTCTCGCCCGCGCGCGCCTTGGCCAGCGAGGCAAGCTCTGAAATGTTGTTGGCGTTGCGGTCAAGCGCATCCAGCGCTGCCGCCACGCAGCTCCGCGTCAGCTCCAGCTCTGTGAACATGATCGCCGCACGATGCTGCAGCGACTGGAACGAGCCGATCAGCTGTCCGAACTGCTTGCGCACCTTCAGGTAGTCGCTCGTCATCTCGAACGCCGCATCCGCCGCTCCCAGCATCTCGGCCGCAGCGCCAATCCGCGCGCGATCGAGAATCTGCTCCAGCAAACCATACCCGCCGTCCACTGCGCCGAGAACCGCGTCAGCGCCAACCTCGACGCCTGCGAAGCTGACATTCGCCGCAGCATGCGCATCCAGCGTCTTCAGCGCCGTCCGGGACACGCCCTTTGCGTCTCCTGGCACGAGGAAAAGTGTGATCCCTGTCGCGTCCCCCGCATCACCCGACGTGCGCGCCGCCACGATCAGCAGATCCGCCTCGGCGCCATCGACAACATACCGCTTCTCGCCCGACAGCGCGTAGCCCGCGCTGCTCCTCTTCGCGATCAGCTTCACATGCGCCGGATCATGATGCGGCCGCTCGTCCGCCGCCAGCGCGACGATTGCTTCGCCGCCGGCAATCTTGCCGAGCCACGCATCTTTCTGCGGCTGCGACCCGCCCAGCATCAGCGCCGAGGCGCCGATCATCGCCGTCGAGAGCAGGGGAGAGGCCGCCAACGTGCGCCCCTGCGCTTCCAGAACCTGCCCAAGCCCGACATATCCAAAACCCGATCCGCCAAACTCCTCCGGCACGATTACGCCGGTGAAACCAAGCTCCGCGATCTCCTTCCACGAACCCGCATCATATGCCTTGCCGTCCTTGCGCAGCGCCCGCAACTGGCTCACCGGGAGCTTCTCGGCCGCATATGCCTTGGCGCTGTCGCGCAGCATCTGCTGCTCTTCGGTGAGCACGAATGGCATTGTGTTCTCCTCGCCAGGTGTGGATCTTGGCGCCAGCTGCGGCGCCCGTCCTTCAGTTCTGCGAGTTGGGTCTTAGCGTCCCGCGTATCGCCCAATCAAGGGCGTCCTCGAACCGGTCATTGCCCCAGAACAACTCGCCATCCTCCGTCACGAAGCTCGGCGCGCCAAAGATACCAAGGCCAGCCGCAATCGCCGTCTCCTCGCGCAACTGCTCCTTCACCGGATCGGACGTCATCGCCGACAGCGTCTCCAGCGGGTCCAGGCCCGCGCGCCGCGCTGCAGCATGCAGGATTTGCGGATCAGCAATGTCGCGGTCATGCACGAAGTTGGCCTGGTAGACAGCCTTCACGAAGTTTGGCCGCGCCTCCTGCGGCAGCGACAGCGTGATCCGTGCCGCCATCAACCCGTTCTGGGGAAAACGCCCCGGCCGCTTGAACGGCAAGCCGTACCTCTCGCAGGTCCGTTCTACATCGCGCCACATGTACGAGCCCTTGACCGGCACCACATTGAACGGGCTGTCCTTCATCCCTTGTTGCGCGTGAAACAACGGCCCTAGCAGGAAGGGCCGCCACTCCAGCTCGACGCCCCGCGCCGCTGCAATCTTCCCGGCCCGCATCACCGCCGGGTAGGAATAGGTCGACGCAAATTCGAACCAGAACTGAAGTTTCACGAAAGCCTCGCCGCCAGATTCCCGATCCTAGCAGATTGTGGCCAGAAATGCCGCTCCCATATCCATTGCCGGACGGGCGTCTTCCAGACTCACAAAGGACAAGGGACGATCCATGACGATTTCGATGCACAAGGCCAGTGCGCCTGTTTTCCTGCGCATGCTGACGAATCTCGATCAGTTGCTTGCCAAGGCCGAGGACAACGCGAAGGCACGCGGCTTCGATCCGGACCTTCTGGTGACGCAGCGCCTTGCGCCAGACATGCGCCCGCTCTCGTCCCAGATCCAGCTTGCGAGCGATTCGGCAAAGGGCGCGATGGCGCGTCTGTCCGGCGGCGCGCCGCCCGCAATGCCTGACACCGAAACAACGATTGACCAGCTCCGCGCCCGCATCGCAGCCACGATCGACTATGTGAAAAGCGTCCCCGCCGAAGCCGTCGACGGCTCGGAAGAGCGCGACGTCGTCCTGAGAACGCCAAGCGGCGACATCCCCTTCAAGGGCCTCGCCTTCCTGACCGGCTTTGCGCTCCCCAACTTCCTGTTCCACGTCACCACCGCCTACGCGATCCTCCGCCACAGCGGCGTCCCACTCGGCAAGCTGGACTTCCTGGGGCGCGGATAGAACGCAGGCAGCGCGTCGAACGCCCAACTCGTTCCAACAACACTCACTGGGTCATTCTCGGGTTTGAGCCGAGAAACCTGGTTGCTGATTCGGAGGGAAGGAACGCCCCCGCGCACAGCTGCTGGTCCTCTTTCAACGCGTTCCGAACAATCTCAAGCACTTGCACCGACAAGTTAGGCCGTTTCCCGACACGTGCGTCCTCCCGCATTGAGACCTGAGAGATACTGCATGCATCCATCCCGCATGGAGGACGGCCATACACCGTTCAACGGCGCAGGGTGGATGCGGGCGAGCGTGAAGAGCCTCTCGAGCCAGCCACACGAGGCGCATTTACGGGAACTGGTCCTGAACAGACCGGCCCGCGCGCCGGCAGCCTCAACGGCGCCAAGCGGATGGAATGCGGGGCCGCGGTGCGCGGGCTGCCGTCCAACGCCTGCCGGGGAGGCGGGATCAGCAAACCTCTTGTCTACCGGTAGCTCTTCCCACATGCGGCGAGGCCAAATCCCGAGGGGCATCCCGCGTCCCCGGGCCCTCCATCGATCTGAAGACCCGGAATGACAGCATCACAGGCGGTTCACGCCGGCCTGGAGGCGAACGCATGCCCGGCAGCACATCAAACCCTCGATTGTTTCGCTTGCGACGCTTGAATCCTGCCGCCGCCTCTGGCTCAACTCGCAACAGACGGAACAGGCGGCGACATGGACGGCCATACGCGCAACGTGACCGACGCCGCACGCCTGCTGGAGCTGCAGCGCGCTGCCCAGCGCAAGGAGGGGCTTACCTCAGCGCGGGCGCGAATCGACCGCCTCTACCAGCTTGAGGACATGGTCCGGAAACGCGCTGATTCGATCGCGGACGCCATCTCGGCCGACTTCGGCAACCGTTCGCGCTTCGAAACGGACCTGCTCGAAACCATGGTGCTGGTCTCCGCCATCCGCCACGCGCGCAAGAACGTGAAATGGTGGATGCAACCGAGCTATCGCGAGGTCGGGATCAATTTCTGGCCCGGCGCCGCCTGGGTGCGGCCCGAGCCGCTCGGCGTGGTCGGCATCGTCTCGCCGTGGAACTACCCGTTGCAACTCGCCCTCTCGCCGCTGGTCGACGCCATAGCCGGCGGCAACCGCGTGATCATCAAGCCGTCCGAACAGACGCCAAATTTCTGCGACCTTCTGCATCGCGCCATCAGCGAGACATTCGAGGAAGACGAAATCGCCGTCGTGCTCGGCGGCCCCGAAGTCGCCGCCGAATTCTCGCGCCTTCCGTTCGACCATCTCGTCTTCACCGGCTCCACCGGCATCGGCCGCCGCGTCGCCGCTGCCGCCGCCGAGAACCTGACGCCCACGACGCTCGAGCTCGGCGGCAAGTCGCCCGCCATCGTCTGCCCTTCGGCGTCGATGACCAAGGCCGTGAAAGCGATCGCCTATGGCAAATTCATCAACGCGGGACAGACCTGCATCGCGCCGGACTACGTGCTCGTGCCGCGCGAGCGCACCATCGAGTTCGCCGAGTTGATCATCGGTGAGGCGCGCCGCGCCTATCCCGATCTCGGCCCCGACTATTCGAGCATGATAAACGAGCGCGCCTTCGACCGCCTGACGGCTGCGATCACCGAAGCAGAACTTGGCGGCGCGAAAGTGTTGCGTCATCCAGCGCCGTCAGACCGTGCACGCCGCGTCCTGCCGCCTGTCGTCGTCATCGACGCGCCGCAGGAGTCGCTGCTCATGCGAGAGGAAATCTTCGGGCCCGTCCTTCCGGTCATCGGCTATGACTCTCTCGCCGACGCGCTCGACTGGGTGAACTCACACCCGCATCCACTGGCACTCTACCTCTTCGCGGAAGATGCACGCGAACAGTCCCGCGTCCTCGACCGAACGCAATCGGGCGGCGTCACCGTGAACGGCACCTTGCTCCATATCGCGCAGGAAGGCCTGCCATTCGGCGGCGTAGGGGCGAGCGGCTGGGGCGCCTATCACGGCAAGCAGGGCTTCGATCAGTTCACTCACCAGCGCGCCGTTTTCAAGACAGGATTCTTCAACTCGGCCACGCTTCTCGCGCCGCCCTACAGCAAGCGCGCAAAGAGCCTGCTGAAATTCCTGATGCGATGATCAGGTCGGGATCCGGTAGACCGGGCACTCGCGAAGGCTTGAAGGCGTCGCGAAATCCGTCTCCGTCGGCCAGGTCAGCTGCGTCGACGCATCGATCAGATCGAGCGGCTTCTTGCCCGCTGCCTCCGCCGCTGCCCATTTTTCAGGCGAGCAAAGCGTGTTGATATTGACCGAGATGACCTCGCCATAGACTTCTTTCCACCCGCCTGCATCCAGGCCGCGGCGCCCCATCTCGACAAGCACGCTTGCCTCAAGCCCACGCACGCTCACGGCCAAAGCAGGTCGCGGCGCCGGCGGTGACGGCAAGGCCGATGGCGGCGCGACTGCGATGTTCGGCGCCGAGGGAATCTTCAGGGGAGGCGCCGCGCCGCGCAAAATCCCCTGCGGGGGGGCAGCTTGCGGCGACGCCAGCACGGGCGGGTTCAATGAAGGCGCGGGCGCTTGCGCTGTAGGGGGAGGACGCACGAAGTCCGGGGTCGATGCGATTGAATTGTCGGGTTTAGGCGGATCAGCTTGGGCGAGGTCGCCCGGCTGTCCGAACAGCATCTGCCCGCCATAGGTCATCACCACGCCGACAAGGCCACCGAGCATCGTGCCGACTGCGAACATCGCGCCGCGCTTCGACCGGCCCGGCCGAAGCACCTGGAACATCTTCCGCAGCTCATTCGGAATCTTGCCAGCTCGTGTATAGGCAAAGCGGCTGATGTCGCGGTCGATCGGCAAGGCAAAGTCGCCGATGAACTCCCACGGCTCAGAGGCCGTTACGGGCGGCGAGCCATCGGTCGGCGCCGTCAGCTCCCCAATCAGACCCATCAAGGCTTCGGCTCTCACGCGTGGCTGTGTCGGTTCGGCGGCCATCGCCTTCAGCGCCTTGCGACGCGCCACATCCCAGACGCCCTCGCCCGTGGCGATGGTCATCGACTCGATCGCCGTGAAGAACCGGTCCTTCTGGACCGTGGAGAGGCTTCCCGGCGACCAGACGAGACCGGTCTGGCGGAACAGTCGTGGTTGAAGCGCCTTGGCGAGTGATCCTGCCAGCGCGCGAACTTCCTTCGGTTCGGCGGGCTGCCACTCGCTGAACGGCTGATGCCGTTCGGTTTCCGCCGTCAGCTCGCGAACGAACATCTCGAACTTGGCCGTCTCGAACGCCTCGACCTCGCCCGGCTCCTTGCTGAACCATCCGGGCGCGATCGACATGACGTCCTGATGCGCGACCATCGAGCTGATGCCCGCAGGCGAAAGCCCGGGATCGAGGCTGATCGGAACGACCTTCTCCATCATCAGCGAGGCGGAGAGTTCGAGCCAGCACGGATCGGATTCGGCATAGGACCGCGTCAGGACCGGAACGACTGCGTTTGCATTCCTCAACCGCCGCCCGACATAGGGAAGGCGATAGGTGTCGCTGGCGGTGTTGACCAGGTCTCCATCCGCCGCTTCGTCGATCGCGATCTCCATGCCTGCGGGCGCCGCCTTGCGCAGGCGTTCAGCCAGCTTCAGGGCCATATCGCGGTCCTGACGGGCATACGAAACGAAGACAATTGTCATGGGCGAGGTCACCAGGAGAGGCGACAACCCTAGCACGCGATTTTCACGCGAAAAGAGATCGTTAACGCAACGAGTTCCGAATTCGCGTGGCAGGTGAAAGCCTGTCGGGGAATGCGCGCCCCAGGAGACGCTACCTTACTTTCCCGTCAGATTGGGAAGAAACTGGTCTGCCTACTGATGGTCCCGCAGGCCCAGCACGCGCTTGGCGACCACGTTGAGGTTCACCTCAGACGTGCCGCCCTCGATCGAGTTGCCCTTGGCGCGGAGCATGGCGCGGGTGGACATGATCTCACCCGGCTTGAACCCGTCGCCTTCCCACCCAAGTCCCTGATAGCCCATGGCCTCGACCTGAAGCTCGGTCTTGGTCTGGTTCATCTTGGCCGCCGCATACTTGATGATCGAGGTCGCCGGTCCCACGTCCGCTCCTGCCTTCGCAAGCTCGGTGTTCCGCTGGATCGTCAGTGCGAAGGCCTGCTCGTACATCATTGATTTCGTGATGCGGCTGCGCAGGTCGCCATCGGCAAGAACGCCGTCCTTCGTGCCGACATACTTCTTGGCGATGTCGGCCAGCGTCGGCCCTGAACTGCGCTCCGACCCGAAGCCCGTCGCGGAAATGTTCTGGCGTTCATACTGCAACAGCCGCTTGGCTATGTCCCAACCCTTGCCTGGCACGCCGACCATCTGCGCCTTCGGCACCTTCACATCGGTGAAGAATGTTTCGCAGAACGGCGATGAACCTGAGATCAGCAGGATCGGCCGCGTCTCGACGCCCGGGCTCGTCATGTCGAACAGCACGAAGGAGACGCCTTCGTGCTTTTTCGTGAAGTCCGTCCGCACGAGACAGAAGATCCAGTCGGCATGGTTCGCATACGACGTCCAGATCTTCGATCCGTTGATCAACCAGTGATCGCTCTTGTCCTCGCACTTGGTCTGCAGCGAAGCGAGGTCCGATCCAGCGCCGGGCTCCGAATAGCCCTGACACCACCGCGTCTTGCCAGCGACAATGTCTGGCAGGAAGCGCTGCTTCTGCTCCTCGGTGGCGTATTCCAGCAGCACCGGCCCAAGCATCCAGACGCCGAATGAGGCGAGGGGCGAGCGCGCATTGATGCGCTTGAGTTCATGGTCAAGCACGATTGCTTCGGCGTTCGAGAGCCCACCGCCGCCATACGCTTTAGGCCATGTCGGCGCAGTCCACCCCTTGCCGGCCATGCGCTCCAGCCACAGCTTGGAGTCAGGGTTCACGAATTTCTGGTTGCGTCCGCCCCAGACGACTTCTTCTTCCACTGCCGGGGTCCGCATCGACGCTGGGCAATTTGCCTCGAGCCATGCGCGGGTTTCTGCGCGGAATGTCTCGATGTCGGCCATTGCTTTCTCCAGATATCCTTTACGTCAGGGCTAAGCCCGCCCCCGCGCCTGGTCAACCACGCCGCCTCAGGGGCCATAGCCCCGCAACGTGTTGCCGCCGGTCTGATAGCCGAGCATGCCTGCAACATGGATGATTGCAAAGATCGCCGCTGTCGCCGCCAGAACCGTGACGAGCGGCCACGAGATCCACTGCACCCTCAGGCTGTCCCTGCGCGGCCGGCCGGACATCCACCCGGCAAAGGCGGTAAGACCGCCGAACAGCGCGACTGCAGCAATCGTGATTGGCCATTCCATACGAAGAGGAATGCCGCGCTCAGGAATGTCAGACAAGTCTCAGGGCGCAGGCGCTGCCGGGACCAATCACCGCGCATCATTCAGAACGGTACGATACCCCTGGACGCCGCTCTGTGCCGAAGGCTCGCTGAGGCGGCGCCCGCTTTCCGGCGAAGCGGGGCGCGATCATCCACGGCGTGTCGTGGCGTGTTGTGAGCGTGAGGCAAACGCGGCTTCGATCGCGCAGAGATAGCCAAGGCCGAACATTATCCAGCGCCACGCCTCCACCTTCCTGAATATCAACAGGTTCGCTGCGATCCAGAGATCGGGCCTGCGCACGATTGCGGCGACCACCGCCCAGAAGCGCATCGCAATGATGATGGCGAAGGTCGTTCCGGGTTGGCGCGTATGAAGCCGCCGACCACTGCCGCTAGGTGGCAGCGTCCCAATAGCTATCGAACAGGATGCCCCCAAGATTCCAGAAATTCAGCCGGGATCGCGTTGGATGCTGCGTTTGCTGCGAATCAAGTCTGGCAGGAAGGTAAGTGCCCATGCGCGCCTGCGGGTTCGACGGCACATGCTGCCGCAACGCGTTGCCTAACAACATATCCAGGGTCAGGCGTACTTGCACAGACGGTGCATTTCCGCTCCACAGGCGAGAGAGGCCTCATGAATTTTTCATCCGATACCGCTGCGCCGCCCCATCCCCACATTCTCGAAGCCATGCTCGCGGCAGCGAAAGGCGCAGCGCCCAGTTATGGCAACGATGCCTGGACGGCGGCCGCGCGCGCGGCCCTTCGCGATCTGTTTGAGACGGACCTTGATGTCTTGCTAGTCGCGTCGGGTACGGCTGCGAATGCGCTTGCGCTGGCCACGCTGTGTCCGCCGCACGGGTCGATCCTTTGCCACGCCGAAGCGCATATCGAGCGCGATGAACGTGGCGCGCCTGAATTCTTCACCGGCGGCGGCAAGCTGTCCCTGCTCTCTGGCGCACATGCGCGCATCGACCTCGGGCAACTCCGCACGCGGCTCGCCGCCAACCGGCATGACTTCGTTCACGAGACACCGGCCCATGTGCTGTCCTTGTCGAACCTTACGGAAAGCGGCGCCGCCTATCGGCCGTCGGAGATCGCCGAGCGCGCCGCACTGGCGCGTGAAGCTGGTCTCGCCGTGCACCTCGACGGCGCACGTCTCGCGAATGCGATCGTCTCGACGGGTGCATCCCCTGCCGAGGCGACGTGGCGCGCCGGCGTCGATGTCCTGAGTTTCGGCGCTACCAAGAATGGCGGGCTTGGCTGCGAGGCGATCGTGCTGTTCGGCGCCGCGCGGCAACGGATCGGCGACCTGACCGTACGGGCCAAGCGGGCAGGCCACCTGCCGCCCAAGATGCGCTTCCTCGGTGCTCAGATGTCGGCTTATCTCAAGGACGATCTCTGGCTACAGCTTGCGCGGCAAGCCAACGCTTCAGCAACACAACTTGCCGATGTGCTAACCGCTGCCGGTGCGGAACTTGCTCATCCGACGGATGGCAACGAAGTATTTGTCACGCTTCCACCCGGCCTCGGCGAGCGCCTGAAGGCTGCGGGTGCAGGTTTTTACCCATGGATTGACGGCTCGCACCGCTTCGTCTGTTCATGGGCCACAGAGCCGGATGAAATCCGCGCCTTTTCAGACCTGTTGGGCATCAGTTAAGCCTCGCCCCGAATTCTCGCATAGCTGCTTCACGGCTTGTCGACCTTGTTCTGCCATTCTCGCCCCAGTACCGGTCCGCCTGGCCGGTCTGTGGGTGGGACAAGGCATGCGCCTCGTTGATCTGAAGACGACGTTTCTCGGCGAGGTCGACGTTCCCGCCGCGCATCGCGACGCGATCAATGCCGCCCGGCGCACGACCTTCCATTCGCTTGCCCCGCTCGCTGCTCTCCACTCGCTCCTCAATGCGCTCGTGCTGACATTCGCCTTCTGGGGGCATGCCGGCATGCCGCTGGTCTTCGTCTGGTGCTACACCAGCGCAGTCCTGATCTTCATCCGCATGCGCGAAGCGCGCCGGCCCGCCGGCCAGCTCGATCCGAAAGTCGAAGATGGCCGCATCGTCCGTTACACGCTCCTGTCCGGCGCGCTCTGGAGCGGCATGATCGCTGTGCTCATCGCATCGGGCGGGGCAGAACACGCGTTGCTGCTTGGCATCTTCACGGCTGTGATGCTCTGCGTCGGGGCGTTGCTCCATTCGAGCTTCCCGATCGCCTCGCTGGGATACTCGCTGATGATTACGGCTGGCGCAGGCCTCGGCATGATGCTCGGTGGTCACAGCTGGTCTTTCAACGCTTTGCTCCTGCTTGCTGCGGGCGTCATCGCCCTGCAGCGTTTTGCGGCGGCCAGCCACGTGTCCGATATCCGCCGGCGCCTCGCCACGGCGGCCATGCAGGACGCCAAGGACACAGCCGCGCTCCTGCTCCAGGACTTCGAGGCGCACTCCTCAGACTGGGTGTGGAGGATCGATGCGCACGGCCGGCTCGGAAGTCCCTCGCAGCGCTTCGTCGATGCATCCGGACTCTCTTGTCATGAACTGGAAGGGGGCAGCTTCCTGGCCCTTTTCGTGCCGGAATCGTTGCACCACCTGCAGGAGCTTCTGAGGCATCGCAGGCCGTTCCGCGACGAGGCGCTACGGGTCAGGATAGGCTCGCGCGAAGTGTGGTGGTCCTTGAGCGGACAGCCCGCAGCCGATGGCGGATGGCGCGGCGTCTGCTCCGACATTACCCGTTCGCGCGATGCGGAAGCACGTATCGCATACGTCACCGAGTATGACGCCCTTACCGATCTTCCCAACCGCGCTGTGCTCGTGCGCCAGCTCGAAATCGCCGAGGAAGCGGGCAGGGCGAGCGATGAAAGCTTCGCGCTTTTCGTGATCGACCTCGACAACTTCAAGGCGCTGAATGACACGCAGGGCCACCCGGTCGGTGACGCCTATCTCAGGGTCGTGGCTGGGCGGCTGCGCGACTGTGTTGGCCAGACTGCCTTCCTCGCGCGCCTTGGTGGCGACGAGTTTGCGGTGCTTCACCGCGACATGCGGGCGGACGAGGCCGGCGGTGTCGCAGAGCTGATCGTCGATGCGCTGCTCGCGCCCGTGACACTCAACGGCAAGGAGATTCTCGCCGGCGGCAGCGTCGGCGTCGCGATGGCGCCCGAGAACGGGTCTGACCCTGCCATCCTCATGAAGAATGCCGAGCTCGCCCTCTATCGCGCCAAGGCGCAGGGGCGCGGCTGTGCGCGTTTCTTCGAACCTGGAATGGAAGAGAACGCGCGCGTCCGCGCTGACCTTGAAACGGATCTTCGCACTGCACTGGCAAGCGAGGCGATGGATGTGTACTTCCAGCCGCTGGTGAATACGCGCACGCGGAAGGTCTCGGGATACGAGACGCTGCTCCGCTGGAACCGCCCCGGCCACGGCCTCGTGTCACCAGCCGTGTTCATTTCATGCGCCGAGGAGACCGGCATCATCGTGCCGCTTGGCGAGTGGGTGATCCGCAAGGCGATCGAGGAGGCTGCGCAGTGGCGCGATGATGTGACGGTTGCGGTCAACCTGTCGGCCGCGCAGATGCACAACCCTTCGCTGGTCGCCACGGTTGTTGGCGCACTCGCTGCGTCCCAGCTCGATCCGAGCAGGCTTGAGATCGAGATTGTCGAGAGCGTGCTGATGGATGAAACGGAGCACAACATCCGCACGCTGCATGCGCTGCGGCAGCTGGGGGTGAAGATCGCGCTGGATGACTTCGGAACGGGCTATTCGTCGCTGAGCTACCTGCGCGCCTTCCCGTTCGACAAGATCAAGATCGACCAGCGCTTCGTGCGTGACATCGACACCTCGGTCGAGAACCAGGCGATCGTTCGCGCTGTGATCTCGCTGGCGCGTGACCTTGGCATGCGTGTGACGGCCGAAGGGGTCGAGAACGAACAGCAGGCGGCGATCCTGGCCGGGCTTGGCTGCACGGAAGTGCAGGGCTTCCTCTACAGCCGCCCGATTCCAGCCTCGGAGGTCGAGAAGGTTGAAGCCGATAAGCGCCCGGCGCCCAGCATCCTGAAGCTTCGCCGGAAGGCCTGAACGCCAGACATGAGAAAGACGCGCTTCGAGGAAGCGCGCCTTTCCATCACTCTACGCGAACTCTACACGGCCGAGGAACCACGCGAGTCGGCCATCTGCATTTAGGCATGCGCTGGCAGGCGATGCGAGCGTTCGGAGCAGTGCGAACTGCTCTCCGGCTACGCTGTACGGCAAGCTACAAACGAAACGGGCGCGGAGCCGGGTTACCAACTCAACGCGCCCTTCATCGTGTCAGAGACCGATCACGCGGGATCCGGAAGTCAGGACCCGCGGCCAGCGAAGACAGTCTTAAGCGACTTTCTTGGCGGCGGACTTGACGGCGGCCTTGGTGTGCGAGGCTGCTTCCTCGACCGCTTTCGGGGTCAGGGTGGCAACCGTGTCGAGCAGGTCCGTCTGGGCTTTCTTGGCCACTTCAGCGAAGGCGAACAGGCGGGCAGGGATGTCCTGCATCGCGGCCTGGGCGACTTCGCCGGCTTTCTTGGCGTAGGCGGTCGGCTCGGCTTCCGGCGACATCAGGGTCGTCGCGTCTTTCGCGGCGTCCTGCATCCAGGCGGTCGTCAGTTCGACGTTCTTGTTCAGCGCCTCGATGGCGACCGCGCGATACTTCGCCGACATTTCGGTGAAGGCCTTCATCGGGCCGGCATTGGCGAAATCGGGCATGTACTTGGTGAATTGTTCCATGTTCTTGTTGAAGTCGAACATGTCGGTCATCGGGTTCATGAGGCTCTCCAGAGGGTTGTCCGGTCGTTGACCAATATCTAATGCCGCGGCGCGGCAAAGGCAATCTAATTTTGCTGCAGATGCGAGGAAAAATGCCGCGCTTGCGAAGTTCAGATTAGCCTGACGTTAGGGAATTAGCCTGCCGACGGGTCGCCAGGGCGGCAAATCCAAGAACCCAGCCAATAACGAAGCTGAGGCCGTACCCGGCTAGCGGGACAGGGTAGGCGCCGAAGAGTGGCGCAAGCGAAGTCGCTCCGAAGTAAGCTGATAACGCCAATGCTTGCCAGCGCACGTCAGGCGAGCGCAGGAGCAGAATTGGGCTGACCGCAGCCAATCCCAAGCCAGCCGCCATCGCGATGCCGAGCACCTGGGACTGGCTAAAGGCGAGCAGCAGGATGCCCTCAACATGCGCCACCGGCAGGAGCGGGTCGGGCTGCCTGAGGCAGTAGGCGACAAGTGCAAAACCGAGGATCAGCGAGCCGAGCGCGCCCTTCCAGCCGAAGGCGAAAGCGAACAGGATCACACTCGCGATCACGAACCCGGCCAGCTGCGAGATGTCCGGCTGGTGGGCGATCACGGCGCCAATGATGACGAAACTGAGTGCGGCGATCCATGCGCGTGCTCGCGCGAAGGCTGCGATCGCGACCGGCAGGACCAGTGCTGCGGCGTTGAGCTGGACTGGGCCGGCGCCAACCCAGCGGAAGACGCCTTCCTGACCTGGGCTCACAAGGCTGAGACTGATGACGATCACCGCGACCAAGATAGCGCCGATGCCGAACCAGCCACGCGAGGCAATGAAGGGTCCCAAAGCCGCGGCGGCGAACCATGCGACCGGATTGCGGATCCAGATACCCAGCGGAATGTCAGCCTGCGCCATGGCTGCAGCGCCGAGAACGATCGCAAGCAGGGAACCTGCGCCAAAAGCCCAGATGGCGGAGCGATACGCTTTGTCCTGATGCATGGTTGGCGAGACTACTCGCGCACATACCGGCCGGGCGCCGGCTCAAGCCTTGGAACGCTCTCCGGGAAACTCTCCGCGGCAGAGACCTTCTTGCCCGAGCGCTTGCCCAGCCACGCCGCCCAATCGGGCCACCATGAGCCGTCGTGTGCCTCCGTGCCCGCGCGCCACGCGTCCAGGTCTTCGCCGGGGTCGGCGTCGCTGACCCAGTAGCCGTACTTCTTCTTGTCCGGATGGTTCACGATCCCGGCGATGTGGCCCGACTGCGCCAGCACGAAACGGCCGCCCCCCTTCAGTCGCGCAAGGCCTTTGAACGAGGCGGTCCACGGCGCAATGTGGTCCTTCTCGCAGGCGACGACGTAGTGCGGGACCTTGATGTCGTCGAGGCCGACCTTGACGCCTTCGATCTCGAACGCGCCGTGAGCAAAGACGTTGTCGCGATAGAGATGCGTCAGATACTCCTGCGCCATGCGCTCGGGCAGGCGGGTTGAGTCCTCGTTCCAGAACAGCAGGTCGAACTTCGGGCGGGCCTCACCGAGCAGGTAGGCCTTCACGGCCGGACCGTAGACCAGATCATTCGGGCGCAGATAGCTGAAGGTGCGCGCCATGATGCGCTGGTCGAGAAAGCCCTTGCGCTGGGCCTCGATCGTGATCCCGGCGATGAAGCCCTCATCAATGAAGGATTTCAGCGGGCCGGGATCCTCGAAATCGGTGAGGGCCGTGAAGAAGGTGCAGGACTTGGCAGGATTGTCATGCCTGGTCTTTCCAAGCCATGCCTGCGAGAGGGCGAGCGTCGTGCCGCCGATGCAATAGCCGACGACGTTGACGCCGTCCCTGCCATGCAACTCGTCCACTTTCTGCACCGCAGGAATGACGCCTTCAAGGACATAGGTATCCATGCCGGCCGCGCGAAGCTCTTCGCGCGGGTTTTTCCAGCTGACGATGTAGACGGCAAAGCCCTGCTCGGTGAGCCACTTCACCAGCGATGATTTCGGTTGCAGGTCGAGAATGTAGTATTTGTTGATCCAGGGTGGGATCAGCAGGAGCGGGCGGGCGTAGACTTTCTCCGTCGTCGGCTCGTAGCGGATGAGCTGAAACAGCGGCGTCTCGTGGATCACATGGCCCTTCGTCGTCGCCAGCGTTTCGCCAACCTTGAAGGCTTCGGGATCGGAAAGCGTGACGAGCAGGTCGCCGCCATTGCGCTCCAGATCCTTCACGAGATTTTCGAGACCCTCGACCAGCGACCGGCCATTGGTCTCGACGGCCTTCTTGATCGCCACCGGATTGGAGGCAAGGAAGTTTGCCGGCGAGAACATGTCGACCAACTGGTGCGTGAAAAAATGAATCTGCTCGGAGTGCTTCTCGTCTTCGCCTTCCGAGGCCGTATCGGCGAGCGATTCGAGATAGGCCGACATGATCTGGTACTGGCGTTTCAGATAGTAGAAAAACGGGTGCTTGCTCCACTCGTCATCAGCAAAGCGCGCATCGGCGGGCGCGGCCTCCGCCTTGGGCATGTGCTGCGCCCCAGACAGCATTGCCTGGGTCAGCTCGGCGTAGAGGGCTGTCGTGTTCTGCCAGAACTGCAGCTGCGAACTGAATGTCTTCATCGGGTTCGACATCCAGCTCTGCATCTGGCCCGCAGCCGCGCGAAGCAGCAGGGGTTGGCCTGGACCTTCGACGCCGGGATTGCGGACCTCGCGGCGTGAAACGGCCAGGAAAAGGCGCTGCAGCAGGAAGTTGATGCGCTGGAAATTCTGGCTCAATTCGAACGCGCCGAGAGAGCTCGTCTGGTCGTTCATGATGTGCCCGAAAACGTTTCCTGTTCGATAGGTAACACTGCCCGTGAACCCGTCAAACGCCATATGTTGAAAAGGTTTTCTGCGCCCAGGCGAAATCCGGGAGGACAGATTACGCGGCGCCGCGGCATGTTTCGCCGCCCTGCGGCAATTCCGGGCTTCGTAATTCCAAAGGACCCGTGTACATGGGCTTTCGGGGTTGCTGCACCTGCTCACTGTCGTTCGAACGAAACGGGAGATTCCTTCGCCCATGCAGCTTGGCTCACTCGCACGCTGGATGAAGCGCGACATTCCCGTATGGGAGGGCGAACTGTTCACAAGTTCGGTTTCCGGCGTGGGACGCGATGTGGTGTTCATCCACGGCCTGGCTGCCTCGCCGGAATGCTGGGAGGACGCGGCCCCGTCGCTGCCCGGTATACGCGTGCACGCAATCCACATGCGCGGCTTTGCGGGACTGGCGCCGAGCGCCTTCCGCAGCCCGATGAACTTCCTTAAGCCGGTGGCCGACGCGTTGGCGGGATACATTCGTTCGCTCCGGGTCGGGCCGGCGCCCGTTGTTGGCCATTCGATGGGCGGGCTTGTCGCGCTGATGCTGGCCCGCGATCACGCCGATGTGGTTGACCGGTTGATGGTGGTCGACGTGCCCGCATTCTTTTCGATGCTGATCACGCCGTTTGCGACGGCCACTTCCATGGCGCCGCTGGCCCAGCATTCGCGACGCAGCTATCTGGAGAAATCCAAGGCGCAGCATCACGACGATACGCGCCGCACGAGCGAGAAGCTGGTCACCCGCCCGGATCTCCTCGAACGCGTTGTCCGCTGGGGCCTGACCTCTGACCGGGCCGCGACGGCTGACGTGATGGCCGAGGTGATGGTGACGGATCTGCGAGGCGACATGCAGCGGATCAAGGCGCCGGTGGATGTGATCTATGCGTGGGACCGCGTTAGCCCTGCGTCCAAAATGAGCCTCGACCAGGTGTACGCGTCGTCATACGCGGGACTCGTCCAGGGGCGGCGGCAGCGCATCGACGATGCGCGCCACTATGTGATGCTGGACAAGCCGGATGCATTCTACGGCGCCGTGAATGCGTGGCTGGCGCAATAGGAACGGGACATGGCACGTCGGGACCAGAACATGAGCGAAGGTGAAAACGTCGAGCTGCGCCGCTATCCGAGCCGCAAGCTCTACAACAAGACTGCGTCGAGCTATGTGCGCCTGCCGGAAGTGGCCGAGATGGTGCGCAAGGGCGCCAATATCCGCGTCGAGGACACCGAAACGGGCGAGGACGTTACGCGGCAGGTTCTGCTGCAGATCATCATGGAGCAGGAGGGGCAGGCGTCCGGCGCAGTGCTTTCGGCTGATCTGATGATGGACATGATCCGCATGCACCAGTCGAAGACGTCCGAGATGATGACCGGGCTGTTCGAGCAGTCGGTGGCCTTCATCCGTGCGCAACAGGAACAGCTTGCGAGCCAGATGACCGGCGCGATGTCTGGCGCGATGCCTCAATGGAATGTGTTCGACCCGGCAGCGATGCAGGCTATGCAGGGCGAATTCCAGAAGCGCCTTGCGGGCTTCTGGACGGGCGCGATGCCGGGGATGCCCGGCATGGCGACGACTGCGCCGAAGAAGGCGGAGACTTCAGCCGACAGCGATGCGGACGAGCTGAAGGCGCTGCGCGCGCGACTCGAGGAGCTGGAGAAGCGGACGGGCAAGTAGCCGGCGCTTCTACTTGATGACGCGATAGTCGCGCGTTGCCTGTTTCAGCAGGTCGTCCAGCTTCATCGGCGGGCGCTTCCATTTCTTCTCGGCGAAGATCGGGGACTGATCGCCATAGTGGGGCGAGGACGCGTCCAGCGTTGCCGATCCGTACTGGTGGATCGTGTCGAGCGTGTAGGAGCCATCCGGCGCCCAGTCCGCGATGGCGACATAAGTGTCTCCAGCGCGGCCGGAGCGGAACTTCTGCGTAGCGAGGTCGCCGGCTGCATACATCGCGCGCAGCGTGTCCGGCCCGCCATCGGTGGGCCATGACTTGCCGCCCCGGGCGACCCGGCTGACCTCGCTCCATTTCGGATCGATGCGGCCGGTGGCGGCCTTCAACTGCGTCGCCATTGCCTTCAGGGAGGCGAGGGCCTTTGCGCGATCGTACGTGTCATGCATCTGGCTGCCCATCGCGGCCTGGCCGGTGAAGATGGCCAGCGCTGCGTTGCGGTTCTCCATGTCTGCTGAGCCGTTCCACGCGGTCACCACGGCGAGGGCCGCCTTGAGCTCGGTATCCTCGCCGGGATCAATGGTACGCAAATCAGCCTGCATCTTCATGACGTTGCTGCCGTGCGAGTAGTTGTGGTCCATCTTGTAGCCGATGAACTCCTCGCGCGTGATCGAGGTGTCGCTGCCATAAAGCTCCTGCGCGCGCAGCCCGCGATTGGTGACAAGGGTGTCGAGCGCGAAGTCCCTCGGATAATTCTCGGCCCTCGGATTGTCGTCCGGGCCCGAGACCAGCAGCGGAGAGTGATTGGCGTTGACGATGTAGCCTGACTTCGGACGGATGACGGAGGGCAGCGCTTCGACCGGCTCCCAGCCTTTCCAGACGGTTTCGGAAATGTCGCCCGGGAGGATCTTCGTGCGGTCCCAGCCGGGGACGCGCTTGGGCATGTGGGCGTTCCAGAAATAGGCGATGCCGCCTTTTGAATCCGCGACGATGTAGTTCACCGACGGGATGTCGTTGTACTTCACCTGAGCTGCGCGCCAGTCGTCGATCGTCTTGGCCATGTTCATGTCGAGATATTGATCGAGGTGCGCGAAATCGCCCTTGCCGACAAAGGAGACGGCGTAGACGCCCGAGTCGAGCACGTAGACAGCGCCATGTTCGGACGCGTAGCCCGTGCGCTCGACGGGGACGAGCGCGCCGTTGCGGAGCACGTTGTACCGGATCTGCCTGCGTTCGAGATCCTTCCACTGGCCATCCATGCGATACTTCGTGGGGTTCTTCGCGTCGTCGACCACCAGCCTGAACGTGTCGTAGAGGTCTGGCTTGTTCACGGTGGCGGCCCAGCCGATGTTGGGGCCGACCGCGGTGAGCAGGATCGGCGTACCTGGAAAGAGGCCGCCGACAAGGTCGATGCCTTCCTCGGATTTCAGCCGCGCCTCGTACCACGCGACGCGGCCTTCATAGGGCTGGTGTGAGTTGGCGGCGAGACGCGTGTGACCATCGGCGGAGCGCGAGGGCGCGACGGCGAGGCCGTTTGAGCCGAGTTCGAAATCGTCCGTGATGTCGAGCAATGCCTGGCGCGTTGACTTCGTGGACATCTGCATGTCGGCGCGGCCGGAGAGCAGGGCGTCGACTTCGGCCTCAAGGCCGTAGAAGGAAAGCGGACGATTGACGAAGCCTGCGATGATGTCCCGACCGGTGATGGGCGTTGTGCGGGCGCAACTGGTCGTGGGGTTCTTCTCGCACCACAGGTTGAGGCCGGCAGCGTAGCCTTCGGCGACGGACTTTGCCTTGGCGGATGTCTGGGTGTCGTAGTCGCGGGCGACGATGGCGGTCATGCCGAGGGCGAGAATGAAGTCGTCGGACTTGGCGCCCGCATCGCCGACGATTTCGGAGAGCGTGCCGCGGCTGGAGCGGATGACTTCCTCGATGTTCTTCCAGTCGTCTTCGGCGTGGGCGTAGGCGAGGCCGAACGCGACGTCGGCGTTGCGCTTGCCGTAGATGTGCGGCACGCCGAACGAGTCGCGGATGATACGGGCGTCATAACCTGCGTTGGACGTGCTCATCGGGTCTGACGCCGTCATGCAGCTGGATAGCGCGAGGACGGATGCGGCGAGCACGAGATTGCGGAGCGTCATGGCGTTTTCCCTGTTTGACGGGAGCCTAAGTGCGCGATGGCGACGAGGCTAGTCACGTGGGTGAGATAGGAACCGATCTCGCCCGACGTTCCGCATATTGACCGCCCGCTCGCGATGGGGCGGGCGCGGGCCATCCGTTAAGCTGTGCCTCCGGGTCTCCAGATCGATGGCGGGCCCGGGGACGCGGGATGCCCCTCGGGATTTGGCCTCTCCGCGCGTGGGCAGAGCCACCGCTAGACAGGAGGTTAGCGGATCCCGCGTCCCCGGCAGGCGTTTGACGGCAGCTCTCACACCGGGGCCTGCATGTCATCCGCCTGGCGCCGATGAGGCTGCCGGCGTGCGGCCCGGTCTGTTCAGGACCGGTCCCCGTAACAACGCCCCGTCTGGCTGGCGCGAGAGGCTCCTCACGCTCGCCTGCATCCACCCCGGGCCGTTGAACGGTGATCTGCCGCCCTCCATGCGGAATGGATCCAGGCAGCCTGTCACAAGTCCGGAGGCGAAGGACACATGCATCTGGAATCGGCCGGTTCTGCCGGCTGCCGAACGGGGTAGACGGCCGGCAGATCAGAATTCTTTCTCACCGACGCGCTTCAGCACGTCGGCGGCGAATTCGGAGAGGGTGTCGTCTCGTGCGCCCATCACGACGATGAGGTCGCCAGGTTGAGCCATCTCGACGAGTTTGTCGCCGCAGGCGGCGCGGTCCGGGAGGGCGATGGCGGACTTGCCGCGTGCCGATACGCCTTGTGCGATGACGGCGGAGCCCATGGTGCGGTCGACGGTGCCGCCGAAGTAAGCGGGCTCCGGCATGATGAGCGTGTCCTTCGCAGCGAGATCGCGCGCGAACATCTCGACCAGTTCATCCTTCATCTGGCGGATGGGGCCGAAGCCGTGCGGTTGCCACATGACGAGCAGGCGCCCCGGAAACTGGTGGAGCGTTGCGAGCGTGGCGGCGATCTTGTCCGGGTTGTGCCCGAAATCGTCGATGACGGTAATGTCCTTTGCAGTTCCCACGACTTCAAGACGGCGGCGGATGCCGACGAAGTTCATCAGGGCGAGCGTTGCGTCGCGCAGGGGGAGGCCGCAGGCGCGGGCGGCTGCAATGGCGGCCAGCGCGTTCGACAGGTTGTGGCGGCCGGGCGTCTGCAGGCAGACGCGCTGGCGTTCGCCGGTCGAGCGCTCGGTGACGATGCAGGACTGGCCGTCGGGCTGGGTCATGAGGTCGGAGATTGTGAAATCGGCGTTCGCATCGGTGAGCGAGTAGGTAAGCGCGTTTGGCAGTTGCAGCGTTTCGTACAGGCGGCGGGTCTCGTCATTGTCGAGGTTGAAGACGGCGACCTGGGCCTGAGCCACGAAGCCGCTGAAGAGGCTGCGCAGTTCGTCCATCGATTTGTGGTCGAGGGCGATGTTGTTGAGGACGGCGATGGTTGGCTGGTAGAGCGCGATGGAGCCGTCGCTCTCGTCGACCTCGGAGACAAAGATCTCGCCTTCGCCGACGATGGCTGAGGCGAAGGGAAAATCGCCAGCAACGAAATTCTTCATCACCGCGCCGTTCATCACGGTGGGGTCGCGGCGGGTGGCGTAGAGGATCCAGGCGATCATGCCGGTCGTGGTGGATTTGCCGGACGTGCCGCCGACGGCGATCGAAACCTTGGCGGAGTTGACGAGTTGGGCCAGCAGCTGAGGTCGGGATAGCTGCGGGCAGCCGAGCGCCTTTGCGGCGACGACGTCCGGCACGGTGTCCTCGACGGCGGCGGAGGTGACGAGGAGCTGGCCGGGGCGTGTGACGCCGGAGCCATCCTGCGGGTGCAGCCCGATGCCGCGAGCCTTGAGGAAGTCGAACTTGGCGGCGGTGCGGCCTGCGTCGAGCGAGCGGTCCGAGCCTTCAACATCGTGGCCGCGTGCCTTCACGATCAGGGCAAGGGGCAACATTCCGCTGCCGCCGATGCCGCAGAAGAAGTACGCTCCCGTGTGGGCAAGGGCGGTCTGTGAGTCGGACATCGCATCTTTCTGCATGATCTGGATGTCTCAGTGAGGCGCGTATGGGGTCAAGTGAAAAGACGTTCCGCATCGGCGTCGTGGCGCCGGCCGGCGTGCTGGCCGACCATGGCCTGCTCGACCGGATAACTGCGTTCGTTGCGACGACGTATGACGGGAGTGTCGAGCTGCTGGTGCACCCGCAGTGCCGGCTTGCGGAGGGCCATTTCGCGGGGGACGACGCGCAGCGGCTTGCGGGGCTGCTCGAGTATGGCGATCGCGAGGATATCGACGCGATCTGGTTCCTGCGTGGGGGCTATGGGTCGAACCGGATCGCGGAGACGGCGGCAAGGCGGCTCGGGCCGGCGGCGCGGCGGAAGAAGTGGCTGGGCTATTCAGATACGGGTTTCCTGCTGTCGGCGTTGCATCGCGCGGGGTTTCCCAATGTGGCGCACGGGCCGATGCCCGTCGATCTCGACCGGGCGGTGCGTGGGCGCGAGGCGGTTGCGCGGGCGCTGGCCTGGCTGGTGGAGGGGCATCCTGCTGCGCTGGAGGCAAGCGAGCGGGCGGATACGCCGAAGCTGGCGTTCAACCTGACGGTGCTGAGCCAGCTCCTCGGCACGCCGCTGGAGCCGGACTTTTCCGGGCGCGTGCTGATGATCGAGGATGTGGGGGACTATCTCTATCGCTACGACCGGTTTCTCTTTCATGTGACGTCGAACGCCAATGTGCGGCGCTGCGCAGGCATCCGCGAGGGGCGGCTGGCGGCGGATGACAATCCCACGGCGGTGTTCCGCGTTCCGGACGGCGGCCTGGTCGCGGACTGGTGCAGGCGCGGGGGCATCCGCTATCTCGGTGCGTGCGATATCGGGCATGACGGCGACAACAGGGTTGTGCCGTTTGTCTGACCCTACTGTGCGACCCACCCACCATCGATCGACAGCGCCGCGCCGTTGATCTGGTCGGCGGCTTCGGTGGTAAGGAAGACGGCCATGGCGGCGACGTCTGACACCTTCACGAATTCCTTGGTGGGCTGGGCGGCGAGGAGCACGTCGCGGATGACGGCTTCCTCGGAGATGCCGCGGGCCTTGGCGGTGTCGGCGATCTGGTTCTCGACGAGGCCGGTGCGGACATAACCTGGGCAGATGGCGTTGACGCGGATGCCGTGCTGGGCGCCTTCGAGCGCTGTCGATTTGGTGAAGCCGAGAATGCCGTGCTTGGCGGCGACGTAGGCGCTCTTGAATGGCGATGCGACGAGGGCGTGGGCCGATGCGATGTTGATGATGCGGCCCCACTTTTTCGCCTTCATGCCCGGGAAGGCGAGGCGCGTGGTGTGGAAGGCAGACGACAGGTTAAGCGCGATGATGAGGTCCCATTTCGCGACCGGGAAGTCTTCCACGGGCGAGACGTGCTGAACACCAGCATTGTTGACGAGGATATCGACGGGGCCGAGCTTCTCCTTCACGGTGCTGAACATTGCCTCGATCTGGTCGGGCTTCGTCATGTCGGCGTTGGAGTAGAGGCAGGTGACGTGGTGCTCAGCAGCGATTGAGGCGCGGAGCGTTTCGATCGCGGCGGGTTCGCCGAAGCCGTTGATGACGACATTATTGCCGGCGGCGGCGAGGGCGCGGGCGATGCCTTCGCCGATGCCGGAGGTGGAGCCTGTGACGATCGCAGTGCGGGGCATGTGGAGCGCTCCAGTTGTGGGGGCGTTGTCGCGCTGGCGGAGGGATCAAGCAATAGCGCATATTGAGGGCGGCTGGTTCGTGGGGCAGTGTGCCGCACGATTGGACGTGGAGTGCGCGTGGCGGACGTTTTCGTTTCTTACAAGCGTGAAGACCGTCGAACCGTAGAAGATCTGAGTCAGGCGCTTGGCGACCTCGGCTTGACCGTCTGGTTCGACTATTCGATCGAAATCGGAGAGGATTGGGCCAAGCGAATCCAGACAGAGCTGGAAGAGGCTAAGGCAATCATCGTTTGCTGGACGCCAGCTGCGTGCAAGTCGGATTGGGTGAAGCACGAAGCTTCTGTGGCTAGCCAGCGCAAAGTGATGCTTCCGATCATTCTGAAGCACTGCACGCCTCCCGCGCTGTACGCTTCTATCCATGCTGCGAACCTTGCCGACTGGGATGGCTCGACGACAGACGAGCGATTTCTCGCGATACTCGCGCCGCTTGAGCGACTTACCGGGCGCAAGCGATTGGCAAAGGAGGGATTGCAGCGCGCCGGCGGCAGAAGATCAGACCTCGTGAATGCTCTACGCGCAATGCTGGTTGAGCGGGCACGATCTGGGGATGCGCCTTTCACTTATGTCGAGGCCGAAGCCGAGCTTAAACGTGCCGCGAAGAACCTAGGCATCGACATGACTGGATTTGCTCAGCCCTCGCTGTGGGGGGCGCTGGACGAAATTGCGGATCAAAACCGACGCAGCAGAGAGCCTCCCTTGTCTGCACTTGTCGTTGACGCAGATAGCGGCCTTCCCGGACGGGGGTATTTTCAAAAGCACGTCTTTCTCGATGGGAGGCAGGACGAACTCGAGAAGCGCGTGTTTCGCCGACATCTTGCGCGAGTTCGTGAGGCCGCCTGGGGTCGCGATCCCTGATCAAGTCACTCCAGCTCCCCATCCAGCTTCAGCACCAGCGCGGTAAAGAAGTCAGCTGCCATCGCCAGTGTGGCCGGCTCGACGCGGTCGATCTTGTCATTCGGCGTGTGGATGTGGGCGAGGATTTCAGGGATGGTGGCGGGGTCGGGTGCTGACCTGGGCGGGTTGAGCATGAAGGCGCGGAGCTTTTCGGCTTCGGCCTTCGGTTGGTGCCCGAGGGAGACGGTAGGGGCGCCAGCGGCGGAGAAGGCGCTGTCGTCGCTGGGCGGATATTCGGGGAAGTCGAGGCAGGAGCGTTTGAGCTCAGCGCAGAGTTCGCGGACTGCTTCGGTGATGAAGGCCGACTGCGCGCCATTGTTGAGGCCGTGCATCAGCGTATCACCATTGGCGTTGATGTCGGCGTTGATGACGGCGGCGAAGTCTTCGACGCCGTGGGCCGTGATGAAGGCGCGGGCGCCGACGAGGCCTAGTTCTTCCTGGTCGGTGAGGAAGAGCGTGACGGAGTGTCTTGTCTTCCCGGCAACGCGGCGCGTGGTTTCAATCATCGCAACGACCGAGCCGGCATTGTCGACGACGCCGTCGACGAGCTTGCCGCCTTCCATTTCGAGCGCGTCGTAGTGGGCGGTGAGCAGTATCTGCTTGCCGGTCGCGGGACCTGTGCGGACGACCACGTTGCGGCCGGGCGCGGCGCGGCGGCCGGTGAATTCCTCGACCGTGTAGGCAAGGCCGGCGGCGTTGAGCTGGGATTTCAACGTCTCCAGGCGTGCATCATGTGTCGGTTGTGCGAATGCGGCGACGTTGGCGAGGAGCTGCTGGGGGGTGGAGGAGGATGAAGGCCAGAGGGCGCACGCAGACAGGCCGAGCAGGGTCGCCGGCAGAACCAAGAACAAGAGTTTCATGATGCCTCCGCCGGGTCGCCTTGGTTATTCCGGGCGCACCGGCAGAGCAACTGATATCGATTCTCGGAAAAATTCTCCCGATAAGCCCTTGCAGACACTCGGGAAGGGAGCACGTATTGTGCTAATGCGCGCTGCATCCCCCAGCGCGAGGGACAGGGAGAACAACAAGATGGCGTCCAGCCCCACGGCTCTTCAGTATCTCGACAAGGCGGTCGGCAGCCTTCGCAAGCTGGGCCTCTTTCCGGAGACAAAAAGCGATCCCGCGCCTGTCGTGGCGCTGCTCAACCAGATCACCGAGCTGTCGCCCGACAAGGTCACGACGATTGCGCGGACGCTGGACCAGGCGTCGACGTTCAACGAGGTGGTGCGCGAGCACATCTCGGCCATCAAGGTGGGCGAGCGCTACGAGACGATCACCACCGCGTTCAACTCGATCCGCGACGATGCGAAGAGCCTCGTCGAACAGTATGCGGACGGCAAGATCTCCACGATGGAGCGCGTCGGCAATATGTGGATGAAGTTCTCGCGGGGCGACATCGCCTCGCGGTTCGACAAGATCAAGGACACGTATATCGACGTCCAGAAGGACACGAAGGTCCAGATCGAGAAGGAATTCCTGATCCTCGAAGCGTACATGGATTTCCGCGGCGCAATGAAGCAGTCGGAAG
>CAIMMO010000231.1 GCA_903842595.1 uncultured Alphaproteobacteria bacterium
CCACGAAGGCCGGCAGCTTCCACGGCGCTGATGTGGACGAAAACGTCCTTCGCGCCGTTATCCGGCTGGATGAAGCCGTAGCCTTTGGTGGTGTTGAACCATTTAACAGTTCCGGTCGCCATTTCTGGGTCTTCCTTGCAAACAAACGTGACGACGTCCGCGCGTACGCGGTCCGCCCTTGGATCATCAAGCGTGGGTGGATGTCGTCAGCAGGCGCCGGTAGCCAATTAAGGTGCGGCGTCGGGCCAAGTCGTCGGCCGAAACTCGATGGCGGGCTAATAGCGCATCTGGGCGCGCTTGGCAAAAGCGTTCGGCGCCGGTCAGTTTGCCTTGATTATTGGCCCCTCCGGGCGCATTTCATAGACGTCGTTCTTTGAAAGCGCAGGCGCATGTCTGTACGGAGGGCGCCCACAAGGAGGCCCCGGTGTCCATCGAAGACAGAATTCCCCAGCTGACGGACAAGGAGCTGGAGAACCTCCACGACAATGCCGACCGGATTTCGAAGGGCGCTGCCTCGAAGCAGCAGACCGAAGCCGCTCGTCTCCTGCCGATCATCGCCAACGCACTCGTCGAGCGGAAAAAGACGCGCGCGAGCGAAGCCGCCGAGAAGAAAGTGACGCGCCAGAAGGACATGGCCGACGCCCGCGCCAAGAAGGCTGCGCAGCGCAAGGCCGCGAAGGCTGAAGAGGCTTCCGCGGAGTAGGGGGCGCACCAGAGTTCAAACAAAAAAGGCCGGCTCGCATGAGCCGGCCTTTTCTGTTCGAAGCCGCGAATGTGCTCAGGCCGCGTCGTCGTCGCGGTCAGCGCCGCGGCCCGCGTCACGCGACAGGATCTGGCGCTTGCCCGCGTGGTCTGCGGCGGAGATGACGCCTTCGCGCTCCATCCGCTCGATCATCGAGGCTGCACGGTTGTAGCCGATGCGCAGGACGCGCTGCACGTAGGAGGTGGTGGGGCGCTTGTCGCGCACAACGGCCGCCACCGCCTCGCGGTACATGTCCTCTTCCGGATCCCCCGACGATGTGCCGAAAGCTGCGTCAGCGACAGAGGACTCTTCCTCCACCGGATCGGTGATGCCCTCGACATATTGTGGCGTGCCCTGGTCCTTGAGCCAGTTCACCACGCGCTCGACTTCCTCGTCCTTCACGAACGGGCCGTGCACGCGGGAGATCTTTCCGCCGGACTGCATCCACAAAAGGTCGCCCATGCCGAGCAGCTGCTCGGCCCCCTGTTCACCGAGGATCGTCCGGGAATCAATCTTGGTCGTGACCATGTAGGAGATGCGGGTCGGGAAGTTCGCCTTGATCGTGCCGGTGATGACATCGACCGATGGGCGCTGCGTGGCGGTGATCAGGTGGATGCCCGCCGCGCGCGCCATCTGGGCGATACGCTGGACGGCGCCTTCGATGTCCTTGCCCGCGACCAGCATCAGGTCGGCCATTTCATCGATAATCACGACAATATGCGGCATGGGCTCGGGCTTCATCGCCTCGTTTTCCCAGATCGCTTCGCCGGTTTCCTTGTTCCAGCCGGTCTGCACCTGGCGTGTGAGATGTTCGCCCCTGGCTGCGGCTTCCTCGGCCTTCTGGTTGAAGCCGGCAAGGTTGCGCACGCCCATCTTGGACATGATCTCGTACCGGCTCTCCATCTCGCGCACGACCCATTTCAGGGCGAGCACGGCCTTCTGCGGATCGGTCACCACCGGGGCCAGAAGATGCGGGATGCCCTCGTAGATCGACAGTTCGAGCATCTTCGGGTCGATCATGATGAAGCGGCACTTCTCGGGCGGCAGCTTGAACATCAGCGACAGGATCATCGCGTTGATGCCCACCGACTTGCCCGAACCGGTGGTGCCGGCGATGAGCAGGTGAGGCATCTTGCCGAGGTCGCCGATCTGCGGTTGACCCTCGATGCTCTCGCCCAGCGCCAGGGGGAGGGCCATGCGCGCGCGCGTGAACTCGTTCGAGCTCAGCAGGTCGCGGAGATAGACCGTCTCGCGGTTCGGGTTGGGTAATTCGATGCCGATGGCGTTGCGGCCCGGAATGACCGCGACGCGGGCAGAGGTCGCCGACATGGCGCGCGCGATGTCTTCGGCGAGCGCGATGACCTTGGAGGAGCGCACGCCGGCGGCGGGTTCAAGCTCGAACAAGGTCACAACCGGGCCAGGCCGCACTTCAGTGATGCGGCCCTTGATGCCGAATTCGTTGAGCACGCCGGCCAGGCGATCGGCCATGTCCAGAAGGCGGGCCTCGTCGACGTCCGAACGGCGGGGCGGGGGAATGTCGAGAAGTTCGATCGGCGGCACCGCCGTGTTCGGATCGCGCACGCGCGTGGCCTGCGGCTGGCGGGGGGTGGACTGCTGGTGTGCGGGCTGCTGGGCCGGCGCTGCTGCTTGTGCCGGCTGCATTGTCTGCGCAGGCTGCTGAGGGCGCGAGATGGTGCGCGGCGGCGGAACGGCAGACGCCGCCGGGGCCTCGGCAGGAACGGGGCGGCCTTCGAGCACGCGCGGAACGATCGGACGCTGGCGCGCCTGCGTCTCGGAATTCTCGACGGCGTTGAAGAAGCCTCGCTCGCCATCCTCGAAACCGTCTTCCTCTGTGTAGACGATCGGCTCGATCACTTCGCGAGGCTTGTGGCCCAGCAGGCGCATGACGCCCTGCACCAGGCCACCGGCAGCGACTGGGCGTGATGAAAGGGCGGGTACGCCCGCGACGGCGAGCTGAGGGTCCATCTCGCGCTCGGGCTTGGACGTGAGCGCACGCCAAAGCGAAGTCGCGTCGCTTGCGCCCATCCCCATCGCCATCGCAGCGAACAGAATCGTGCAGAGGCCAGCGAGGGCGGAGGCCCAGACCTGCGCTTCCGGTATCTTGAGCGCCGCGAAAGGCGTCGAAATGATCACGAGCATCACTTCACCGACCACGCCGCCAAGACCGGCCGACATGTCCCACGATTTCGGGATCGGCCATTCGGCAAGGCAGCACGCTGCGAACAGGATGGCGGCAAGCCCCCACATCCAGGCGGCCGGATCCTGCTGGCCGATGGCGAACGCGCGGCGCACGCCGCCGATCATCAGGCCGAAGCCGAGCAGGATGGCGGTCCAGCCAAAGCCTTGCATCAGCACGTCGCCAAGGGCGGCGCCGACATGACCGAACATGTTCTCCGGACCAGCCTCGCTGATCAGTCCGGTCGCGGCATCGCGCACGCGGGCGACAGCCATGTTGAAACTCGGGTCGCCCGCCGAATAGGACGAACAGGCCCCGCAGATGACCACGCCGGCCGAGAAGGCCGCCAGCCCCGAAAGGAAACGGCTGAACGCGCCTGAGCCTCGCGCGTCGCCGCCGTGGTCTTCGGAATGCGGCGCACGCGGTTGCGGCATGCCTTCGTCCTCACTGGAACAAGGTTAAATCAGCATGGCGACACTGGGGCGGCGGGGCTTAACGGGGCGCTACCAAAGCTGCCCGCAAGCAGCAGTTTTGCGGGAAAATATCGTTACGGCCCCGTTGTTGTTTTGGGCAAAAAAGGGTCCCGGACGCACAGACGCACATCCGGGATCTAGCCCCACGATCCAGCCTTTCGACCGTCCATGCGATCCATCTAGCGCCGTTCGCCGGAGCCGCACGCGGGGCGCCCGGTTTATGGCGCACTGCAAGAAAATCTTGCACTGAAGGGCAGCGAATGACCGACGCGGCGCCCAATTTTTGTGCAATCGACATTGAGTCCGGAGGCGCATGGTGCGGGCCGCTTGTCCGCAAGTCACACCCCACCCCCTATCACGAACGCATCCTCCGGGGGGTCTCTCGGGTCCGTGGGGGTGCGTTTGTATGCGCCGGTTGCGTTGCCAACCTCAGGGGAGTCAAATGTTTAACAAGATCAGTCGACTGGATCGACTTTCGCTTTGGGGGGCCGGCGTCAAGGCCGGACTGGCGGCCATGGCCGCCGCGGTTATGTTTTCGACGCTGAGCCCGGCTTCGGCGCAGCAGCCGGCGGAAGCCCCGCCTGCCGCGGAAGCCCCCGCCGCCGCCCCGCCTGCGGTCGAAGCTGTTGAAGCAGCGCCCGAGGAAGCGGCGCCTGCTGAAGAAGCTGCCCCGACCTGGCCGCCGCCAGACAAGGGCGACACGACATGGATGCTCATCTCGACCGTCCTGGTCCTGCTGATGATCGTGCCGGGCCTCGCACTGTTCTATGGCGGTCTGGTCCGCACCAAGAACATGCTGTCGATGCTGATGCAGGTCACCACGGTGACCGTGATCGGCATGATCGCCTGGTGCCTGTGGGGCTACAGCCTCTCTTTCACCGCGGGTCCCGAGGCGCTCGACAATTTCATCGGCGGCACAAGCAAGCTGTTCCTCAACGGCGTGACGCCCGCTTCGAACGTCGAGACGTTCTCTGTCGGCGTCTACATCCCGGAACTCGTGTTTGTCGCCTTCCAGATGACATTTGCCTGCATCACCGCAGCCCTCGTGCTCGGCGGCGTTGCTGAACGTCTGAAGTTTGCCGGCGTCGTGATTTTCGCCGTGCTCTGGCCGATCCTCTCTTACTATCCCATGGCGCACATGGTCTGGTGGTGGGCTGGCGCAACGTCGGCCATCGGCCAGGACGCAGCGAGCCTTGCCGACGGAGCAGGCCAGATCTGGGCCTGGGGCGCGCTCGACTTCGCCGGCGGCACCGTCGTTCACATCAATGCGGGCATCGCCGCGCTGATGGGCGCGATCATCCTCGGACCGCGCCTTGGCTACAAGCAGTCGCCGATGCCTCCCCACTCGCTGGTGCTGACCTATGTCGGCGCGGGCCTGCTGTGGGTCGGCTGGTTCGGCTTCAATGCCGGCTCCAACCTCGAAGCGAACGGCTATGCTGCGCTCGCCATGATCAACACGCTGCTGGCCACCGCGGCTGCGGGTCTGTCGTGGGTGCTCGTCGAATGGGCGCTGCGTCGCCGTCCGTCCATGCTGGGCGCGGCGTCGGGCATCGTCGCGGGTCTTGTCGCCATTACGCCTGCAGCCGGTTTTGCCGGTCCGGTCGGCGCGATCGTGCTTGGCCTCGTCGTCTCGCCGATCTGTGTGATCTTCTGCTCGGTCATCAAGAACGCGCTCAAGTATGACGACAGCCTTGACGCATTCGGCATCCACGCCGTGGGCGGCATCATCGGCGCCATCGGCACGGGCATCCTTGTGAGCCCCGACCTTGGCGGCGCCGGCATCGTCGACTTCTCGACCTGCGATGCTGCAACCGCAACCTGCGGTGCGCTGGCCTACGACATGACCGCACAGGTCACCTACCAGGCCATGGGCGTCGGCCTGACCGTCGTCTGGTCGGCAATCGCCTCCTCGATCGTGTGGTTCATCATCAAACTCACCACCGGCGGCCGCGTGTCGCAGGACGTCGAGGAAGAAGGTATCGACATCAACGAGCACGGCGAGGCGGCCTACCACCCGTAGGCTCCCCGAAACCAGGCGCTGCCGGCGTAGCGTCAGGACGAAAACACAGCTGGGGCGCGGCCTTCCGGTCGCGCCCCTTTTTCTTTTGCGCTGCGATGGCTAGATCAGAGAGATGACAATCCCTCCGCCGCCCCACCGTTGCGACATCGCCATCGCGGGTGGCGGCCCCGTGGGCCTGACACTGGCGCTTGCGCTCGCCCGGCGCGGGCATGACGTGGTGGTCGCGGATGCTGCGCCACCACCGGGCGGGGGCGCGGCCGATGCCCGCGCATGGTTCATTGCCTATGGCTGCTGGCGGATCTTTCGCGCCCTCGGTCTCGAGACCGAAGTACTGGCAGGCGCCGAACCGGTCACGCAGGTTGAGGCGGAAGGCCGTGTCGGCGGCATCTCCTTCATCGCCGAGGACAGTGGCGAGCCGGTGCTCGGCTACATGGTCGAAGCCGGCGGGCTGGCAGCGGCGCTGCATACCGCCGTGGCCGCGGAAAAGCGCATCATGCTTCTCTCGCGTGCCCGCATCGAGAGCGTGACGTTTGGCGATCCCCGCGCGGTCTTGAAACTTGCCGATGGCGAGATTCATGCGCCGCTCGTCGTTGGCTGCGATGGCGCGCGTTCCATCGTGCGTCGCCAGGCCGAGCTGCGCTTCGAGGGGCACGACTATGACGCCGCCGCCGTCTCGACGACGGTGAAACTCGCCAAGCCGCACAATGGCCTCGCGCGGCAGGTCTTCCTGCCCAACGGACCCATGGCGGTGCTGCCGCTGCAGGGGGATCGCGCCAATCTGATCTGGACGGAGAAGGCGGCGGTCGCATCAGCTCTCGTCGATCTCGACGCACGGGGCTTCGAACGCGAGCTTGCCAAGCGCGCCGGAGACTTCGTTCCGGGCGCGACGCTTGACGGACCGCGCGTCAGCTTTCCCATCGGCCTCTACATCGCCGAACGTTTCGAGGGCCCACGCGTCGCACTGGCAGGCGATGCAGCTCACATCATCCATCCGCTGGCAGGGCAGGGCCTCAATCTCGGCCTCAAGGATGTTGCCGCGCTGGTCGATGTGATCTCCGCCGCCGCCCGTGCCGGTCTCGACATCGGCGCAGAGGGAGCGCTGGCGCCCTACACACGCTGGCGGCGTGGCGATGTGGTCGCCACGGCCGCCGCCATGGAAGGTTTCGCGCGCACTTTCACATCAGCCCTTCCGGTCCGCCTGGCGGCTGGCGCGGCCATGGCGCTTGCGGGCGCAATCCCGCCCGCCCGCAAATTGTTTGCACGCGAGGCCGGCGGCGATCTCGGCGAGCTGCCCAGCCTGATGCAGGGCGCATCCCGTTAATCGTCTGGTCAGCAGGGCGCCCACAGGGTCGCCACAATGAAGCCTGCAGCACTCCCGACCCCCGCAAATGACGCGGCGCCACACCCGCTGGCCGCCATTGCACGCAGCTGGCCGGGCGCTGCCCTTGCCGTCGACGCGGTCGGCATCGTCATCGCAGCAAGTCCGCTGTCGGGCTTTGCCGCCGGAATGAACGCGCCCTTCGCGCTGCCATCGGCTGCCATCGCCTCACAGATCGTCGACAAGGCGGGCCGCCGCTGGCGCGTCTCTGCGCCGGTTGACGGCCGCCGCCTCGCAACGTCCGACACGCGCGAGGAGCCAGACGCCGCACAGCGCTTCACAGCCGCTGTCAGCCACGAAATCCGCACGCCGCTCAACGGAATTCTCGGCATGGCCGCATTGCTCGAGGAAACCGACCTGACGCCAGCGCAGCGGGACTATGCCGGCGCAATCCGCAAGTCCGGCTCGCGCCTGCTCGCCCTGCTCAACAATGTGCTCGACTATTCGCGCATGGAAGCAGGGGATATTCCGCTCGACGAGGCGCCCTTCGACACCAGTGATCTGGTGCAGGACGTCGCCGAACTTCTCGCCCCGCGCGCGCACGCGGCCGGCCTCGACATCGCCGGTGTCGCTCACCCCGACCTTCCACCGCGCATGACCGGAGACGCAGGCCGGCTGCGGCAGATCCTCTTTAACCTCGCCGGAAACGCGATCAAGTTCACCGAGAAGGGCGCCGTGCTGATCGAAGCGCGGCCAGGCGCTGGGGGCGAGGGCCTCGCCCTCGTCGTACGCGACACGGGCGCTGGCATCCCCGATCACGCCAAGGCACATCTGTTCGAAGCGTTCTCCCAGGTCAGCGCCGCCGACGCGCGCCGCGATGGCGGCGTGGGGCTCGGTCTCGCAATTGTCACGCGACTGGTCGAGGCGATGAAGGGCAGGGTGAACCTCAGCTCCGCCTACGGCTCCGGCGCGATGTTCGTGGTCGAGCTGCCGATACAGGCAGCCTCAGGATCGTGGCAGCGGACGCGGCCGCAACGATCGCTGCGCGTCGCGCTGGACCTGCCGCCCGCATCGACGCTCGCCTGCATGTCCGCGCTCGGCCGTGAAGGCGGGCGCCTGGTCAAGGACTGGAAAGCCGCCGACCTCGTCCTCCTGGACGCCGCGCGGCCCCCTGCGCAGATCGAAACAATCGCAAGGGCGAAGCGCACGCTGGTCGTTCTGCGTCCGGGCGACCGTGGCCGCATCGAACAGTTCCGCCAGATGGGATGCGCCGGCTACCTGATCCGCCCGCTGCGCGCCGCGTCGCTTCTTGAACGGGTCGGGCTGGCGCTGGACAATGTCGCACCTGCCGAACTGCCGCCCGAGCGCAAGCCGGGTGAGGCGGGCTCCGTGCTGATTGCAGACGACAACGCCGTGAACGCACTCCTGTTCCGCAGCGCCCTGACCGCCGCGGGGTTCCGGGTCCATACGGCCGGCACCGGCGCCGAGGCGCTGGAAAGAGTGGGCGAAACCGACTATTCCGTGATCTTCATGGACATCCGCATGCCGGTCATGGATGGTCTCGAGGCGACGCGGCGCATTCGCAGTTTCGCAGGGCCCGTCGCACAGACGCCGATCGTGGCGCTGACCGCTGATATCGATCCCGAACTGGAGGAGCGCTGCCGCAACGCCGGCGTCTCCCAGCTCGCCGCCAAGCCCATCGACCCGACACGTCTGCGCGAACTCGCCGAGCGCTGGGCGCGCACCCACGCAAAGGCGGCCGAATGACCGAGGCAGCAGCAACAGCGAACGTCGCCAAGCCCGTCCCGCGCTGGCTGCGGGCGCTGAAGGCGCTGCGCCATCGCAAGATGCTGGCGATGCTGCTTCTCTCGCTTGCGGCCGGTATCCCCTATGGCGCGGTGCTCGGCACGCTCAACGCCTGGCTTACAGCCGAAGGCGTCACACCCAGCCAGATCGGCATTCTGAATTTCATCATCCTCGCATATTCGTTCAAGCTGATCTGGGCGCCCGGCTTCCAGAAGGCGTGGTTCCCCCGCATCGGCATTCCCTTCCTCGGGAGTTTCGGCCCCAGGCGCAGCTGGTTGCTGGTCATGCAGCTGATCGTGGCCTGCCTGCTCGGTCTCCTCGCTCTCTCCCGCCCGTCCGAGGGCGTGCTCTATCTCGCTGGCATCAGCGTGATCGTGGCGATCGCGTCCTCGGTGCATGATATCGTTCTCGAAGCCTGGCGCATCGAGATCGCCGAGTCCGACGAGGACCGGGACCTGATGTCGGCGGTCTACCAGATGGGCTACCGCTTCGCGGGCCTGTTCACCGGGCTCTTTGCGCTCACCCTGGCGGATCACATCCCGTGGTCGACCGTCTACCTGATCATCGCCGCCGGCATGGCTGCTGCCGCGACCGGCACCCTGGTCGCGCAGGAGCCCGACCATTCATCGACCGAGAAGGGTGGCCATGACACGCGCCCATCCTTCGCGGCATCATTCCCGCCGAGGACCGTGCAGGCCTCGGTCGCCGCCGTTGCCGCAGGCTGGGCCGTCGCGATCGGCATCATCGTTGTATTCTTCATCGACTCGCTGACCCAGACGCCGCCGCCATCGACCGCGATCTTCACGCGCGTCCAGGCGCCGATCATCGTCTCCCTGCTGATTCTGCTGCCGGGCCTGATCGCGGCGTGGTTGCTGCGGCGCCAGCCGGTCGCTGCAGCACACGTCACGCCGCCCGGGTCGTGGACGACAAAGGCCGCCGACACTCTCTTCCACACCATTCTCGACCCGTTGATGGACCTCGTGCAACGCCTGCGCTGGGCCGTCATCCTCGTTCTCGGCCTGGTACTGATGTACCGCTTCGTCGACCTGATCTGGGGCGGCTTCGCCTATCCCTTCTATCTCGGTGATCCCACGGTTGGCCTCATCGGCAACCCCGATATCAGCCAGGGCGCGCTTGGCCACTCCAACACCGATGTCGCCATCGCCTCGAAAACCATCGGCGTCTTCATGACTGTGGCAGGCTCGGTGATCTGCGGCGTCGCGCTGATCGCGATCGGCCGCCTTCCTTGCCTCGTCTTCGGCGCCCTGATCGCGGCGCTCACCAACCTGATTTTCGCAGATCTCGCGGCAGGCGGCACCGGCATGGACGCCTTCCTCAACATGACGGGCCTCGGCCCTGCGCTCTCGGGATTTGGCGACCCTGCGCTCGCGCGCCTCATCGTTGCGATAGCTGCGGAGAACATCGCGGGCGGCTTTGCGAGCGTCGCCTTCGTCGCTTACCTCACAGCTATGGTGAACCCGAAATTCGCTGCGGTTCAGTATGCGCTGCTCGGCTCGCTGGTGATGCTCATCGGCTCTCTCGGCCGCGCCGAACTCGGCACCTTCATCGAGACCAACGGCTACCACGACTTCTTCATCCTGACCGTCTGGATCGGAATGATCGCAGTCGTTCTGGCCGCCGCCGAATGGGCGCGGCAAGCGATGAAGAAGAAGCCCCTGGCCGAAGCTGCAGCGCCGCAGGCGGCGGAGTAGGGCGCCTCAACCGTTCGGATTGTAAGCCGCAAACGCCGCCAGGTTCACGATGTCCTGCGCTGTCGCATCAAGCTGCGCAATCTGCACCGACGACTTCAGGCCCACCAGCAGCGGCCCAAGCACCGTGACGCCGCCAAGCGTCGCTGCGATCTTGGTCGAGATCGCCGCCGAGTGAATCGCGGGCATCACCAGCACGTTGGCGGCGCCGGTGAGACGGCAGAACGGATAGAGGCGTCGCGCCTCCGGATTCAGCGCCACGTCGACGGCCATCTCGCCATCATACTCGAAGCCGACATCGCCCTTCGCATCGAGCAGCGCCACAGCGTCGCGCACTTTCGCCATCCGCTCGCCCGGCGGGTTGCCGAACGTCGAGTAGGAAAGGAACGCTACACGCGGCGTGAAGCCCAGCTTATGCGCCGCTTTCGCCGCCGAAATGGCGATCTCGGCCAGCTCGTGCGCGCCAGGCATCTCGGTGACACTGGTGTCGGCGATCATGATCGGCCCGGTCTTGCCGATGATGATCGACAGGCCGATCGGACGCACGTCCTTGCGCGGATCGATGGCCTGGAGAATGTCTGACAGCGAGGTTGCATAATTGCGCGTCACGCCCGTCACCATGCCGTCGGCATGGCCAAGAGCGACCATGGTCGCACCGAACACGTTGCGATCCTGGTTGATCATCCGCTGGGCATCGCGATGCAGGTAACCCTGCCGCTGCAGGCGACCATACAGGAACTCGGTATAGACGTCCTTCTGGTCCGAGACGCGCGCATTCATGATCTGCAGCTCGCCGGCGGGAATGCCCAGCAGCTGCATGTTGCGGGTCACCTGCTCTTCGCGGCCGACAAGAATTGGCTCGCCCAGTTCCTGCGTCTTGAACTGCCATGCCGCGCGGATCACGGCCGGCTCTTCGCCCTCCGCAAACACAATCCGCTTGCGTGTTTCGGACCGGACCTTGCCGTAGACGCGCTGCAGGAAGGCCGCCGCGGGGTCGAGACGCTGCGCGAGTGAATCGCGATAGGCCTGCATGTCGGCGATCGGCTTGCGCGCGACGCCCGTGTCCATCGCCGCCTGGGCAACGAGAGGCGGCACATACCAGATCAGGCGCGGATCAAACGGGGCTGGGATGATGTAATCCGGTCCGAAGGACGGCCGCGCGCCTGCATAGGCCGCCGCCACTTCATCCGGCACGTCTTCGCGCGCCAGCTGCGCCAGCGCCTGCGCCGCGGCGACCTTCATCTCTTCGTTGATCGTCCGCGCCCGCACGTCGAGCGCGCCGCGGAAGATATAGGGGAAGCCCAGCACGTTGTTGATCTGGTTCGGATAGTCCGAGCGGCCGGTTGCGATGATTGCGTCCGTGCGCACCTCGCGGATTTCCTCCGGCGTTATTTCCGGATCCGGGTTCGCCATCGGGAAGATCATCGGGTTCTTCGCCATGGACTTCACCATGGCCTGCGTGACCGTGCCCTTGGCCGACAGACCCATGAACACATCGGCGCCTTCAAAGGCCTCGGCCAGCGTGCGCTTCTTGGTCTTCACCGCGAAGCCGGACTTGAACTGGTCCATGCCTTCGGTGCGGCCTTCGTAGATGACGCCCGATCGGTCGACCATCAGGATGTTGTCGCGCTTCACGCCGAGGTGACGGATCAGCCCCGCCACCGACAGGCCCGCCGCGCCAGCTCCCGAAATCACCACCTTCACGTCCGACAGCTGCCGACCGGTGATCTTGCACGCATTGATCAGGCCGGCCGTCGCGATGATCGCCGTGCCATGCTGGTCGTCATGGAAAACCGGAATGTCGAGCTTCGCGCGCAGCTCGCTCTCGATGATGAAGCACTCGGGCGCCTTGATGTCCTCGAGATTGATCCCGCCCCATGTCGCGCCAATCGCGCGCACGCAGTCGATGAATTTCTGCGGGTCCTTCTCGTCAACCTCGATGTCGATCGAATCGACGTCCGCGAACCGCTTGAAGAGCACGCTCTTGCCCTCCATCACCGGCTTCGACGCCATCGGTCCGAGATCGCCCAGGCCGAGGATCGCGGTCCCGTTGGTGATCACCGCCACCATATTGCCCTTCGAGGTATAGTCGTAGGCCAGCTCCGGATTGGCCGCGATCGCCAGCACAGGGATCGCCACGCCCGGCGAATACGCGAGCGACAGATCCTTCTGCGTCGCCATCGGCTTGGTGGGCGTTACCGACAGCTTCCCCGGCTGTGGATAGCGGTGAAAGGCGAGGGCTTCCTCGTCTGTGAAGCTGGGGCGTTTGGTTGTCATGTATGGACTGGCGGCTTTAGGACTTGAGGGCGGCGTCGCGTGTGACTAGGCAAGTCTCGCCGAGGACGCAGGCGCCCGGCGGGGCAGGCGCGCATTGAGCCGCAAAAGAGGTTGGAATCAAGCGTGAAAGGGCCCGCACCCTCTCCACCGGAGCAGGAAGTTGCTCAAACTGGCGCCCCGGCGGTCGCCGCGCTTCCCTCCCTGGAGGGCGCAACGCCTTTCATGGCGCAATATCTCGAGATGAAGACCCGCCATCCGGACGCCATGCTGTTCTTCCGGATGGGCGATTTCTACGAGCTGTTCTTCGAGGATGCGATCCTTGCCGGCCAGGTGCTCGGCATCACCCAGACCCATCGCGGCCAGCACAACGGCCAGCCCATCCCGATGGCCGGCGTGCCCTATCACGCGGCCGAGGGCTATCTGGCCCGCCTGATCAAGGCCGGCCACCGCGTCGCCGTCTGCGAACAGGTCGAGGACCCCGCGGAGGCGAAGAAGCGCGGATCGAAAGCCGTCGTCCGCCGCGAGATCGTCCGCATCGTCACCCCCGGCACGATCACCGAGGAGTCCCTCCTCGAAGCCCGCTCCGCCAACTGCCTCGCCGCCATAGGCCTCGCCGGGGGAGGGCGCGAAGCTGCCCTCGCGCTCGCCGACGTCTCGACCGGCCGCCTCGAACTCTTCACCCTCGCGCCTGCCTCCCTCGAAGACGTGCTTGGCGCCATCGCCCCGCGCGAAGTCCTTGTCGCCGACAGCGTCATGTCCCATCCTGACGTCGCCCGCGCTACGCAGGGCCTGACCCTCACCCCGCGCCCCGACGCCCGCGCCGAAGCCAAGCTCGGCGAGCGTCTGGTGAAGGACGCGTACGGCGTCTCCACGCTGGACGGCTTCGGAACCTTCTCCCGCGCCGAACTCATCGCCGCGGGTCTTCTGTTCGACTATCTCGCCGTCACGCAGGCTGGCGGGCAGGCGCGCCTCGACCCGCCCATCCGCACCGCGCCCGACAGCTTCCTCGCCATCGACCCTGCCACCCGCGCCAGCCTCGAAATCGAGCGCTCATCGCGGGGCGCGCGCCAGGGCTCGCTCGTCGCAGCCATCGACCGTACCGTCACAGCCGCCGGCGCCCGCCTGCTGGCCCACCGCCTCAGCCGCCCATCCCGCAACCGCGGGGAAATCGAACAGCGCCTCGACGCCGTCGCCTTCTTCCTTGACGCATCTGACCGCCGCGACTTCGCCCGCGACGCCCTCAAGCGCGCCAGTGACATCGAACGCGCCCGGATGCGCCTCTCCCTCAGAAGGGGAGGCCCGCGCGACCTCTCCGCACTCGCCGCCTGCCTGCGCGTCGGCGAGGAAATCTGCGCGGATCTTTCGTCGCAGGACGCGCCCCCCGCCGAGATCGCCTCCGCCTGCGCCGCGCTCACACTCGCCGACAAGCCGCGCCTGGGCGCCTTCGCGGGCCAGGTGGCTGCCGCCCTCGCGCGCGATCTGCCTGCGCAGACGCGGGACGGCGGCTTCATCGCCACGGGCTTCGATCCAGCGCTGGATGAGACCCGCATGCTGAAGGAAGACGCCCGCACCATCATCGCGCATCTCGAAGC
>CAIMMO010000232.1 GCA_903842595.1 uncultured Alphaproteobacteria bacterium
AAATACGCATCCGACTTCGCGCGGTGCGGACCATCGGCCAGCCGCCCCACCAGCGCCATCGCGATGTCCGCCGTCGATAGCGAGGCGATGTCCGACAAGAGCCGCGCGCCATCGCGGTCCAGCTTGCCCTCGATGATCGGGCGCTCAGCATCCGGGAGATGGTAGAGCACATCCTTGAGCTGCGGCTCGATGATGGCGCGCTTGTGCTCGATCACCAGCACGCGCTCGAAGCCGCGGCAGAAATCGCCGACCGCGGTGGGCTCGAGCGGCCATGGCATCGCGACCTTGAAAATCGAGACACCAAGATCCGCCGCCTGTTCTGGCGACAGGCCCATCGCACCCAGCGCCTCATACACGTCGCGCGCTGCCTGACCGGCCACGACGACAGCGAGCTTCTTCTGCTTCCCGACCAGCAACGGCTTGTCGAGTTTGTTGGCACGAACGAAGGCCTGCGCCGCGGGGATCTTCTGCTGTCGCAGGCGTGCTTCCTTGCCCAGCGGCGTGTCGCCCATGCGCAGGCCGAGCCCGCCCTCGGGTATGACGAAGTCGTTGGGCCGCACCGTCGCATAGCGATCCAGGCCGACCTCAACGACAGCCCCGCTATCCATTGTGTCCGCGAGGCAGATCATCGAGACCCAGAGCCCCGAATAGCGCGACAGCTCCCAGCCGATCATGCCGTAATCGAGCACTTCCTGGATGGAGGCCGGCGCCAGCACCGGCATCTCCGCGTCGATCATCGCGAATTCGGATTGCGAAGCCAGTGTCGACGATTTCGAGTTGGGATCATCCCCGCACAGCGCCAGTACGCCGCCCTTGGGGTCAGTGCCTGCCATGTTCGCGTGCTTGAAGACGTCGCCCGTGCGGTCGACGCCGGGCGCCTTGCCGTACCAGATACCGAACACGCCATCGAACTTCGCACCCGGAAAGATGTGCGTCTGCTGCGAGCCCCACACCGCCGTCGCGCCGAGGTCCTCGTTTAGGCCCTCCCACAGCTTCACGTCGTGCGCGTCTATCAGCTTGCCGGCGGCGCGGATCTGCTGGTCGTAGCCGCCCAACGGCGAGCCGCGATAACCCGAAATGAACCCCGCCGTATTCAGGCCCAGTTTGCGGTCCAGCCTCTTGCGGTCGAGCGGCAGGCGAACGAGCGCCTGTATGCCCGTCATGAAGGCGCGGCCCTGCTCGAGCAGGTACTTGTCATCGAGGGAAATTCCACCCGATACAGGGCTACCGTTCTTCAAGTCGTGCGCCTCCGGTTATGGAAGATATGGCCACGGCAAATATATTGCTCAATCTCGCAGGAAACATTTGCCATTCGGTGCGCGATCTGGCACAAAGTCGGCAATAATCCACTACATACACGACCAAGGACAGCAATTCATGGCCGTTGAACTCGACGCCATCGACGCAAAAATCCTCGACCTGATTCAGCGCGACGCGGCCCTCTCCGTGGCCGAGATCGCAGAGAAGGTCGGCCTGTCCTCCAGCCCCTGCTGGCGCCGGATCAAGCGGATGGAGGAACAGGGCATCATTGCGCGTCGCGTGACATTGCTCAACTACGACAAGCTCGGCCTCATCTTCGAAGTCGTCGCCAATGTGAAGCTGCAGCTGCCGAGCCGCGAGAACCTCGAGAAGTTCGAGCAGGCCGTCCGCAAATGGCCCGAGGTGATCGAGTGCATGACGGTAACCGGCGCGGTCGACTATGGCTGCCGCGTCGTGACGACCGACATGCACGCCTACGATAACTTCCTGCGCGACAAGATCCTGGCGCTCGGCCTCGTCTCCGACATCCAGTCGCGCATCATCGTCAACGTCGCCAAGCGCACGACAGCGGCCCCGCTCGGCCTGATCAGCCCCTACGTCCCGACGCAGGACCGCTAGCGCACCTTCACCGCGCCCATCTTCACCAGGTAGTCGCCCATCTCCGCGTGCAGCGTGTTGATCGCCTTCAGCGGGCGCACCATGACCTTGAAGTGCGTGATCAGCCCGGCATCGTTCCAGCTGATGATGTCGACGCCGTTGATCTTGATGCCGTCGATCTCGGAGTAGAACTCCAGCACTGCCGAGCGTTCAGAGTACCACTCCTCGCCATAGCGGAAGTGTTCCGTGTTCAGCACGTGCAGCGCCCCGCGCAGATACGCCTCAACGATGGCGCGGCCCTGCTGAGGGGTGTGCACCACGGGGCTCTCGAACACGCAGTCCCCCGCGAGAATCCCCGCGAGATCGTCCGCCCGCCGCTCCAGCGCGATCACATGCCAGCGTTGTATGGTCTCCGGAATTCCGTCCGCCATGCTGTTGCTCCTCAAGCAGCCACCACCCTGCACCGCCACCGCGCGGGCCTCAAGCAGCCCCTACCTCAGCGGTGCCTGCCCAGCCGATCGCCGGTTCACCTCGCGCTGCCGCTCCGGTGACCACGGCGCGCCATCCTCGTCCGTCATCGGCTCGCGCGGACGATCCGGACCGAAATCGCCCAGGCGCCGCCGCAACATCTCCGGGGCTGGCCCCAGCCTCACCTTTGTCGCCTCCAGCTTCTTCTGGTCCTCGACCTCGACCAGCATACCCGCCAGCCGCTGCGCCCGGGTCGTCCGAGCTCTGTGGGGGCTCAACGCCCCGCGCCCTCGCAAGCTCAGAAAACCGAGTTTTGAAAACCCAGGACTCTCCGAATGGATGAGGGAACCTGGGGCCTCAGACCAGTGAAGTGATGAGCGCACCAAGTTGGGAGAATCCCTTGAGTATGGTCACGGCAGCCTAATCCGCCGGCCCCATCACCTTCTCCACCCCCAGCCCAATCTCGACGTCGCGCAGCTTCTTCACCTCGTCGCGCAGGCGGGCGGCCAGTTCGAACTCCAGGTTGGCGGCGGCTTCGCGCATTTCCTTTTCGAGGTGGTCGATGACGCGGGTGAGGTTGTGGCCCTTGCCGATGAACTCGGCGCCCTCCTCTTCCATACCGGGCAGCGTGTTTCCACGCCCGCGCTTGTTGGGGTCGCGGCCTTTCGGCAAGAGGCCCTGCGCGGCCTTCGACGTGACGCCTTCGAGCACGTCCTTCACGCCCGAGAT
>CAIMMO010000233.1 GCA_903842595.1 uncultured Alphaproteobacteria bacterium
CGCGCTCCATGGCGCGGACGCGATTGACAGAGACATAGCCAGACGGGACGAGCTTCTGCAGGCCCTCAAGCTCTTCACCCATCAGCTGTTTCTGGAGTTCGTTGGAAACCTGCTGGTGAGCGATTCCCGAAATCTGCTCGTCATGCTGGCGGATGCGTTGTTCGAGTACATTGCGCTCGTTGATGCGTGAGCTGCGCCGCGTCGCGAACAGCAGCTGCTGGCTTGCCATCGCTTCGGCGGCCAGAACTTCGTCCTCGGCGCTGAGATTCATCAACTCCGCCGGACGGGTCAGGCGCCCAGCGCCCGCACGTTCCGCAACAAGCCGGGCGCGCTGCGCCTGGAGCGAGATCGCCTCCCCGGCAAGACCACGCTCCTGGGCCACAAACTCGGAAGCCGAGATCTGCAGGAGGAGGTCGCCCTCCTTGACCGTCTGGCCTTCCTGAACGTTGAGCCTGGTGACAATGCCACCGTCCCGGTGCTGAACCGCCTGGCGGTTGCCCGCCACAGCCACCACGCCTTCCGCGGTTGCGGCTGCATCAAGCGGAATGAACGAAGCCCAACCCAGGAAACCTAGGAAGAACCCTCCGGCGATCACCGCGCCGACACGAAGTTCGGGCATCAGGGAATCGCGGATCGGGGACATCACGTCGGGGCGAACGGCGACTTGTTCCTCAGTTGTCATGAAAATCGACATGATTATGACCTCCCACCCTGAGCGATAGGCACGACATTGGTGCGAGCTGCGCGCTTGCGAAGCTCGTCGATGACTTCCTGGCGCGGGCCGTATTGCGCGACCGTGCCGTCGGCCAGAACCATAAGCTTGTCAGCATTGTTCAGGATCGACGTGCGGTGCGCGACAATCATCACAGCCGCTCCGCGCGCGACCAAACCCTTCACGGCGCGGTCGAGCGCCTCTTCGCCCTCCTGGTCGAGTGCAGAATTGGGCTCGTCGAGGATGAACACTTGCGGGCTGCCGAACAGGGCGCGGGCGAGGGCCACGCGCTGCGCCTGGCCGGCGGAAAGCTCGAAGCTACCCGTCTTGATGACCGTGTCATAACCCCTCGGCAGCTTCAGGATCATGTCATGCGCACCAGCGAGCTTGGCCGCTTCAATAACCTCACGATCGATTTCCAGCTTGTTCGTCGCCGTGGCGCTGCGGAAGCGCGAGATGTTCTCGCTGATGGTACCGGGCAGGAGAGCCAGGTTCTGGGGCAGATAACCGACATGCTCGGCAAGGAGCTCGGCATCCCAGTCCGCAATGTTGGCGCTGTCCACGCGCACCTCGCCAGCGTCAGGTGAGATTGCGCCGGCGGCAATGCGGGCAAGCGTTGATTTGCCCGAACCGGATGCGCCAATGACGCCCAGCACTTCACCAGGCTTGAGCGCGAACGATACATTGCGCAGGATCAGGTCGCCGCCCGCGGGCGCCTTTACGACAATGCGCTCGACTTCGAGATGACCTTTGGGGTTGGGAAGCGAGGTCCGCTCCACATCAGGTGACGGGGTCGATTCATAGAGCCTGCGGATCGTGCCAAGCGCGTTGCGCGCCTGCATGATGCTGGGCCAGCCGCCGACCAGCTGCTCGATCGGCTGCAGGGCGCGGCTGAGCAGGACGGAGGCTGCGATAATCGCCCCGACCGAGATCTGCCCGGTCACAGCCAGCCAGGCGCCAACGCCAAGCGCCAGCGACTGCATGAACATGCGGATGAACTTGACCAGCGTGTTGTAACGCACACCCAGAACCTGGACCGCGCTGGCGGCCTCGAGGCCCTCGGCGCGCTGGACGATCTGTTTGGAAACCATCGCCCGGCGCATGCCAAGCGCCCGGATGGCTTCAGCTTCGCCCACTGTCGACTGGTGGGCCGCGTAGGAGGCGGCGGTCGCCTGGTGGGCTTTGGCCGACTTGGCGGCCGTATGCTTTTCGTTAACCAGCGCCAGCGTGACAAGCAGGATGCCGGCGACAATGATGAGGCTGCCAATGATCGGGTGGATCATGAAGGCCACGAGAAGATA
>CAIMMO010000234.1 GCA_903842595.1 uncultured Alphaproteobacteria bacterium
GATATCGGCGCCTGCGGGCACGTAGAGATTCTGCACCTCGAACCCGGCGACCTTCACCGCCGCGCAGCGCGCATGCCCGTGACGGCAGAGCCCCGGCGTTTCCAGCACTTCGATCGGCAGCCGGGAGACAATGGCGACGCCATGCATCCCCTTCTGACCAGACAGGTGGATGTGCCTGTAACCCGCCGCTTCGAATGCCTTCCGGGGAAACTGGTCCTCCAGGCATTTGATCTCCTGCAGGCATAGGACATCCGCCTTCTCGCGCATGAGGAAAGCGATGACACGGTCGATGCGGAGGCGAACCGAATTGATGTTCCAGGTCGCCAGGGACAGGCGGTTCATGTGGTCGGGAAAGCCGGGATGCGTGGGGAGGCGGTATCATCCGACCATCGGATGCGCCGGTCCGCAAATCAAGGAAAAGCGCCATGCCGTCGCAACGGCAAGCCCGCCCCAATGCTGACGCGCCCGGCCGCGGGGACAGCCAGGCGCGTCTTGCGCCCCGGGGGCGCTGATGGGCCGGGGGATAGTTCCGGCATTCGATCCGCTGCAAGTGCCCGCGGGGGGAAGAACGGGCGCGAGCGTACTCGATCCACGTTGCAATCAGGACACGAACAACATGATTTGTCACCCGAGGTATGGTTAAAATTTATGTGTGTCAGAAAAGCTACGGGCGAGCCGTGCGGCCAGGCACCTGCGAAAACGGGGCGGCTTGAAGCCGCCCCGGTTGAAAACCGCTAGCGGCGGTCGTCACCGACGTCGCTGGGGTCTCTCACCACGAAGAGCGACGGCTTGAGCGAGACATTCTTCTTGATGCCGGTCAGCTGGACGCGGGTCTCCGCGCCTGTCCCGTCAATCTGACGCCAGCCGAGAAGTTCGAAGTCGGACTGGCGGAATTGCAGGATCATCTTGCCCTCCGCCTCGCCTGTCTTGTCGACCAGCGTGACATAGTGCGAACCGCTCGAGGTCTGCACGTCCGTGACGCTGCCGTCCTTGCGCAGGTCGATGTTCGAACGCAGGAACAGGTTCAGCGGCGTCGAAGACAGGGGAACCGCGTCATACGCCTTCCGCTTGGGCTCCTCGATCGACACCGTCGTGCCGTCTGACACGATGAAGATGGGCTCGGGCACGGTGTACTCGAAGCGAACCTTGCCGGGGCGGCTGATATAGAAGGCGCCGTTCGAGGGCGAGCCTGAAGGATCCACCTGGGTGAAGCTGCCCTGCACAGTCTTGGTATCGCTCATCGCCTTGGCCACGCGGTCAATGATCGCGTTGCGGTCAAGCGCGCCGGGCGCCTGCACCTTGACGATCTGTGCGCCGGACTGGGCGCCGGACTGGGCGCCAGACTGGGCGGCAATCGCGGGCGCAGGCCTGGGCGCGACAACCTTCGGCGCCGTAAACACCGGCGCGGGGGCAGGGGTCACCGCCGGAGCGGTAACCGGGGTCGCCGGCAGGGGTGCAATTTCCAGGGGCGCCGGCGCAGCCAGGGCTTGCGCGGACACGGACAGGGCGAGGGGGAAGAGGGTGCTGAGGATGCTCATGACGATCAACCTCGGCTTCGCGACAGGCGAAAACAAGACCGGCTCAAGGAATTTTCGCCCTGTTTTCATGAACATCGGTTCAGTCCTATGCCTGTTCGAAACGGTTTGCAGGGAGACCTAACGCGATGGGCCCAAAGCAGTTTCATGATGTGGTGATGGGCTTGCCGCTCACGGAACTCTCTACCTCCTATGGACACCCAGCCTACAAGGCTTTTGGAAAATTCCTGACGCGCTTGCGATGCGAGGACGACAGCGTGGTGCTGGGGCAGGTCTCGTTTGACGAACGCGAGATGCTCTGCGCGGCCGATCCGGAGACATTCCACTTCACCCATCATTACCGGAATTACCCGATGGTCCTCGCGCGGCTGAAGCGCCTCGATGCGAAGACGCTGCGCGGGTATCTGGACAGGCAATGGCGCCATAATGCGCCCAAGAAATGGCTCAAGGCTTGGGACGAGGGGGCGGCGCCACCTGCAAAACTGCCCAGGCCCGCTCGCCGTGGAACAGGTTCGAGGAAGAAGACGCGATGAAGACGTTGCTGATCCTGCTGCTTGCCGCCGCGCTGGCGGCCGGAGGTTATCTCACCCGGCCGGATGAGAAGGCGCACGAGGCGAATGCCGAGACGCAGCTTTCCTCGACACGCGGCGGCTTCGACATCGGCGAGCTGATTGCCGACAAGGTGTTCGGCGCAAGCTCCAAGGACGGCCGCAAGTTTGAGGATCTCTTCGTCGCAACGAAGTACACCGTTAAGGCCGACAACGCGGTCATCATGGAATGCCTCGGTCTCTATGCTCAGTTCCTCTGCTCGCAGCCCGAGAAAAAATAGGCCATAAGAATTCGCGCGGGGCGCTTGTGGCACAGGGGGCCGGAGCGGGATTGCAATGCGTGGTTTTCTGGTTCTGCTTATCCTCGCCGGACTTGTCGGCGCAGGCGGTTGGTACACGCGGCCAAGCCACGGAGTTCATCGTGGCGTGGCGAGTTCGCTGATGGCCGAGGGACGCGTTGCGCGCCCGGAACAGGCGCCGGGCGCATGGGCATTCGACGATTTCTTCGTTGCAACACACTCGACCATGACGTCAGACGATCGTGAGGTGCTCGAATGCTGGGGCTTCTTCACCCGCTTTCTCTGCACGGGCGCACCCCCGCGGGCAGATGCCACGATTGCGGGCTGAGATCATCGAGGGCGCGCCATGGCAAGGCGATATCTCGTGGTGGTGGCGATGTTCTCGCCACGCTCACCGGCCCGGGCATCTGGCTCAAGCCTCCGCTGGAGGACATGCGCGCCGGCGCCGAGGGGGCTGAGCGCCGATGCGGCCGACAGCCTGAAAGCAGGAGAGGCGATGCCGGAAGTGAGCGATGCCGAGTCGCATGACTGGCTGGTGGCGGTCTCGCATTCGGCGTGCGTGGACCAGAAGACCTTTTCCTGTGTCGGCGCCTTCAAGGTGACGATCTGCCAGCAACCCGACTGAGAAGGCCAAGGCGGAATGAAAAAAGCCGGCCCCTGACATCTAAGTCGGGAACCGGCCTTTCTCGCTCCTGTCAGCGGCGCGGCTGCACGCGCTCGCCATCAGGACAGCCATTTGGCGACAGGGTTTAGCTGACGCGCAGGTTCACGGCCGACATTTTGCCGGAGCGCTTGTCGGCTTGTTCTTCGAACGACACTTTCTGGCCGTCGACGAGGCCACGAAGGCCGGCAGCTTCCACGGCGCTGATGTGGACGAAAACGTCCTTCGC
>CAIMMO010000235.1 GCA_903842595.1 uncultured Alphaproteobacteria bacterium
GAGGTCGGCCGGGTTTGCCTGCAGCCGCGCGTCGAGGCGCGAGACCATGCCGTCAATCATTGCCTGCCGGTCCTGAGGCGACATGGCCTCGGCGTCGGAGACCTGAGCCGTCGTAGGCCCGGCAGGCCGCTCCGCCATCGGCGCAACAGCGGTGCGCGCTGCCGGAAGCCGGGCGGAAACATCAATTCCGGAAGATTGAGAGAGCTCGACGACACGACCCCGCACCTCGTCAAACCATGGCGCATCGGCCTCGGCCGTCTTCAACATGGTAAGCCAGTCGTTCAGCGCCTCGGCCGGCTTGCCGTCCTGCTGCTTCTTCAGGCCGAGCAGGAAGCGTGCGCGCGCGTCGGCAGGGTCTGCCTTGTAGGCAGCCCGCAGTGCGGCTGCCGCGTCATCGGTGACCAGGCCGCCGGCGGCGCGCGAAAGCGACTCGCCATAGGCCGATTGCGTTTCTGGGTCGTTCGGGGCGATAGTGACGGCGCGGCCATAGGCTGCGGCGGCGCCTGCAAAGTCGTCGGTCCTGAACTTCGACCAGCCGAGCATGCGCCAGCCTTCGACGTCGCCTGGTTCGGTTGCGAGCCGCGTCTCGAGGCTGGAGATCATCTCGTCGACGGGCGCCACGCTGATCTGATCGCCGGCCGCGCTGGCGTCGGCGACCTGCATGCCGCCGCCCGATGCGGCCATCATGGGGGCCTGCGGCGTGGCGCCGACACCGGGCGAGCCAACCATGCCATAGAGAATGGCGGATCCGATCGCCATAGAGGCGGCGACAGCGATAAAGGTGGTGCGGTCGGTCAGTGTCATGTCTGCGTCCTCCCGGATTGCGGCCTCGTCTGTCGTCGTGATCAGGCGGCGCTGGATTTCAGTGCGTGCCATGCGCGCGTCGTCGGCTGAGGTAAGGCCCAGCGATTCCTCGCGCGCGATCTCGTTCAGTTGTGACGTGTAGATGTCGGCGCTCGCGCCGTCGGCGATGCGGTTGCGGCGCAGGAATGGCCAGCATGTGGCGGCGATTGCAGTAGCCATGAGTAGCGTGATGAGAAACCACAGCATCAGGCCTTGCCTCCTGCTTCCATGCGGCGCGCCAGCTCGGCGGCCTCAGCATCGCTGAGCGGAACGGGCGCGAGATCGTGTTTTCCAGGGGCGAAGGTAGGCAAACCAGCCAACCGCGCCGACCACGAGAAGCAGAAGCGGCCCGAACCAGAGCAGTAGCGTGTCCATCTGCAACGGCGGTTGCAGGCGGACGAAATTGCCATAGCGATCGGTCATGTAGGCCATGACGGCGTCCTTGCTTTCACCTGCCGCGATCCGCTCGCGAACGAGACGGCGCATGTCCGACGCCAGCGGCGCGTTGGATTCCTCGATCGACTGGTTCTGGCAGACGACGCAACGCAGTGACTTGCCCACCTCGCGCGCCCGCGACTCCACTTCGGGCGTGAACGTTACCGGAGGTGTATGGGCGACCGCGGCGGGCGACGTCGCAAGCGCGAGGGCGACAATCAGGCGCTTCATGTGGGCTCCGCGTCCAGCTTGCGGATGAGGGGAAGGATCGTATCGGCCCAGAGATCGGGCGTGATGGGTCCGACCTGCTTGTGACGGATGCGACCTTCGCGATCGACAAGGAAGGTCTCTGGCGCGCCGGTGACGCCGAGGTCGATGGCAAGGCGGCTGTCGCTGTCCACGCCTGTCTTTGTATAGGGGTCGCCATAGCGTGCGAGCCACGCCGCGCCCGCTCCCGGCGGATCGCGCCAGTCGACGCCATAGAGCGCGACCTGCTTCGACTCGGCGATCGCTTCGAGCTGTGGATGTTCGAGGATACAGCTTGAGCACCATGAGCCGAACACGTTCACCAGCGAGACCCTGCCGATCAGGTCCTGCTTGGTCAGCGCCTCGCGTTCCGGCGTCAGGCGGGTGAGTGCGAAGTCAGGCATTTCGCGGTCGATCATGGTCGAGGGCAGCTCGGCCGGATTGCGCGTAAGGCCCCAGGCGAAGAAGCCGCCGATGATCAGCAGGATCGCGACAGGCATCACGGCGGCCCAGGCTGGGAGCGCTGCGCGAGATTGCGGCACGTCGCTCATGCGGCAACTCCCCCAACTGCAGGGATAGCCGGCGCGCGCACCTTGTGCGGAGCCCCGACACGAAAGCGGCGATCCGACAGGGAGACGAATCCGCCCATCGCCATCAGCAGGGCGCCGGACCAGATCCACATCGCTAGAGGGTGAAGCGTGACACGTACTGCAAACGCGCCCGTGCCATTGTCCTCGCCCGCGGTCAGGTGGAGGTTCGACAGTAAGCCCATGCGGATGCCCGCCTCAGTGGTGACGGTGTCGCGTTCCGGATAGTAGCGCCGCTCGCTGACCATTGCCTCTTCGGGAACGCCATTGTCAGAGACGGCGAAAGTCAGGCGCTGGGCGTCGTAGTTCGCGCCTTTCACATTCTGCACCTGCGTCAGCGTGAAGGACCGCGTGCCCAGCCTGGTTGAATCTCCGATCCGGAGGGACGCCATGGAATCCTTCTCCCACGCAGACATCGCGGTGATGCCGAGCACGGCAACTGCGAAACCAAAATGGGCGATGACGAAGCCCCAGGTCGATCGCGGAAAGGCGCGGGCGAGGAAGAGCGATTGCTCGGGCTTCACCTGTCCGATGCGCAGCCGAGCCTGCATCCAGCGCGCCATTGCGGCGATGAGAAATACGCCAGAGCCGATGCCGAGTCCGCCCTCGAGGCTCTGTCCGATAATTCCTGATGCGAGACCGGCGACGAGGCCGACAGCCATCGGTATGCGCATGGCGTTTCCTGCAGGCTTTGCTGCATCGCTGCGCCAGCGCATCATGGGCCCGAAGGCCATCAGCGCAGTGACGGCCAGCATGATCGGGCCGAAAGTTATGTTGAAATAGGGAGGGCCGACGGAGATCTTGTCGCCGGAGAGTGCGTCGATCACGAGCGGATAGAAAGTGCCGAGGAAGACGACAGCGCAGGCGACGAGCAGCAGGAAGTTGTTACCGAGAATCGCACCTTCCCGGCTAATCGGCGCAAAGGACGGCGGTTGCTGCAATTGACGCGCACGCAGGGCGTAGAGCGTGAGCGCGCCGCCGGAGGCTGCGATCACCATCGCGAGAATGAAGACGCCGCGTGCGGGATCGACGGCGAAGGCGTGAACACTGGTGAGGATGCCGGATCGGACGAGGAAGGTTCCGATCAGGCTCAGTGTGAAGGCGAGGATCGACAGCAGCAGCGTCCAGTTGACGAGGGCATGCCGCCGCTCGACCACAAGTGCGCAATGCAGAAGCGCGGTGCCGATCAGCCACGGCATGAAGGATGCGTTCTCGACCGGATCCCAGAACCACCAGCCGCCCCAGCCGAGTTCGTAATAGGCCCAGAAGCTGCCGAGCATGATGCCGATGGTGAGGAAGCACCAGGCGGCGAGAACCCAGGGCCGCACCCAGCGCGCCCATGCGGCGTCCACCTTGCCCTCGATCAGCGCGGCGACCGAGAAGGAGTAGGCAACCGAGAAGCCGACATACCCCAGATAGAGCATCGGCGGATGGATCACGAGGCCGGGGTCCTGGAGCAGCGGGTTGAATCCCATTCCTTCGAGCGGAACAGGCAGAAGCCGCGCGAACGGATTCGAGGTGAACAGGATGAAGGCAAGGAAGGCCACGCCGATCAGGCCCTGCACGCCAAGAGCGCGCGCCTTCAGCGTAGCGGGCAGGTTGTTCCCGAAGACTGCGATTGCTGCGCCAAAGCCGGAGAGCACGACCACCCAGAGCAGCATGGAACCTTCATGCTGCCCCCACGCGGCGGAGATCTTGTAGAACATCGGTTTCAGCGTGTGCGAGTTCGAGGCGACGACTTTCAGCGAAAAGTCAGAAACGGCGAACGCCCAGACGAGGCATATGAATGCAAATGCAACGAGCGCGAATTGCGCGATCGCCGCCGAAGCGCCGAAGCGCATCAGGCGCGTCTTGCCATGCGCAGCACCCCACAAGGGTGCGACGCCCTGCGCAGTCGAAGCCATCAATGCAAGGATGAGAGCGAAAAGTCCGAGTTCGCTGATCAAGGGAGGCTCGCACTCTACAATGCGACAACAATCTATGTCGTCGTGATGCGCACCCCAGCAACACACTCATGGACTCATGCTCAACAAAACGCCAGTCCCGAATCCTATGAATAATTTCATGACCGCGGACTTTTCATCACAGTGCGAGCGTGTCATGAGGCGAGCGCTGGGGAGCGCATCATCAGTGCGCGGAGTATTTAGTGCAGGGTCCCCACGGTTCGCGGCGCGGTGCAGCGCTGGTTCTCCGAGACATCGTTGATGAACCGACGCCGCGACCTCCGCTGAAAGCCGTCGCGAATCCTCCGCTTGACCGGCCTGTTCCAGAGCCGCCGCGGACCGCTGCGCTCGCTGCTGCTGCACGAAAGCCGAAGGCCGGTTTTCGTGTTTTTCCCCTCTATTTGACGCTGATTGCTGCTGCCCTGTCCTTCGGACTCGTCTTCAAGGAACAGTTGAAGATCGAGGCCGAAGTGGGCGTCGGGTACTGGCTGGGTATTGCCGGCGTGGCTTGCGTTGGCCTCCTGCTCTTCTATCCCGTTCGCAAGCGCTACCCGAAGCTCGCCTTCCTCGGCAGCGTTCCCAGCTGGTTCCATCTGCACATGGCGTTGGGCATTCTCGCGCCGACTTTCATTCTATTTCATGCTGGATTCAGAACCGGTTCAGTTAATGCTGCTGTCGCCCTCGTAACGATGCTGATTGTTGCGGGCAGCGGACTGTTTGGACGCATGCTTTATGTGCGAATCCATCGGAACCTCAAAGGCAAGAAAGCCGAAGTTAAAGCGATGGCGCAGGATACGGCGCTGCTGCGCCAGACGTTGTGCCGGGATTTCTCCGAGGTTGCGGACATCACTGAGGCGCTTGAGAAGACACTGCACGAGCCGCGCCCGA
>CAIMMO010000236.1 GCA_903842595.1 uncultured Alphaproteobacteria bacterium
ACGCAGGGCGGCTTCCAGTCGTCGTCTGGCGTGCAGATCGATCCGGACACGGGACAGACGCTGGCGGCGCAGACGATCACCATTCCGGCGCTGAAAGTGCGGCGCGCGGAGACGACGGTGGAAATCCCCTCCGGCGGCAGCCTCGTTATCGCCGGCCTGATCCAGGAATCGACCAAGCAGAACCTCGACAGCATCCCGGGCGTGAAAGACGTGCCGGTGCTGAGCGCGCTGTTCCGCAGCCGTGACTTCCAGAACGACGAGACCGAGCTGGTCGTGATCGTGACGCCGTATCTTGTCGATCCCACCGATCCGCAGGGCTTCCGCGATCCGGACCGCGGCTACGTGACGTCGACCGACGCGCGCACCGTCCTGTTCGGCAAGCTCAACGACGTCTATGCGGCGCCGGGTTCGGCTGCAGCACGGTCGCCTGCGCCGTCTGGCGCCAGCGGCTTCATCATCGACTGAGGAATGGCAGAGATGGCAAAGCGGCTTCATATTGCACTCGCAAGCCTGCCCCTGATCGCGCTGGGCGGCTGCATGCAGACGCAGGAGCAGATCGCCTGGTCCAACCGTATGCACACGCAGATCGTGGCGCAGGAGACGACGGCGGAACTCAAGATCGGCACGGTTGTGGCCGGCGAAAAGCTCGGCCTGCGCGAGCGTGACGCCGTCAAGGGGTTCGCGATGGCCTATCAGCAGGAAGGCCATGGCGCGGTCATTATCTCGCGCCCCTCGAACGGTCCGGACGACATCTCCGCCATGCGCGCGGCCGCCGACGCGCGCGCCATGATGCTGGCCGAGGGTGTTGACCAGAGCATGATCGCCGAGGGTACATATGACGGGACCGGTGCGCGATCGGCGCCGCTGATCATCAGCTATCGCGCCTACGAGGCGGTCGTGCCGAACTGCCCGGACATCTCGCACTGGGATTTCACCGACACATCCTCGAATGCGGCGCTGCCGTCGCTTGGCTGCGCAGTGGCGGTGAACCTCGCGGCGATGATCGCCAATCCATCTGACCTCGTTGGCGATCAAGCGACCGATCCGGCTGACATCGCGCGCCGCGGCATCATGTTCAGCAAGTATCGCCAGGGCGTGCGGACGTCGTCCGAACGCAACAATGACGCCAGCGGCGCCATCAGCACGGTCGTCGAGTAGGGGCAGCGGACATGAGCGGACCTCGGGACAAGCATGACGACGGCGATCTGGACGAACTCGTGCACGATTTCGACCTCGACATGGATGCGCCACTTGGCGCGTCCTTCGCTGCGGCGCTTCGCGGCGGCGAGGAAGAAGAGGAGATAACGGAATTCGACCTGGCCTATCCCATCGAGGAGGAGGGCGGGTTCGTCGCGCCGCAGGAGGCAGCTCGGCCGCAGGCCGTGCTCGAGCAGCACGACGAATCGGCCGGCTACGACCAAGATCAGCACGACGAGCACGACACTGCAGATTTCGACGACACGCCACCCGCGCAGGCCGTGCTCGAGCAGCACGACGAATCGATCGGTTACGACCAAGATCAGCACGACGAGCACGACACTGCAGATTTCGACGACATGCCACCGCCACCCGCGCAGGCCGGGGCGCAACCCTGGCTCCAGCCGAAGCCGTCGCAGCCGCCGGCCGAAGATCTTCCTCCGATGACTACGCCCGAGGCCGAGCCGGTCGCAGACGATGTGGCGGGGCAGGGCCTTGGCTATGATTACGCTTTCGGCGCGGGCCATGACGGTGGTGACCGTACGATTCCGCGTATCGTTGTGCACGCCTTCTGCAACCGTACCTCGTCGCTGAACCTGATGCGGACGATCATGCAGGATCGCCGCATGAAGAACGTCACCATGGAAGTCCACGAAGGCGGCGTTGCGGCGGCGACCCAATACTACGTCAACGAGACCACGCCTAACCTGTTGGTCATCGAAGGGGCCGGCGATCCGCGTCAGCTGCTGGCCGACCTCGATTCGCTCGCCGAATACTGCGACGAAAACATTCGCGTCGTCGTGCTGGGACAGACCAACGACATCCGCCTCTATCGTGAGCTGATGCGCCGTGGCGTTTCCGAGTATCTCGTGGCGCCGATCGACCCTGTGCACATGATCCGCTCGATCGCGACGCTGTTTGCCGATCCCGAAGCCCCGTTCACCGGCAAGTCGGTGGCTGTGACAGGCGTCAAGGGCGGCGTGGGCGCATCGACCATCGCCCACAACCTTGCCTGGGCGCTGTCGGAACGCTGCAAGGTCAATGCGACGCTGGTCGACCTGGACCTCAATTTCGGCACCACGGGCCTCGACTTCAACCAGGACACCGCGGCGACAATCGCCGACGCACTGATGTCCCCCGACCGTTTCGATGACAACGTCATGGGGCGCCTGATTACTAAGGCGACGGACCGCCTCTCGCTGTTCACGGCGCCGGCGACACTGGACCGCACCTACAATCTCGACCCGGAAACCTATGTGCGCGTGCTCGAGCAGGTGCGCGGATCGGTGCCGTTCATGGTGCTCGACCTGCCGCATATCTGGAGCGACTGGTTCAAGTCGACGGTCATTTCGGCGGATGAGCTGATCGTCGTTGCCGGACCCGATCTTGCCTCGCTGCGTAACGGGAAGAACCTGATCGACTTCCTCAAAGCCGCGCGGCCAAATGACAATCCACCGAAGCTGGTGCTCAACATGGTTGGCCTGCCCAAGCGGCCAGAGATTCCGCCGAAGGATTTCGGACAGGCGATCGGGATCGAACCGTCGCAGATCATTCCCTTCGACGCGCAGCTGTTCGGCACTGCCGCCAATAACGGGCAGATGATCTTCGACGTGGCGCCGGAATCGAAAGTCGCACAGAGCCTCGACCAGCTCGCAGCGCAACTGACCGGTAAGGAAGTCCAGACGACGAAACCGTCGCTGTTCAAGAAACTGCTTCGGAAGCAAGGGGCCTAGATGTTCGGCAAGCGAGGGACAACAGGCGGCCCGGGAATGCCGCCGCCGCCGGCGTCGGAAGCCGCCGCACGTCCCGTCGCGACACCGCCAGCCGCCAAGCCGGCATTTTCGCAACTCGCCGACGACACGCCTCTACCGCCCCCGCCCAAATCCGCACCGCCACCGCCCAAGCCCTCAACCCCGCCGATGGCGTCGAGCAAGCCCACGAACAAGTCCGCGCCGCCGCCTCCGCCGAAGGAGAAGATAGCGGCGATCGACAACCGGTCTGACGAATACTACCGGACCAAGACGGAAGTCTTCAACGCGCTGATCGACACGATCGACCTGTCACAGCTGGCGCAGCTCGACCAGGAAAGCGCGCGCGAAGAGATCCGGGACATCGTTATGGAGATTGTCTCGATCAAGAACGTGGTAATGAGCGTTGCGGAGCAGGAAACCCTGCTCGAGGATATCTGCAACGACGTTCTGGGTTATGGTCCGCTCGAGCCCCTGCTGGCGCGCGACGACATCGCCGACATCATGGTCAATGGCGCCGGCACGACCTATATCGAGGTCGCCGGCAAGATCCAGCGCACCAACATCCGCTTCCGCGACAACGCGCAGCTGATGAACATCTGCCAGCGCATTGTGAGCCAGGTCGGCCGCCGCGTTGATGAAAGCTCGCCGATCTGCGACGCGCGACTTGCAGATGGTTCGCGTGTGAACGTGATTGCACCGCCGCTGGCCATCGACGGCCCCGCGCTCACCATCCGGAAGTTCAAGAAAGACAAGCTGAAGATCCAGGACCTCGTGAACTTCGGCTCCATCTCGGAGCCGGGAGCCGAGCTCCTGCGCATCATCGGCGCCTGCCGCTGCAACACGCTGATCTCGGGCGGAACGGGTTCGGGCAAGACGACGCTGCTGAACACGCTGACGGCGTTCATTGCGCCGGGTGAGCGCGTGATCACCTGCGAGGACGCCGCCGAACTGCAATTGCAGCAGCCGCACGTGGTACGTCTTGAGACGCGCCCGCCCAACCTTGAAGGGCAGGGCCGCGTGTCGATGACCGACCTTGTCAAGAACTGCCTGCGTATGCGTCCGGACCGGATCATCGTGGGCGAGGTGCGCGGACCCGAAGCCTTCGACCTACTGCAGGCGATGAATACCGGCCATGACGGCTCGATGGGCACGCTGCACGCCAACACGCCGCGCGAAGGGCTCTCGCGTCTTGAATCGATGATCACGATGGGCGGCTTCACGCTTCCGCAGCGAACGATCCGCGAGATGATCGTCGGATCGATCGACATCGTGATCCAGGCCTCGCGCCTGCGCGATGGCACGCGGAAGATCGTATCGATCACCGAGGTCATGGGCCTCGAGGGCGACGTGATCGTGACGCAGGACGTGATGCGTTACGAGATCGACGGCGAGGACAAGGACGGCAAGTTGAAGGGCACGCACCGCGGCACTGGCATCGGCCGTCCGCGCTTCTGGGAGCGCGCCAAGTACTTCAACATGGAGGGTGATCTCGCCCGCGCGCTGGACGCGCTGGAGGAGGGTGGCAAATGACGCCTGAACTGATGACATATGCGATTGCGGGGCTGGCGTTCGTCGCGGTCACTGCGCTCGGCTTCGTATTCGCGGGAGGCGGCGGAAGCGGCCGCGGCAAGCAGTCCAAGCGGGTCAGATCGATCAGTGAGGGCGTTCGTGGTTCAAAGGGCGATACGGCGCTGACAGCGCGGCGCAAACAGATGGAAAGCGCCACCAAGGCGCTGCGCGACCGCGAGGAGGCGACCCGCAAGAGCCGCGTGGCCGGCCGGTCCATCGAGGACAAGATCAAGCAGTCTGGCCTCAAGATCACCGTACCGATGTTCTGGATCTTCTCGGCCGTGTCGACGGTCGCGGTCGGCGCCCTGATGTATTTCTGGGCCGGGTTCAACGAATGGCCAATGGTGATGGTGCCGATCGGGATGGCCTTCGCCGCAGGTTTCGGTCTGCCGCGCTGGGTGCTGGGCATGGCGATCTCCAACCGCCAGAAGAAGTTCATCAGCCAGTTTGCCGACGCGATCGACGTGATCGTCCGCGGCGTGAAGTCCGGTCTGCCTCTGCAGGAATGCCTGCGGATGATTGCGCGTGAAAGTTCGCAGCCGCTGGCAGGCGAGTTCCAGGCTGTCGTCGATGCAACCGCCATGGGTGTGCCATTGGATCAGGCCTTGCAGAAAATGTATCTGCGTACGCCTACGCAGGAAGTAAACTTCTTCAACATCGTGCTGAACATCCAGCAGAAGGCGGGCGGCAACCTGTCCGAAGCGCTGGGCAACCTTTCGAACGTGCTGCGCTCGCGCAAGCTTCTACGCGAGAAGATCAAGGCGCTGTCATCCGAAGCGAAGGCGTCTGCGATGATCATTGGCTCGCTGCCGATCATCGTCATGGGGCTCGTCTACATGACGACGCCGGCCTACATCATGTCGTTGTTCGCGACCGATCTCGGGCACCTGCTGTTGCTGATCGCCGCCGCCCTGATGGGCACGGGCATCTACATCATGCGGTCCATGATCAATTTCAACTTCTGACGTCGGGACCCCGGCATTCGCCGTGGAGAGTGGAGCGACGATGGGCAACATCGACTGGGTCCAGTTTCTCACCGATCCCCTGACGCTGGCGTCGGCGCTGGCGTGCGTGGCGACGTTCGCCACCGTGCTCACGCTTGCCGGGCCAGTCTTCGACAACGACAAGCTGACGAGTCGCCTGAAGTCAGTGTCGAACCGCCGCGAGGAGCTGCGCAAGAAGAGCCGTGCCGCACTGGACGGCGAGAAGAAGTCGATCCGCGTGCAGGACACCAGCATGACGAAGAAGGTCGTCGACAGGCTGGACCTTGCCAAGATGCTCGAAGATCCGGGCGTCCAGAAGAAGCTGATCCAGGCGGGCCTGCGCGGACCGAAGCCGATCTCTATCTTCTATCTCTGCCGCTTCGCTCTGCCGATGGTCTTTGGCCTCGGTGCGCTGATCTACATCTGGTTCATCAACGACCATGGGCTCGGCTTCAACATGAAGATCGGCGCCGTGGTGGTTGGCTTCGCCGCCGGCTTCTATGGCCCCAATATTTTCGTCGAAAATCTCATTACGAAGCGCCGCACGTCGATCATGCGCGCCTTTCCTGACTCTCTGGACATGATGCTGATATGCGTCGAGTCCGGCATGTCCATCGAACAGGCGTTCGCGCGGGTGGGCGAGGAAATCGGTTCAGCATCGGTGGAGCTGGCCGAGGAACTGGCGCTGACGACGGCGGAGCTGAGCTACCTGCAGGATCGCCGGCAGGCCTACTACAATCTCGCCGAGCGCACGAACCATCCAGGCGTCAAGGGCGTTGCGATGGCGCTGGTACAGGCTGAGAAGTACGGCACCCCGATGGGGGCCGCTCTGCGCGTGATGGCGAAGGAGAACCGCGAGATGCGGATTACCGAAGCCGAGAAGAAGGCGGCAGCGCTGCCGGCCAAGCTGACGGTGCCCATGATCGTGTTCTTCCTGCCCGTGCTCTTCCTGGTCATCCTCGGACCGGCCTTCATCAAGATCGATGCGATGGGCCTGGGCAAGACGAAGAGCGGCGCGATAGTGGAAGTTGAAACGAGGGAATAGGCCCGGGATCAGCTTCTCGGCCTGTAGGCAATCAGTACGTTGCCGGGTGTCTGGCCGAATGAGCCGTAGCCTGAATTGACGAACAGCATGCCTGCGCCTGCCGAGAGGCCGTGCGCGTCGATCGATCCGCCCTTGCCGGCGATGTCCTTGTTCAGCGTTGTCTTTGCGCCGACGGTGTCGAGGCGATTGATCACGCGGCCATCGGCACCATCGAGGATGATCACTTCGCCGCCGAGGGTTGCGCCAACCAGCGCGCCGTCAATCACGAGGGGCGCCGCCGAGAAGCCGTACTTCGTGGTGCAGGCGATGACTTCAGTGGCGCGTGAGCCCGTGCAGTTGGGTTGCGCGGCGAAGGACCACGCGGGGCGGCCGGTGGCGATATCGAAGGCATAGACGCCAGCTTTCGATACGAATTTCGGGTCGGGCGAAAGGATCGGGTCATTGATCGGGATATAGACCTTGCCCGCGTCCGCCGTGATGCCCCAGTGCACGCCGCCAAGCGCCGTGCCTTCGCCAATGCGGTGGCTCCAGAGAACCTTGCCCGTGTTTGCATCCAGCGCCCAGGCGTGGCCGGATTTCTGGCCGGCAAGAACGACATCCTTGCCATTCACCGCGGCGATCACTGCGCCAGCGCCGAAATCGTAGTCGCGACCGTCCCCGCCGAAGAGGACGGGGCAGTTGGGTCCGTTCTGGCCGGTGCCGACATCACACGACATGTTCCAGACGTCCGCGGCCATCGCCTGATATTGCCAGGAGACTTTGCCAGTGTCGGCGTTGAGAGCGATGATGGCGTCCGACGTGTCGGTCGCCGGGTGGGAAGTGTTCTCGCCGGTGGTGACGATGATATTGTTACGCTTGGCATCGTAGACGGGGACCGACCAGATGGGCGCGCCGGAGGGGCCTTTCTGTTTGACGCCGAGCGAGTTGACCTGGCCGTTGTAGGTCGGCTCCGGCATGGTGTGGTATTCCCACGCGTGGCTTCCGTCTGCGGCGTTGAGGGCGACGACCGAGCCGTGGCCTGAGCAGCATTCCGAACGTGGGTTCATGGCCGAAGCGACGCCGGAGGCAGACAGCGGAACGATGATCTTGTCCTTCGCGAAGATGACGCCGCCACGGATCTGGCCGCCGGAGCCATCGACCGGCTGGCCGCTGGCTTTCCAGAGGAGCGCGCCGCTCGCTGCGTCGACGACATGGATGTCGCGGCCGACGGAGAGCGCGACGACGCGCTGGCCGCCGATGTCGCCGATGGCCGGGGTGTTGCGTGAGGAGGCGGCGTAGGACCACTTCACGCAGCCTGAGGCGGCGTCTATGGCGAGGAGCTTCTGTCCGCCAGTTGCGTATACCGTGCCGTCGCTGAGGACAGATGCGCCGGTGCCGCCGCCCTGGCCCGGGAAGGCGATGGACCAGGCGATTTCCATATTGGCGAGTTGCGCCTTGCCGAGGCCGGCCTCGGAGGCGGAGAGGCTACGGCTAAGGTCGCTGTCGATGCCGAAGCCGGCGTTCACGATGGTGGCGGTGGAACTGACGGCGCGCTTGTCGGGGGCGCACAGGAGGGCGTCGCTCCAGGTTGCAGCGGCAGCGGCCTGACCGGCGGTGAGCCAGGTGACGAGGTCAGTCTTTTCCCTCTCGTTCAGCGAGGCGGCCATCGGCGCCATGACGCCGCCGGGGGCCATCACTTCTCGCAGGCGGGCCGGGACGAGCGTGCGCATCGAGGCGAGCGTGGCGGCGCGGGTCGTGCCCGGATTGTCGTGGCAGACTGCGCAGGCTTTCTGGTAGACGCCGGCGCCGGGATGGTCAGCCGAGACCTGGCCGATGGCTGCAGGACTCAGGACTGGCGTTGCGAGCGCGGCGATGGCGAGGAGGCCGCCACCGGCGCCGAGGGTCAGTGCCGCCGCAGCCAAGGATTTGCGCAGGTTCATGGTCGTCCTCCCGGGCAGGCTCGCTAGCCTGCTTTCCGCGGCTGCAAACTCGCCGCAGTTGGCCGGGAATTCAACTGCTCAATGCGACGCGATGGGGTCGCTAGCTGCGCCACCGGAGCGTGCGCGGTTCGATCGGGTTCACGAACGGGCGGCCCTCGGACCGTGACGCCGTCCATTCCTTCTTGAGGATGCGGTACCATTTGGCCTGGACGTCGATGTCGTCGATCCAGAGCATGTTCTGCTGGTAGGCCATGCCCTTGTTCTGCAGGTTCACCATGTGGCCGTCCTGGCCGAGGAATTTCCGGGCGGCGGGGATGAGGATGGGCAGGGCGAGGTCGAGGAAGGGCGCGTTCTGCCAGAAAGTGATCTGGGTAATGCGGGTCTTCTTCAGCGTCACTGGCGTGAGGCAGGTGAGGGTGAAGATGCGACGCTTCTCGGCCTCGACGATCTCCCACCGGAAGCCGGGGATCTGGAAGACGATCTCGGTGGTCACCTTGTCGCCCATCAGCATCTTGTAGGCGAGCGAGTTGCCTGACGGCTGGTGGCGCGCGAGGGCCCAGCCGCGCGTGACAGGAATGAACGGTTTTTCCTTCAGGCGCAGGCCGGTGCTGGGCGGGCGCCACCACCATTGATTGTGCACGAAGGGTACGTGTGCCGGGTCCATCAGGCCGACGACCGCGTCGTCCATGTGGGCGTTGAACATCTCGGCGACAACGAATTTCGGGCGTAGGCCGGGCGCGATGTCGAACGCCGGTGGTGGCGTGGCAGCCTGTTCGTCGGCCCGCGGGTTGTCTGCGACGTAGACGAAGATCATGCCGTTGATCTCGTGCACCGGATAGCGGCGCACGCGCACGCGCTCGGTGGCGAAGTCTTCGGGGTTGGGCAGCGACGGCATCAGCTTGCACTGGCCGTCGGTGCCGAAGCGCCAGCCGTGGTAGGGGCACTGGATGGTAGGTTCGCCATTGGTGTGTATCTGCTGCCCGGCCGAGAGTGGGACGAGGCGGTGCGGGCAAACATCGCGCAGGGCGAAGGCCTCTCCTTTTGCCGTGCGGGCGAGGAGGACGGGTTGGCCGAGAATGATGCGGCGGAAGTGCTCGCCCGGTTCAAGCGATTTCGAGACGCAGGCGAAATACCAGCTGTCGGTAAGCCAGCCTTCGGCGGTTATCCCCGCAGATTTCGTGAGCGTGCCGTCGGCCATGACCCGTACTACCTTGTACGGACGTGATTATCCAATGTTTGGTGGTCGCAGTCGAGGCTAAGGGGATAGCACATGGCGGGGCAGATCAAGCCTGGACGCAGCCCAAAGCCACCCAGGCGCCGGGCCCGGGCGGCCGTGACGATTTCCGGCGCTTGCCTCTGCGGCGGCATCGCGATCGAGACCGACGCTCCGCTGTTCTGGGCCTGGCACGATCATTCGGAAGCCAGCCGGCGGGCCCATGGGGCGGCGTATGCGACCTATGTCGGACGCTGGAAGAGCAAGGTGAGGGTCGTGGGCGGCGAGGGTGTGCTGGCGCGGTTTGACGATCTGAAGCGGCGGCAGGTGCGGTCGTTCCGCGCGCTGTGCGGGACGTCAATGATGTTCACGCGCGGCGGCTCGCCCAAATGGCTGGACATTCCGCGCGCGCTGTTCGGCGCGCGCACGGGTCGCGAGGCGAAGCATCATGTCGCGATCGAGCAGCTTCAGGACTGGGCGTATCTGGGCGCGCCGCTTTGTCCGCTGAAGGGCTATCCCGGTGTCAGCATCGAGAAAGTGCGCAAGGCGAAACCAGCGCGCGGCGGTCTGTTCGAGACGTGAGCGTTCAGGCGACCCGCTTGATCTCGTTGTGGTTCATCAAAAGGGTGTCGCCGCTGTCCTGTTCGATCAGGTAAGCCGGGTTACGGCGGTCTGCAGCGCGCGTGACAGTCGACCCGTTCATTGTTCGCTCAAGGCGGTGCGTGAACACCTTCCGAATGACACCTTGCGCTGTGTGGCCATCCCACGTCCAGACAACGCGGACGCCGGGGGGGTGTGATTTCTTTTTCAGTCCAATCATGTGCAAACCAATGCAACGCCGACGCGCCCCACCAGACCCCGGAGAATGTTGCCGATTTGCCGCGCTTGCAACGCGACACATGCAGCATGTGGAACTTGTCGCATTCACGTCCGGTTGATGGACACGGACAAGCCTTTGCCGAAAGACGCGTTCGCCAACTGGGCCGAAGCCAGGAACGATGCCCCCGGCGTCTGCGCTGGGCCGCTAGTCGAGGGCTTCAGAAGGGCGGGGAAGGGCGCGGGTTTGTCCCGCTTCCTCTCGCGCTGCTAGTGCACCATCAGGTTGACGGTGCGGGTTTCCACGACAGGGGCGGTGGTGTCCATGCTGTCGCGGCGTTCGAACTTCACGCGCGCGATCACGTCGCGAACCAGTGGCTTGATCTTCACGACATGATGAACGCTGCCATCGGCCATCGTCTCGTCGCTAGCGCCTGTGATCTCGGCTTGCGCGGGATCAATCACCGTCGCCGTCCAGCCTCCGCCAGCCTTAACTGGCAGGTGGACGCTTTCGACCTTCGTGAGGTCGGTGTGGAACATGTAGTTGTCGGGCGTTTCTGCTGTGTTGGCGTCATCTGCGTCGTCGGCTGCCTTCATGGCGTCATCCATCGCTGGCGCAGCTGGCGCCTCGGATGCTGCGGTCTCGGCGGAGGCCGCATCTGCCGGCGCAGCTGTGTCGGCCGGAGCGGCTGATTCGCCGTTGCATGCGGCCAGTGCAAAGGCCGCTGAAGCCAGCAGGATCATGCGCATTGGAAGTCTCCTCATGTCCGTCTCTTGTCCGGTTCCGACAGTGATACTCCGCCATCTGGCCGGGCGGTAGTGATGCTCTGCGAGACGGCTCCGGTCCTTTTCGTGCGCGATTCGACGCCCCGGTGCATCCCGTCGTCCCGGTTCGCCGGCAGTTATGGCTGCTTCGTCGCTTTTTGGTCCAGGCCGCCCTGGTGGAGGATGAGATGAGCCGGCTTGCTGTCCGCAGCGGAGACGAAGGTGAGCTGGGCGTCGACGATCTTGTAGAAGAACTTTGTCGCAGACTCGGCGAAGACCGGAAACTTCTGCTGGCCGGTAGCCTGAACCTGGAGCTGGCCGGATCCGAGCGTCACGGTGAGCTTGAAATCCGGTGCGGAGTCGAGCGTGTAGATGCCGGCATAGGCGGCGAGCGTTTCAGGCGGCACATAGATCTCCCCGCGTTCGCTGGCGGGCCCTGGTTTCGGCGTCAGCGGGATGGACGGATCGAGCACGTGCATGGCGATGTCGTCGGGTACGCCTGTGCGGTTGGCGAGCAGGACGACGCCGACATTGCGTTTCCTGTCGAGGATGACGATGGCGCCGTAACCGCCTGTGCCGCCGTCATGGTAGATGAAGCCGCCATCGCCCTGCGTGACGGTGATCCAGCCGAGGCCGATCCTGGTGTTCGGCGACATGGTGAAGCGCGGGGTCTGGGTGAAACGCATCGCGCGCTCGAGATCGCTCGCAGGTTCGCCGAGGTTGGCGTCGAGGAATCTCATCATGTCGTTCATCGTGGAGCGCAGCGCGCCTGCGCCGGCGAGGGCTGGCAGGTCCCAGTTGGCCGTAGGCGCGCCCTCTGCGGTGTGGCCCTGGGCAAGGCGCGTCTGCATGGGCGGTGTCAGCGCGATGCCGGTCGACGCCATGCCAAGCGGATCGAGGATACGCGTCTTCACAAGCTGCTCGTAGGTCTGGCCTGAGCGGTGGGCCAGAAGTAAGCCGAGCAGGCCCATGCCCAGATTGGAGTATTCAAACTCGGCGCCGGGGTCGCGGCGCAGCGTGTGGCTGGCGAGGAAGGTGTTGAGGTTCTCGGCCGTGTAGTCCGCGTAGGGGTTGCTCATGTCGGCGAACGACATGTTGGAGGGAAGGCGCGGCAGGCCTGAATTCTGTTCAGCGAGGTGGGCAAGCGTGATCGCCTTGCCGTTCAGCGTCGGAAGCGTCATGCCCGGTGGGGCGTATTGCTGGGCGGGGGCGTCAAGCGAGACTTCGCCTCTCTGCACCATGTCGGCCAGCAGCGTGGTCGTGAAGACTTTCGTCACCGAGCCGATTTCGAAAACTGTCTCGGGGCCGAGCGGCTGGGCGTCGGCGCCGCGGTCGCCATAGCTGACGATGCGGGTCGAGCCGTCCGCATCCATCACGCCGAGGACCAAGCCAGTGGCGCGGCCGTCATCGACGCGGGATTTGATCAGCTCTAGGAGCTTTGGGTCGTCGGGAAGAATCCTTGTCTGGGCGATGGCGGATCCTGCCAAGGATATCATGACGATGGCGGAGAGAAGCAAGGCGCGCATCTCGGCTTTCTCCGGCGAGTGGCGGGGCGGCGTGATTCGGTACGCCCGCGGGCCATGGGAGCATGCCAGTGATTGGTGTCGAGACAAACAGCGGAGGTACGGACCTTTCCTCCCCCGGCCCCTGGCCGGAAGAGGAAAACGCTTGCGCTACATCGCGATGAAGTTGCCGTGGAAGCCCGGGGGGATGCGTTGGGGGATGGTGATGGTGGCCTGTGCGCGGCCGGTGAAGTCGCGGGCGTTGAGGATGACGAGGTCAGTGCTGTTGTTAGCGTGATCCAGCACATAGCCGATTAGCCAGCCTTCATCCTCGCCGCTGTTCGCTGATGCTGGCACGAAGACGAACTCGCCCGGGATCTTGCCGGCGCCGAAGTCGCGGACCTGGTGCGTGCCGGTCGCCAGATCGTGCTTGAAGATGCGTGAGTCGGCGAGAAGGCCTGGATCGCCGTTTTCGGGCAGGGCGACGGTATAGGCGTAGCGATAGGTTTTGCCGGTGCGGCGTTCGTCGTTACGAGGGAATTCCTGCGGCGCTGAGTCGATCACGGTGCGCGTGACGCGTTTTGCGACGGGGTCGATCACGAGGCGTTCGAACGGCGTGGCGTTTGAGTTGGGGCCCGCAGCGCCATCGGCAAACATGGTGGTGTGGACTGCGGCGTCCATGATCACCTTGCCGTCGTCCGTTTCAAAAGCGTTGGCGGGGTGGAAGATGTAGCAAGGCTCGATGTCGCACCAGATGATCTCGCTGCCCTTGCCTTCGCGGGGGAGCAGGCCGATGCGGGCGGCATGTTTGGGATTCCAGCGATAGGGGAACGAGTCGCCTGCGACGAGCGCAGGCATCGAGAAGGTGACGGGAAGGTCCATCACGACGACATAGTTTTTCGTGATCATGCAGTCGTGGATTGACGGGCCGTCCTGCACGGCGATCGGTTCGTTGCGGCGCACCTTGCCGGATGTGTCGACCACTGTGTGCCAGACGTTTGCGGGGTCCTGCGTATGGTAGGTGATGGCGTGCATCTCGCCCGTGTCGGGGTCGCGGTGCGGGTGGGCGGAGAAAGCCTTGCCGAGCGAGCCGCCGAAATCGGTGTGCGCGATCGTGTCGAGCGTCTCGGTTACTTCGACCGGGAAACCGCCGGCCTCGACGATGGCGAGGATTTTTCCGGCATGGCCGACGACGCTTGTGTTCGGACTTTCCTGGCCGGAAGGACTGCGCGGGCCGGGCGCGCGCTTCTCGCCGAGTGCTTCGCTCACGTTCGTGGAGCGCAGCCAGCGGTTACGATACCAGAGCGCCTTGCCATCCTCCAGGCGAACCCCGTGCAGCATGCCGTCGCCGACGAACCAGTGGTGCGTGGCGTGGTTCGGCCCCTTCAGCGGGTTGGGTCCGTTGCGGACATAAAGGCCGTTCAGGCTGGCGGGAATCTCGCCGGTGACCTTCAGGTCAGTGAAGGTCGCCTCGGATTTCACCGGTGTGTGGATGCCGGTGAGGTAGGGGTTCGGCGCCTTGGCGCGACGCAGCTTCCGGTTGAGCCTGGCGACACCCATAAGGCCGGTGGTGACGGCGCCGCGGATGGCCGTTTCGACGGGGCTGGTCATGGCGCTTCCCTCTGATCTTTTGTCCGCACTGATCGGCGGTCTGGCGTTTCGGGTAACTCGTATCAGGCGCGGCGTTTGGGCGTGTTGCGCCGGACGCCGACTATGTTTACAGTGATAACATGGCGAGGAATGATAACAGTGTCAACATCGAAAATCAGGGTGAGCGCTATCACCATGGCGACCTGCGCGCCGCACTGATTGAAGAGGGGCTGAAGCGGCTGCAGGCCGGCCCTGCGGAGGCGCTGAGCCTGCGTGAGATCGCGCGCAATGTCGGCGTGTCGGCGACGGCGGTGTACCGGCATTTTCCCGACAGGGCGGCGCTGCTGGGCGCGCTGTGTCTCGTCGGCGATGAGAGGCTCGCGGATGCGTTTGCTGCGGCAATGGCTAGAGCCAGGCCGGGACTCGATGCGTTCAGCGCGATGGGACGCGCCTATGTGCGGTTCGCGCTCGCGAACCCGTCACTGTTTCGTCTGATGATGTCGGCGCAGGCCGGCGGCCAGGATCATGGGCGTTCGCGCGGGCGGGACATGCTGGCGCGCGGGATCGCCGAGATCAGCGGCGGCAAGGTGAGCAAGGCGATGCAGGACGTACGTCAGTTGCGTGCGTGGTCGATGGTGCACGGGCTGGCGATGCTGATGCTTGACGGGCTTGTGCCGGCGGACGATGCGATCATCGCGCGCGTGGTGGATGCGGCCGTCCTGTAGGAACGGCCGCCTGGCGATGTCTACTCTGCAGCCGCGCGCTTCGGCAGTTTCCAGCCGGGGCGGGCGAAGTGGCAAGTGTAGCCGTTCGGGATGCGCTCGAGGTAGTCCTGATGTTCGGGCTCGGCTTCCCAGAAGGCGCCGACGGGTTCGACTTCGGTTACAACCTTGCCGGGCCAGAGGCCGGAGGCATTGACATCGGCGATGGTGTCGAGGGCGGCGCGTTTCTGGTCTTCGCTCTCGTAGTAGATCGCCGAGCGATAGCTCATGCCGATGTCGTTGCCCTGGCGGTTCCTGGTCGTCGGGTCGTGGATCTGGAAGAAGAATTCGAGCAGGTCGCGATAGGACCATTTGGCGGGGTCGAAGATGATCTCGATCGCCTCGGCATGCGTGCCGTGGTTACGATAGGTGGCGTTGGGGACATCGCCGCCGGAATAGCCGACGCGGGTGGAGATGACGCCGGGTTTCTTGCGGATCAGGTCCTGCATGCCCCAGAAACAGCCGCCGGCGAGGACTGCGCGTTGAGTGGTCATGGTTGTTCTCCGCGAATGGTATTTCCCGCCCAATGTAGTGCAGGCTGGCGACAAACCCTAGTACCGCCGTAGGTCCTGTTTGGTTACGGAGCCGCTCTGTCGCGTCCCGCCCGGATTCGTCCGTCTTTCCGTCGCGCTGTCCGCGCGCCAGCGATACGCGGAAGTTGCAACAGCTCTTGTGACGAGGCGCCGCCATGCATTTGCGGAGCTTAGGGATGCTGGTGACGGCATTGGCGGCTTGCGACCACGGAATCCAGCCGCCAGATGGCGCGAGGCAAGCGGCAGCCGCGGCAAATCCGGTCTATCATTTCGAGATTTCCGTCACCGACATGGATCGCGCGGTGAGGTTCTATCAATCCGTGTTCGGATACGAGCTGAGCAGGCAGACCGTTGACGGCTATGAGATCGCGTTCTTCCCGCGCGCAGATGGTGAGCCAGGTTCAAGCGGGGCGCTGGCGAAAGGGAACGTATATGTGCCCTCGACGTCAGGCGCGATCATCTACTTCGATGTTGCCGATATCGACCCCGTGCTCGAACGCGCAGTCGCGCAGGGCGCAAGTGTTCCTTTTCCGAAGAAACACATCGCGGCGGCCGGCTACGTCGCCGAAATTTCCGACAGCGAGGGCAACCGTATTGCCCTGACCGCAGTTTCAGACTGACTGCAGTGCCGCAACCTTAAATTCGCAACCTGCGGGAGGGGCCAAAGGTTCCCGTTGGTGTGCCAGCCTAGGCCTTCGTCGGCCCCGCCTCGAGGACATCCTCAACCGTCCGCAAGCCTGGCTTCGGCGACGTCACCAGCACGGCCATGTTTCCCGGGAGGTGCTTGTTGTCGAGCATCTTCTCGTGGGCTTCGGGGATGTCGGCCCAGGGGAAGACCTCGGACATGCATGGATCGAGTCGGCGTTCTAGCATCAGCTGGTTGGCCTGGCTCGCCTGCAGCAGGTTGGCGAAGTGCGAACCCTGAACGCGCTTCTGGCGCATCCAGAGGAAGCGGGCGTCCATGGTGAGGTTGAAACCTGTCGTGCCGGCGCAGATGACGACCATGCCGCCGCGCTTCACGACGAAGACCGAGGTGGGCATCGTGGCTTCGCCCGGGTGTTCGAAGACGACGTCGACGTCCTTGTTGCCCGTGATCTGCCAGATGGCTTTGCCGAACTTGCGGGCTTCCTTCATGTACTCGTTGAACTCGGGCGTGTTCACTTTCGGCAGCTGGCCCCAGCATTTGAAGTTGTTACGGTTGATAACGCCCTTGGCGCCCATCTGCAGCACGAAGTCAGTCTTGGAATCATCCGAGATGACGCCGATGGCGTTGGCGCCGGCGACGGCGCAGAGCTGCACGGCGTAGGAGCCGAGGCCGCCCGA
>CAIMMO010000237.1 GCA_903842595.1 uncultured Alphaproteobacteria bacterium
ACGGTCAGCGAGCTCCAGGCAAACAGCGCCCAAGGCCGCGTCCGGCGCGCCCACTCCTGGTCGATCTGTCCATTGATGAGGCCGGACGCCGCCAGCGAGAACACGAACGACATGCCGACATAGCCGAGATACAGAGCCGGCGGATGCAGCGCGACCGCCGGGTCCTGCAGCAGCGGGTTCATCCCGCCGCCATCGAACGGCGGATCGATCAGCCGCGTGAACGGACTGGACGCAAAAAGCAGGTAGGCGAAAAAACCCGTGGTCAAAAGGCCTTGCACGCCAAGCGCCTTGTCGCGCAGCGGACCCGCGCGCATAAACACGGCAGCGGCGGCGCCATACCCGGCCATCACCATGCACCACAGCAACATGGAGCCTTCATGGTTCCCCCACGCGCCGGCGATCCGGTAGATCAGCGGCTTCAGCGTGTGGGAGTTCTCAGCGACCAGTGCGACCGAGAAGTCCAGCTGCACAAAACTGATTATCAGGGTCAGCATCGCCAGTACGGAAAAAATCCCGCAGGCAAACGCCAGCCGCCTTGGCGCCTCTCCGCCGGTCGTAAGGCCAAGCGCACTCTGCCCAATGGCAGCCGCGAGCGCCAGGAAGGCGAGGAGGTGACCGAGTTCGGCGATCAAGTGGTGGGCTCTTTGTAGGTCGACTCGGCTTCGGAATCCGAAGCCCGCTTCAGCGCGTCATACGCTTCCTTCGGCATGTAGTTCTCGTCATGCTTGGCGAGCACCCGGTCCGCCACCAGGACGCCGTTTGCATTGAACTTGCCCTCGGCCACGACACCTTTGCCTTCCACCACCATGTCCGGCGGGATGCCTTCGAACTGTACCGGCACGGTGTGCTTGCCATCGGTGATTGTGAAGGTCAGCAGCTTGCCGCCCTCTTCGTGCTTCTGGCTGCCGACCTCGATCAGCCCGCCAACGCGCAGGGCTTGCGTGAAGGCCGAGGGGCCTTTCGCGGCAATGTCGGATGGCGACTGGAAGAACGCGACCGCGCCCTGAAGCCCGACGACTGCGAGCGCGACTGCGCCCGTAACAAGAACAGCGGCCGTCCCGATGAGCCAGAGCCTCTGTGAACGCTTGCGCATAAAAGATGTCTCCCGATCGACTGGCCCCAGCCGAACAGCCGTCAGACTATATGGGCCGACGCGTCATCGCGCCAGCGACACGATGGCGCGAGATCTGGTCACATTTAAGCTGGAACTCAGGGAGTTGTCGGCGGGGGAGCTGGCGGGTCTACGCCAAACATCTGCCGCAACGCAGCAAACATCCCGCGCTCGGGGCCTTCGGCCGGCGCGCGCTTGTCGATATCGGCCCAAAGAGCTTCCGCTTCAGCCTTCTGCCCTTGAAGCCAGAGCCCGATCCCAGCGAGGTAGCCATAGCGGAACCGGTCCGGGTTAGCCTGGAAAGCCGCCTGGTAAAGCCGCGTTGTACGCGCGTCGACCTCACCCGTCGTCTTGAAGCGCAAATCCGCCAGCTCGGCGATCGCTTCGGCGTTGCTGGGGTCGCGGCGCAGCGACTCGGTGAATGCTTCTTCGGCCTTGAGCAGGCTTTCCTGCATGACCGCAGCCTGCGCGGCGGCGGCTGGCTCATCTCCGCCCTCCACCAGCCGCATGCCTTCCGCCTGCGCCCTCTGGGCCAGGCTCTCGTACATGCGCGCGATCATCAGGTGCGGCGTCGGATCTGTGGGCTGTTCGCGCGCGCGGCGCTCCGCGATCGCGATAGCCTCATTTTCGGTCAACCGCTCCGGCGATGTCCGGATCATCTGCTCGATCTCGGCGAGCCGCATTTCCAGTGGCCGGTCACTCATGCCGGGCTGGCCGATGAACCAGTAGGCGCCCGCGCCCGCCAGACCAAGTCCCAGTACGGCAAGGCGCATCGGTAAGGACTTGGCGACCAGCCACGTCCCGCCCGCGACAAACACGACGGCAACGAGAATAAGCCAGATCAAAGCGGCGCCGCCGGCAATACGAGCCGCGCCCGCAGCCCGCCGATGGGGCTATCCTCCAGATGGAGGCGTCCGCCGTAAATGTCAGCGAGTTCGCTCACGATCGAAAGTCCCAGACCAGTTCCCGGCTCGGATTCGTCCAGCCGCTTGCCGCGTTCCAGCGCCTTTGCGCGATGTTCAGCAGGAAGGCCCGGACCATCATCGTCCACCTTCACTTCCATGCCGTCATCGTTCCGGCTCACCGTAACGTTAACCCGCGACTTGCACCATTTGGCAGCGTTCTCCAACAGGTTCCCAACAAGTTCATCGAAGTCGCCCCGTTCGCCCCGGAAAACCGCCTTGGGGTCGACATCCACATCAATCGCCACGCCCTTGCCCCTGTGCAGCCGCTCCAGCATCCGGGCAATGCCCTCGACCGGCTCCTTCACTTCCGTGCGAACGCCCAGCACTTCCGCCTGCGCCGCCGCCTGGGCGCGTTTCAGATAGCTGTTCACATTGCTGGTCATCGCCTCGGTCTGGCGCCGGACAAGGTCGGACAGCTTGTCGCTACCCTTGGCCTCGTTCTTCAGCACCGCCAGAGGCGTCTTCAGCGCATGCGCAAGATTGCCCACATGGGTGCGCGCCCGATCCACCACATTCCGGTTGTGCGTGATCAGCGTGTTGATTTCCCGCACCAGCGGCGACAACTCGCTGGGATACTCGCCATCGAGCTTGTCCCTGCGCCCCGCCCGGACATCACCCAACTTGTCCTCGATCTCGTGCAGCGGACGCAGCCCGTACCGGATTAGCACCAGCACGCCGCCGATCAGACCAATCGCAAGCACGCCAAGCGCGATGCCGAGCCGAAGGGTGAAGCTGCCGACTGATGCATCGGCGCTCGTGCGGTCGATTGCGGCATACAGCAGTAGCGGCTCAGGCCGGTCGGGAAACGTCACAGCTTGCAGTCCGAGGCGCATCTGCTTGTCGTCGGGCCCCGGCGCATCAAGATGGAGCACGGCGCCTTTCTGCTTCAGGGCTTCGGCGCGAACATCCGCAGCAACGCTGGCATCTTCATCGAAGAAACTTAGCGACTTCCTCGTCCGCACGACTTCATTTTCGGCGCTCAGATCGATGAAGGCCCAATAGCGGCCCAGTAGGGGAAGGCTGAAGCGCTCGTCGCGTGGCAGCTTCGCGTCGTCGACGGTGATCTGCCCCTGTTCGGAGTTGACCGCCCCCGCGAGCGTTCGCAGCGTATCGTCAAGCGACAGGTCAAGCTGCTGGTCAGTCTCTGTGCGATAGAACGCCTGCAGCGACCAGCCTGCAATCAGAAGCACAACCGCGCTCCAGATCGCCGCAGCAACAAGCATGCGCCGCGCGATTGAGCCGCGCACACGCGCTCCGTCGCTCGCGGCGCCTGCCGTCTCAGTCATGCTAGTCGACGATCTTTTCCGCTACAGGGTCGATCAACCGATACCCGAGTCCGCGTTCCGTCAAGATGCGGTTGGAGCCGATCTTGCGGCGCAGACGGCCGACAAACACCTCGATCGTGTTGGAATCGCGATCAAAATCCTGGTCGTAGATGTGCTCGACCAGCTCTGTCCGCGGCACGACGCGTCCCTGATGATGCATCAGGTAGGACAGCACGCGATATTCATGGGCTGTAAGCTTGATCGGCTCACCATTTACCGACGCCCGCGCCGCGCGGGTATCAACACGCAGGTCGCCACACTCCAGCGCCGCCGACGCATGTCCGGCCGCGCGTCGCATCAACGCACGCAAGCGCGCCAGAAGTTCTTCCGTCACGAAGGGCTTGGTGAGGTAGTCGTCAGCGCCGGCGTCGAACCCTGCGACCTTCTCGCTCCAGCGATCGCGCGCCGTGAGGATAAGAACAGGCATGTCCTTGCCACTCGTCCGCCACTTCTCGAGCACGCGCACGCCGTCCATCTTCGGCAAGCCAAGGTCGAGCACGGCCGCGTCATAAGGCTCGGTCTCGCCAAGGAAGTGCCCTTCCTCGCCGTCCGGCGCCAGATCCACAGCGTAGCCCGCCTGCGACAGGGCTTCACACAGCTGCCGACCGAGATCGGGATCATCTTCGACAACAAGAACTCTCATCGCAATTCCAGCCTTTACTCTTCTCGGCCTGTCGACGCATTGACGCGCAGGTTGAGGCGACGACCATCTTCCGTCATCCACGCAATCATGTAGTAGCCGCCGGACTTACGCGCATCGAGGTGCTGACCGCCATACTTTGAACGGAGATCGCGAAGCACATCGCTAAGTGACACCTCGCGCTGCGACCCGCGATCATCGCGCGGACGATCCCACGAGTCGCCGCGCTGGAACGGATTGTCGAACGGCTGATCGCGATCGCGGCCACGCTGGGCGTGGGCGGGCGAAGTCGCCGCGCTCACGATCAGCACGGCAGCCATCAGGGGAATCATGGTTCTTCGCAACATGGGAACACGTTTAGTCCCGACACAGTGAACCCCGTCTGAACAGCTGCACGCCACGCCAAAACGACGCAGTTTCCCCTGCAAATTGCAGGAAACGCCCGCTTTCATCGCTGCACGTCGGTCTTGCGTCCCGACCAATTGCGGATGAACTCCCTGAGCTCCGGATCTTCCTTGCGCGGCAGCACGATCATCAGCCGAACCAGCAGGTCGCCAGGCGTCGGCCGCGTCTGGACGCCTTTGCCGCGAAGCTTCAGCAAGTCGCCCGAACTTGCACCCGAAGGTACCGACATAGTTACCATTCCAGACGGCGTACTGACCGGCACCTTGCCACCCTCGACGGCCTCAGCCAGGGAGATTTTCAGATCCATGCGGATGTCATCGCCGTCGCGGCGATAAACAGGATGCTCGCCAACCTTGATCTCAACCAGCGCATCGCCGGCCGGGCCATTCCCAGCGCCCGGCAGACCCTGGCTCTTCAGCCTCAGTGTCTGGCCAGACGTGAGCCCAGCCGGAATCGCTAGGTCCAGCGTGCGGCCATCGGACATCGTCACCCGGCGCTTTCCGCCATTCACCGCATCGAGAAAGTCGACCTCCATGCGATAGCGGACATCCTCCCCACGCTGCTGTCCGAAACCGCGACTGCCGCCGCCGCGGCTGAACAGGCCGTCAAACAGATCTTCGAAGACATCCCCGCGCTGGCCGCGCCCGCGCGCGCCTGCGGCGGCGCCCGCAAACCCGCCTCCAAATCCGGTTCCTGGCTGGAACTGCGGGCGCTCGTTCCCCTCGGCATCAATTTCACCGCGATCGAAACGACCCCGAAGCGTATCGTCCGTCAGCAGGTTGAACGCCGCCGTCACCCGCTTGAAACGCTCCTCGGATGCGCTGTCGTTCGGGCGCACGTCCGGGTGCAGCTCCTTGGCGAGCTTGCGATATGCCTTCCTGATCTCTTCCGCGGTGGAGGCCCTGGGCACTCCAAGCGCAGCGTAGGGATCCCAGCTCAACTGTTGATCCTTGCCGAAAAGTCTTGCCCTAGCGTGGGACGTGATACCCCTGCAAGACAAGCCGGAAGATGGGTATATTGAGGCAAATCTGGACGTTTCTCACGTTTATGACCCGGGAATCCTCACTTGGACCCCCGTCCATGGTCCATGGCGCGCCATTCGAACCGATTTGCGCCACCTCGACAAGCGCCAGCCCGCCTGCTGGAAACTGCGTGACTTGCTCAGCTCAGAGACAATCGGCGTCAGGGGAAACGACCTCCCATTCGCGAATCGAAGCGCCACCCGTCACCCTGACCCGATATGCCTCCACCCCCTCGACCGGCGGATTTCCTTCGCCCCAGTCATCCCATCCTTCCGTGCACGGCACATCCAGGACGATGCAAGATCGTCAGCTGGCCAAACCGCCCACAGATGCTTCGGCGACCGCGGCTCTGCCGCCCGCGCTCCGATTCAACAGCTGGACTGCGGCGGTAAGCACGTCGTCAGTCAGCAGCGGCTGTTCTGTCGCCGCAACGGCCCGCCACTCGCGCCGATCGCCAGCGCCAAGGGCAAACTCACCTCATGAAAAGCGCTCATGTGAACCGCGTCCCGCGTCGCGCCGGCTTCGCCGGTGGACCCGCAACCCGATTCATCGACGATGCGCCTGTATCAGAGGCCAGGGTCGATCTCTCGACATAACCGCCCAGACATCCATCCAGCGCCAGTTGCGCCAGCGTTTCCGCGATCCGTCGCGCAAGCCGGTCAAGATCGTCATCACCAGACTTCACAATCCGCGTAGGCTGCCGCTCCACGGTCTGCGTCGCCTGAAGCAACGCCGCCTCCAGCGCGTCTCCTGCTGCGCGCGCTGTTTTGTCGTGCTCCTCCGCCATCAAACACGTCCATGCGCGTCGAACACTATCAGCCCAGCCGACGACAACCTTATCGAGAGCGTCGCATCGTCACCATGCGCGTCGCCGTAGGGCAGATCGGTAATCACGGAAGGTCCCGTCAGCACGCCGAAATCCGGCACTACCGCCTTCAGGCTGATTGTCTTCGCGCGAACACCCTCGACAACAAGGAACGCCTCAGGCGCCTCGCCATCGCCGATAAAGCAGGCGTTACCAGGCAACCTGTTGGCTGCCTATTGAAGTGCATGGATCTGGTTTTCCGGGCGCTAGGCGACGAAAGCCGACCAGCCCTGGTCGACAACCTCTGCGCGTCCAGCGGCCAGACATTTATTGAGGTGTGCGCCGGCCTCGCCCAAGGACAGCTGGCGAGGTCGCGTCAGGCCGTCTCGAAACACCTGGCTATCCTCGAGGAGGCCAACCTCGTCGTAACCGTCAAACGCGGCCGCCAGAAACTGCACTACCTGAAGCCGGTCCGGATCGGTGAGATTCCGGCCCGCTGGATCAGGAATTTCGAACGTCGCAAGGTCGATGCCCTCGTCGACCTCAAGCGAAGGCTGGAGTGAGAATGACCGGGTCGATATTCGTCTACGTGATCCACATCGCGACAACACCAGAGAAGCTCTGGGACGTCCTGACCCAACCGGAGTTTACAAAACAATACTGATGCGAGACCTGGCAGAACTCCGACTGGACACCCGGCAGCGACTGGCGCGTGATGATCCCCGATGGCCGCGTCGCCGACACCGGCAAGATCATCCTCGCCGACAAGCCCCGCAAACTCGTCCTCACCTGGGAGAACCAGTTCCTCCCCGAGTTGAAGGCGGAGAGACACTCGACGCTGACTTACGAGTTCGAACAGATACCCAGCTCCGTCAAATTCACCCTCACGCACGAAATTGCGCGAACGGACTCGAAGCTCATCGACGCCGTATCACAAGGCTGGCCGTCGCTCATGTCCAGCCTGACGTCATTGCTTGAGACTGGCCACCCGCTCGCCGAGACCACAAAATGCCCGGAGGACATGTAGGCATGGCCCAGAAACCTGCCGCAATCGCTGTCCAGACCTTCACCGTCGAGCCCATGCGCGTCTACGACGCCATACTCGACCCCGCGATGATTGCCCGCTTCACGTTCGGTCCGCTCCTGCGCGAGAAGGAAATCCTCCACATCCTCAACGAGCCCCGCGTCGGCGGCGTCTTCTCCTGCAAGTTCCGCCGCGGCGACACCTATATTGACCATATCGGCACGAATATCGAACTCGATCCGCCCAGTCGCATCGTATTCGTATGGAGCATCGCCGGACACGGCGACAACGATCCCTCGATCGTCAAGATCGACATCACGTCAACCGCAGACGGCTGCTGCCTGCGCCTCATCCACGAGATGGAGAATGAGTGTGCCGCCTTCGTCGACCGCTCCCGCGCCGGCTGGGGGAAGATGCTCGGCATCCTCGCGACGCTGCTCTAGGCCTGCTGCACTGCACGGCGCGGAATGAAAGCCGTGGCCTTGTCAATCATCGCGTCGGCAATCTCCTGCTCGCCCGAGACGATCAGATCGGCGCCAAGCCCGCGCAGGTGCTCCACCTCGGCATCCGAATGCGCCCGCGCGTAGACCTTCACCTTCGGGTTCAGCTTCCGCGCCAGCTCAACGATCCCTCCCGCCTCAAATCCATCCGGCACCGTCACGAAGATCAGGTCCGCCTCCGGCGCTCCCGCCGCGATCATCGTCTCGTGCGAGATCCCGTTTCCGAGCACCACC
>CAIMMO010000238.1 GCA_903842595.1 uncultured Alphaproteobacteria bacterium
AGCAACTTTCCGATACCTGGCGCGAGTGACGGGGCTCGAACCCGCGACCTCCGGCGTGACAGGCCGGCACTCTAACCAACTGAGCTACACCCGCGTACCGCAGGTATCGAAGGAAGGAGCGTTTATGCGTGGTCGCCCTGCTGGTCAAGCGCATTTGAGTAGTCCACCACCGGTTAACGGCTGCCCATGGCCTGGCTCAGCACTAGCTTGTCGCCTTCGCGGACGAAGCCGATGTCCCCTAGCGCCTTTGCCGCCCCGGGCGTTGCATTGGCAACGGTGGCGGTCAGCTCCATGTCCAGATGCTGGCTGATGCTGAGTATCGCCAGCACATCCTCGCCCGTGGCCGCCTTGCCGCCCGCCTGCACCTGCATGTGCCCACCCTCGCAAGTGACCGGGCCCCGCAGCTCAGGCCCCACCCATCCCTGGATACTCACCTTGGTGAGGGCGTCAGTCCACACCTCGCCTGACGCGGTCTCGCACAGGCTCTCGACGAAGGTCACGTTGCTGATTGCCAGCGTGAAACGACCGTCAGATCGCGCCAGCGCCGCCGGCATGCCCGGAACCAGTGCGGTGTTTCCGTCGAGCTTGAGATCCTTTACTTCCAACCTGCCGTTGGTGAGCCCATAAGCAAGGTTTGCGGTACCTGCAAAACCCTCGCGCGTGAGACCCAGCGCTCCTGCCGCCTTCCCGCTGAGCAGGGACATCAGGTCCGTCTTCACCACCAGGTCGCCGATGAACTGGCTGCCGAACGCCACTTGCGTCAGCTTGCCGTCCCACATGCTGCCGGACGCTGCCTTGAACTTGAAATCCGGAAACCGGCTCGCCACCGTGTCGGCCGCGACAGACATCGGGACCAGCGCCGCGCCGCCCGCCAGCGCGGCGAGAAGGCCGACGACGGCAAAGATGAAGACACGCATGCAAGTCCCCTGAGACTGCCCCCCGAAAGCGCAATCTACCGGCCGCATCTCCCGTGCGCCAGAGAGCGCCTACAGCAGCCCTTCGGCCCGCTTCGCGCCATCATTACCCGAAAAGATGAGGGTCCGCGTCCGCTGCGCCAGCCTCACGTTTACGAGGTTGGTCTGCCCCTCGAACACATCGCGCAGGATGCCGTTCACGATCGACAGCACCTTCGGAGGGGTTGCCAGCCTGCACTCCTGGTAGACCAGGATGGCCTCGCCCTCAATCTCCGCGCCCAGCGGCTGCAGCGCGATCGTTTTCCCGCCGTCCGTCATCGTGAACTGCTTCTCGATGTATAGCAGAAGCTGGGCCTGGTTCTTGACCTGCGTGATGTCCACCGCTTGCACGCCCGTCGTCGCCGCCAGCGTCAGCTCCGCATCGTGCGCATGTATGCGGTGCGTGACTTCCAGCACCGACGACGACGCATTCCACATCACCGTCGTCAGCACGGTCTGCGCGCGATGCGCCAGCGCCTCGGGCGCCAGCGCGACCGTAGCCACGCATGCGCCGCCAGTCAGAAGCGCCATCCTGCGCGTGATCCCGACCAGCAGCCTCACGCGTTGCTCCTCAGTTGCTCGGCGCGATCGGCGCCGCAGGGCTCGCAGGTTGCACCTGCTTCGCCTTAAGCTCCACCAGCGCATCTGCCATCTGGTTGCGCATACCGCTCTGGTTGGAGCGATAGACATCCAGCCGGCTCGGCGTGTTCTGCTGCGGGAAGCCGTTGTTCGACCGCACCGCGTCGGCAATCTGGTGCCGCGCATCCAGCTCGATCGAGACCACCTTCTTCGTCTCGTAGAACATCTTCGAGACCTTCTCCGAGTTCACGCGCCAGATCTCCGCCGGGATCAATACATCCTTAGTCGTCCCATCCTCAAACGTGAAACGCAGCGGCAGCGGCGACACCAGCCCGCCACGGTTCTCGAAGTCCACGAAGTAGACATACGGATTGTCCCGCAGCGCCCGCTCGAACGCAGACTTCTCGGGTTCCTTCAGGCCTTCCAGGAAGTTCGTATAATCGTTCCGGTCCTTGTTGTTTGGCTGGAACTCGTCGCTCTGCGTGTAGAAGTCCGCCGCGTCCGGATGCGCCTGCATGTAGGTCTTCTGGCCCGCAGCGCGGTTGTCCAGCACCGTCACCGGCTCAGGCCGCGTCGCTTCGCGATACTCGCGCTGCAACTGGCCTTCCACGTCCGGGTTCCTGGTCGAGAGACGATACTCCCGCATGCCCGTCAGCGCGATATCGACGTGGTCCGTGGTGTAGAACCAGCCACGCCAGAACCAGTCGAGATCGACAGCCGAGGCATCTTCCATTGTCCGGAAGAAATCCGACGGTGTCGGGCGCTTGAACTTCCAGCGCTCCGAATACTGCTTGAACGCAAAGTCGAAAAGCTCGCGCCCCATCACCGTCTCGCGCAGCACGGTAAGGGCCGCAGCCGGCTTGTTGTAAGCGTTGTTGCCGAACTGAACGACCGACTCGGAATTGGTCATGATCGGAACCTGGTCTTCCGACATCATGTACGCGCCGATCTCGTCCAGCGAGTTCGGGTTGTTGCCGAGGATCGGGAACTTCTCGTCCCAGCGCAGCTCCGTCATCCACTCGAGGAAGGAGTTGATGCCCTCATCCATCCAAGTCCACTGCCGCTCGTCCGAGTTGACGACCATCGGGAAGTAGTTGTGCCCCACCTCATGAATCACGACACCGATCAGGCCGTTGCGCGCATTGCGCGTGTACGTCTTCACACCCGTTTTCTCGTCCTTCACCGGCCGATAGCCGTTGAACGAGATCATCGGATACTCCATCCCGCCACCCAGCCAGGTGTTGACGGAGATCGCGGTCGGATAGGGATAGGGGAAGGAGAATTCTGAATAGACATCGATCGTGTGCGCCACCGCACGCGTCGAATAGAGCGACCAGAGCGGATCGGCTTCCGTCGGGAAGAAGGATTGGGCCAATACGTCCTCGCCCTCGTCCTGGTCGACGCCCATCGCATCCCAGATGAATTTGCGGCTGGAGGCCCACGCGAAATCGCGCACGTTTCCTGCCTTCCAGCGCCACGTGCGTGTCGCAGTTGAACCTTCCTTCTCGTTCGCCAGCGCCTCTTCCGGCGTTACGATGTACATCGGCGCATCATACTTGCGGCGCGCCTGCGTCAGCCTGCTGCGCTGCTCCGCAGTCAGCACTTCGTTCGGGTTCTGCAGCACGCCCGTCGCCGTAAGGATATGATCCGCAGGCACTGTGATCGCGACATCGTAATTCCCGAACTCGAGCGTGAACTCGCCCTGCCCCAGGAACTGCTTGTGCTGCCAGCCCGTGTAATCCGTGTAGGCGACCAACCGCGGAAACCACTGCGCCTGGAAGAACACATAGGTGTCCGTGTCGCGAAAATACTCATACCCTGCCCGTCCCCCGAACAGTCCGTTGTCCACGATGTTGAACGCCCAGGCGATCTTGATCGTGGTTGACTGGCCCGGCGCCAGGGCACGCGGCAGGTCAATCCGCATCATCGTGTCGTTCACAGTATGGCGAAGCGCCCCGTTGCCACCGTCCGTCACCGACTGGATCTCGAACCCGTGCGGCGTTTCCGCATAGGACTGCATCTGCCGCAGCTGCCCGATCGCCAGCGCATCGCCTGCCGCCCCCGGCGTCGGCTGCCGCGCCATCCGCCGCGAGGCCGAATCCTGCTTGAAGATGTTCTGGTCGAGCTGCAGCCAGACATAGTTCAGTGCATGCGGCGAGTTGTTGCGATAGGTGATCGTCCCCGTCGCCGTGATCCGCTTGCGCGCTTCGTCCAGCGTCGCCTTGATCTGGTAGTCCGCTTGCTGCTGCCAGTATGATTCGCCTGGAGCTCCGGACGCCGTCCTATAGGTATTCGGCGTCGGGAGGTCGACTTCCAGCTGCCTGAACTTGTCGTCGAACTTGCCTTTGGTCTGTTTGTTGGCGTCCGCCAACGCCGGTCCAGCCGCCAGAGTCACGGCAGCCAACAACGCCGCCCACGCCAGTTTCATCCACAGCTCCCGGAAATGACTGCCCGGTTTTACCGATAAGCAATGAGTTGTCACCGCGACGTTGAGACAAACCGCAAACTCTCGCCTCGCGAGAAGTCCATACAGAAAAGGAAAGGCCGGCTTCTTTCGAAGCCGGCCCAGTTGCACAGGAACAGAACCGCCAGGAACCATCGAGGGACATCAAGGCGTCCCGGCGGTGTGTGCTTGGTATAGGTGAGTGAGTCTGAACGCAGATTGAGGCGCTTGTTGTCCGTAATTCAGGTGAAACAAATACGGGCAAGTGGCTGGTTTCACGCCATATTTGTGGCTGAATCGCTGGGCAACAAGCCGCGGCCTCAGCCTTGGGCCACGGCCCCGGCCTTCAGGAACGCATCGCGGCGGTCTGCTGCGATACCCCAGCTTTCCAGCACGTCGTTCGAATGCTTGCCCGCAATCGCCGGTGCGCCGTTCACGGCTCCCGCGGTACGCGAAAAGCGCGGGGCCGCGTTGGGCTGCATCACTCCGAACGCCTCCACAAAAGTCTTCCGATCCGCATTGTGAGGGTGCTTCGGTGCCTCATCCATGCTCAGCACAGGCGCAACGCAGGCGTCTGTTCCGTCGAACACTTTCATCCACTCATCGCGCGTCTTCGTCTTCACCACGTCCGCGATGCGCTGCGAGAATTCGGGCCACTTCGAGCGGTCCATGTACATGCCGAATGTATCTGCCGGCAGGCCGAGACCCTTCACCAGCTCCGCATGGAATTGCGGCTCGATCGACCCGACCGCCAACCACTTGCCGTCCGCGCATGTGTAGGTGTCGTAGAAGTGCGCCCCGCCATCGAGAAGGTTGGAGTCGCGCTCCGCGCTCCACATACCCACCGCCTTCATGTTGTAGAACATGGTCATCAACGATGCCGCGCCATCGATCATCGCGCAGTCCACCACCTGCCCCTTGCCCGACGACTTCGCCTCGATGATCCCCGCGAGCAGGCCAAAAGCGAGATAAAGCGCCCCGCCGCCAAAATCGCCGACCAGATTGAGCGGCGGCGCAGGCGGTTCATCCTTGCGCCCCATCGTGTGCAGCGCCCCCGTCAGCGCGATGTAGTCAATGTCGTGACCCGCCATCTGCGACCACGGCCCGGTCTGGCCCCACCCCGTCATGCGCCCGTAGACCAGCCGCGGATTCCGCTTCAGCGCCACGTCGGGTCCGACGCCCAGCCGCTCCATCACGCCTGGCCGGAATCCCTCCAGCAGCCCGTCCGCCTTCTCGATCAGGCTCAGCGCCGCCTCGACCCCCTCCGGCTTCTTCAGATCAACCGCGATCGACCGCTTGCCCCGGTTGGCCAGGTCCGGATGCCCCCGCCCCGCAGTCTCGGCCCGATCGATCCGCACGACATCCGCGCCAAGATCGGCCAGCAACATCCCGCAGAACGGCCCAGGTCCGATCCCCGCGAACTCCACGATTTTTACGTCAACAAGCGGCCCAGACGCCATCACGCTTCTCCATTGTGCGTATCACGAAAGGCTCTGCCTGCCCCGAACGTCAAGTCTATCGTCGGGTAACTGTCAGGACCGGCGGACCTCGCCCGGCCGCGCATCGCGAATGCGATGCGAACGCACCAGACCTATGCCTGTTTAGCGGCGCCGCTTCGCGCTCAATGCTTGCACTCCGACTTTCTGCGGAACCAGCTGATGCAGAACACCCGCTACCTCGACAAGCTGATCGACGAGATCGTTAAGGGACGCGCGATGAAGAAGATTCTTCGCGCCCCAGCCTGACATTGTTTCGACGACTTCCCCCCCTCGTGCAGGCTTGCCGCCGGACGAAGTTACGCACCATACTATCTGCATGGGTAATCGGCAGCCGGCCGGCAAGTGAACTGGGGATGGCTACATTGACGACCGTTGCACGCGACGTCCCAACACCCGTGGACCGCCGGTTTTTCCGAACGCTCATATCGGTGATGGCGATAATTCTGCTCGCGGGATTCGTCGCACAGCTTGCGCTGGGCCGCTCGAGCTTTTCAGCGCCGCTCATCGTCCATGCCCACGCGATCGTCTTCATGGGATGGGTTGGCATTACGGTCACGCAGGCCTGGCTGGTCGCAGCAGGAAACCTCGCCCTGCATCGCAGGCTTGGAGTGGTCGCGGTCGCCTGGTCGATCGGCCTGCTGATCCTCGGCCCGCTGGTGACAGTCGCCACCATTCAATCCGCACGCACGCCGTTCTTCTTCCAGCCGCAACATTTCCTGATCGCGAACCCTATGTCCCTCATCGGGTTTGCCGCTCTCTTCTCGGCAGCTATCATAATGCGCCGCCAGTTCGACTGGCATTCACGCCTTCATATCGGGGCGTTCGTCATGCTCATGGGCCCTGGGTTCGGCAGACTGCTGCCGATGCCATTCCTCCCACCTTACGCCTTCGAGACTGCGGGCCTCGTGGCGCTGATCTTTCCGGTTGTGGGCATCCTGCGCGACTGGCGCGTACATGGCCGGCCGCACCCCGCCTGGTTCTGGGGGATCGGCGTACTGCTCGCCACCACCCTACTGGCGCGGGTGATCGGCTTCTCGCCGGTGGGAGAAGCGATCTACGCCGCGATCACTGCAGGCAGCAGCATGGCTGGGACGGATGGATTGGCGTTTCCAGCGCCCCCGCCGGGAGCGATCTAGAACTAGGAACCGGCCCGCCTCACCCCATGCTCTGCGCGTCATCCACCAGCACATCCGTGCCGGTCACGAACTTCGCATTATCCGAGCAGAGGAACAGCAGAGCCTCGTCCAGGCTTTCCGCATCCATGACACGCCGGCGTGGCGACTTGCCGATCGTCTTCGCGCCGCCCTCGCCATTGAGCCACTCCTCCGTCAGTTCAGTCGCGACATAGCCCGGCGACAGCGCATTCACGTTGATTCCATACCGCGCCCACTCCCGCGCCAGCGACCGGGTGAGATGCGCACAAGCCGCCTTGGACGTATTGTACGCCGAGACGCCCGGAATCACGATCCGCCCCGCCATCGACGCGATATTCACGATCCGCCCGTGCGCCGACTTTTCCGGCCCGGCATGAATGAGCCGCCGCGCCGCCTCCCGCGCCACGCACCACACGGACGTCACGTTCAGGTCCATGATCCTGCGAAACTCCGCGATGTCCTGCGTCACCGCATTGTTCGCGTGCGTCATCCCCGCATTGTTCACGACAGTATCCACCAGCCCGAATTTTTGTTCGGCCGCGTCGAACATGTCGATCACCTGGGCCTCGTTCGTCACATCGCACTGAACCGCGAATGCATTGCCGCCGATCTCGTTGACAAGATCATCCAGTCGCTGTTTGCGCCGCGCCGCAACAACCACCTTCGCGCCCTCAGCAGCGAGCACCTGCGCGAAGCGCTTGCCGAGCCCGCTCGACGCGCCCGTCACCAGCGCCACACGTCCTGCAACACGTCCAGTCATCACACGCTCCTAGAGCAACCCGCTCATATCCCGCAGCAGGCTCTTCACCCCCGCCAGCCTGCCCGGCGCATCGGGCCAGGTCCCGCTCAGCACCAGCTTCATGTCCGGCCGCAGCTTCAGATGGTTCGGACGCTTCTGCACATACCCGATCAGCTTGCCGCCATCCAGCGGAGCATTGTCCCGGAACGCCAGCAGAGCGCCCTTTGGCCCGGCAGAGACCTTCGCCACGCCCAGTCGCTTGCAAAGGATCTTCACCGCCGTGATCTCCAGCAGCTGCTTCGTTTCATCTGGCAGTGACCCAAACCGATCAATCAACTCGGCCGCAAATGCCTCGCGGTCCGCCTCTGCGGTCAGATCCGCAAGCCGCCGGTAGAGCGACAACCGCGTCGCCAGATCTTCGACATAGCCTGACGGGATCAGCACCGCTGCGCCAATATCGATCTGCGGCGACCACTCGTCCGCCACCTCATGCGTGTCCAGGCTCTCGCCCGAGCGCAGAGCCTTCACCGCATCCTCCAGCATCTGCTGATAAAGCTCGACACCCACCTCGCGGATATGCCCGCTCTGCTCGTCGCCCAGCAGGTTGCCTCCACCACGCATATCAAGATCGTGGCTTGCCAGCATGAAGCCCGCACCAAGACTATCCAGCGACTGCAAAACCTTCAGCCGCTTCTCGGCGCCTTCGGTCAGCTTCTCGTCATCCGGCGTCGTCAGATACGCATACGCACGAAGCTTCGCGCGGCCTACGCGCCCGCGCAGCTGGTACAACTGCGCCAGCCCGAACATGTCTGCGCGATGCACGATCAACGTGTTCGCCCGCGGAATATCGATGCCGGACTCCACGATGGTGGTCGACAGCAGCACATCCGCTTTGCCGTCATAGAACCCCGCCATCACGTCCTCGAGGTCCGTTACCGCCATCTGGCCATGCGCGGTCAGGAAGGACACCTCAGGCACCTCCTCGCGCAGATATCGTTCGAGAAATGGCAGGTCCGCCACCTTGGGCGCCACGAAATACGACTGGCCGCCGCGATAGCGCTCCCTCAGCAGGGCTTCGCGTATCGTCACTGGATCGAACTCGACCACATAGGTCCGTACAGCTAGGCGATCGATCGGCGGCGTCGCAATGATCGAGAGATCGCGAATACCCGTCAGCGCCATTTGCAGCGTCCGCGGAATCGGCGTCGCCGATAGCGTCAGCACATGCACATCCGCCTTCAGCTCCTTCAGCCGCTCCTTGTGCTTCACGCCAAACCGCTGCTCCTCATCGACGACGATCATGCCCAGCCGCTTGAAGTCGATCCCCTTGCCCAGCAGCGCATGCGTGCCCACCACGACATCGCACTCGCCCGAGTTGATCTCCTCTTTCGTCTGCGCCGCCTCTTTCGCTGTAACGAAGCGCGACAGATGCCGCACCTTGATCGGCCATCCCGCAAATCGCTCGGAGAATGTCTGGAAGTGCTGCCGCGAGAGCAAGGTCGTCGGCGCCACCACCGCCACCTGCATGCCCGACATCGCCACAAGGAAAGCGGCGCGCAAAGCAACCTCTGTCTTCCCGAAGCCCACATCGCCGCAGATCAGGCGATCCATCGGCTTGCCCGATGTCAGGTCCTTGATCACATCCTCGATTGCCGAAAGCTGGTCGTCCGTTTCCTCATAGGGGAAGCGCGCAGCGAATTCCCTGAACACGCCATCCGCCGAATCCGTCTTCGGCGCCGTCTTCAGTTCACGCTCTGCGGCGAGCCTGATCAGCTCGTCCGCCATGTCCATGATCTTCTTCTTGGCGCGCGCCTTGCGCGACTGCCATCCCGCCCCACCCAGCTTGTCGAGCGCGCCCTCGCCGCTCTCCGCGCCATAGCGCGAAATCAGTTCGACGTTCTCCACCGGCAGCAGGATCTTGTCCCCGCCCGCATAGACCAGCTCGAGACAGTCATGCGGCGCCTGGTTCACCGTAACGGTCTTCAGCCCCTCATAGCGCCCCACGCCATGCTCGACATGCACGATCAGGTCGCCCTGAGACATCGCAGCCGCCTCTGCGATCACCGCCGCCGACGACTTCCGCTTGCGCGGCCGCGCAAGCTTGTCGCCCAGCATGTCCTGCTCGGAGATGATGACGAGATCATCGTCCTCGAACCCCGTCTCAACCGCGATCTCCGCAACCGCCACATGTCCCTTGGCCACTTCGGGCCAGGACTTCACCGACTTCGCATTCGGAATCCCGTGGTCGTCCAGAATGCCGACCAGCCGGCTCGCCGATCCCACGCTCCACGCCGCGACGATCACCTTCTTGTTGGCCGCCTGCCGCTCGCGGATGTGCCGCACAACCGCATCGAACAGGTTGGCGTTCGGGTCCGCGCGCTCCAGCACGAAGCTCCGTCCCGGCTTCGCGCGCCCCACCAGCCCCTCGATCTGCCCCGCCGCCTGCTCCGGAGCATTCTGCATGGTGAACGACGCTGTCGCTCGCGCATTCAGCGCCTCGCCCAGCTCCGTCGGCGTCAGATACAGCCGCTCAGGTGGCAACACATGCTGCGTCAGCCCGCCCGCCTTCGCCGCGCTGCGCCGAACTTCGAAATACTCTTCCGCCTGCGCGATCCGCTCGCTTGCCGCCTCTGCCGTCTGCGGATCAAGACCGATCAGAGCCTTGTCACCCACATAATCGAACACCGTCTCCAGCTTCTCGTAGAACAGCGGCAACCACTGCTCCACGCCCTGCCGGCGAATGCGCTCGCGCGCCGCCTCGTATGTCGGGTCGCCCCCGGGCGAACCAAACGCCGCCAGGAAATTCTTTCTCAGGAGCGAAAGCGCATCATCCGAGAAATCGATCTCGCTCACCGGCGCGAGCACGATCTCCTTCAGCTCCACCGTCGAGCGCTGCGTCTCCGGATCGAAGTATTTCGCGCCCTCCAGCTCATCACCAAAGAAGTCGAGCCGCACCGGCTCGGGCATGCCCGCAGCAAAGATGTCGACGATGCCCCCGCGCATAGAATACTCGCCCTGCTCGCGCACGGTCGACGCACGGCTGTAACCATTGATGTCGAGATACGCCCGCACCTTGTCCGTCGGTACTCTATCGCCCACGCGCGCCACAAACCCCGCCAGCCCCATGTGAGAGCGTGGTGGCACGCGCTGCACGGCGCTCGACGCCGTCGTCACCACCAGCGCCGCCGGCGACCCCACATTCCGGCTTGCGAGCCGCGCCAGCGCCGCGCACCTCTGAGCCGCCACGCCGGGCGAAGGGCTAACCCGGTCATAGGGCAGACAGTCCCACGCCGGCAGGTTGATCACTTCCAGCAGAGGCACAAAGAACCGCGCTGCCGCCGCCGCCATGAACGCGTGCCGGTCATCCCGCGCCATGTAGAGAGAGGCCCCTCCGCGCTTCTGCGCCGCCTCCGCCATGAGACGTACGTCCGCAATGAACGGCGTCTCAAAGACCCGAACCGGCTTTTTCTGGCTGGCCAGAGCGTCCCAGACGCGCATGTGCACCTACTCGACAAATAGCCCATCGACCCGGACGCCTCGATGAGCGTCAGGCCGGCAAGCTTTTTCTGCGCGCGAGGACCCGCGTCGCATCACCTATCTCGGCGCGGCATACCGGAATGAAAGAAGCAGGTCGAGCACTTCCGATCTCAGCGCAGCATCCGGCTCGCCCCGCCCCATAATCCAGTCCAGGACGTGCTGGTCCGGGATATCCAGAACCGCCTCAAACTCGCACAACTGGCGTTCATCGAACCGCGCCATATGCGCGTCCGTGAATTGCTGCATGTAGAGATCCAGCTCCCGCATCCCCCGCCGGTCTGACCGGAACTTCAGCTTGCGCCGCCATGTGTCGAGATCGCTCATCCGCGCTCTCTAGACCCGGCCGCCCGAGAACGCCAGAAGCTCTAGAACCTGCGTTCCCCGGTCATCGTCTCCCACCACAGACGAAAATCGCCCATCAGGCTGAAGCCGGGATACCTGAACGTCGCCGGCCGGTTCTTCTCGAAGAAGAAATGCCCCACCCAGGCAAATCCATACCCGATGAACGGGATAGCCAAGAGCAAGCGCCAGTCCAGAAACCACACAGACGCAAACAAGCACAGCACCACAATGCTCGTGCCAATCACGTGCAGCCGCCGGCTCACGACATTCACGTGCTCGCTCAGGTAGAACGGATAGAAGTCGCGGAAGGTACGATAGCGTACGGTCATGCCAAGATGATCGCCCCGCCGCGCCACAACCGCAAGCCGTCAGGCAGCCGCTGTCCCCGTCCGCGCGCGGGCCCACTGGCGATGCAGCAAGAATATTACGACCGCAAACACCAGTTCGATCCCCGCCCCCGCGGCCGCAGATACAATCGGAGCAACCCGACTATAGCCCGACACCAAGCCTACCGCTGCCAGTGCGAACCCCAGCAGCCAGTAGATCTTCATCCCGAACATCACCGCAAAGGTCAGATAGCGGCCGCCAATGACCAGCAGCACTGCCGGGAAGAACCATTCGATCATCTGCATCTGCGCCGCGAAGGCGAGCGGAAAGCAGAGCAGCATCCAGACCGTGTTCGCCGCCGCCAGCGATGCCAGCGGGTTGCCCTTCGCGTGGGTCGCGCGCCCGCCGAGGATTTTGCCGATCACCACCCCCACCGGAAAGATGAACATCCCGCAGAAGAACAGGACCCATACGGCCTGCTGCGGCGACAGCAGCGCGACAGACGCCGCCGCCGCACTCCAGGCGAACGACGACGCCAGCACCCCGGGCGCGCCGCTGTGATAGCCATCGCGCATGTCAGTCTGCGCGTCCTCGATCAGTGTCACGCCGTGTCCCCCGGCAATCGCTGCTACTGCCTCGTGTCGCCCGACCCGAGGCATACCGCAAGATCGGCCCTTGCCGGGCTAGGGCGTCACATCCCGAAGCTGCAGCGTCAGGTATTCGCGCGGGGCCACGTACGCGTTCAGCACTTTGAAGTTGAGCGCCAGCTTCGCCGGGTCGGGGACATTTTTCATCAGAAGCGTGAAGGTCGAACCGGACTTGACCGTGAACACGTGCCCCTCGTCATAGGCGTCGTTCGGCCCCAGATTCTCGATCAAGTAGTCGACCGGGCTTTCATTGATGATGCTCACGCCCTGCACGGTCGAGCGCGGCACGGCCTCGCCGATTTCCATCTTCAGCGTCGCGCGCACGACCGCCTCGACGTTCGCCTTCTTCCCGATCAGGTTGTCGTTGTAGATCGCAACCGTATCGCCTGCCCGCAATGCCGACTTCACGCCGGCCTCTGTCTCTGACGCGGTCAGCACAAGCGTCGCCGTCCGGTGTCCGCCATTGGCGAGATCATAGTCCCAGTCGATCAGGCCATGGATGTCCGACGTCCCGAGGATCGTCAGGTTATTGTCCAGCGCGATCCTGAACGCCTCGTCCGACATGTCCGCGCCATTGACCACCTCGATGCCATGCAGCAGGCCCTTCTTGATGAAGTCGGCATGGACCGGATCCAGCGTCGCGATCCCGTTCGGCGTCTGTGACGTCCAGTAGGGATGGTTCCAGAAGGTGAAGCCGCCTTGCGCATTGGCAGTCTTCAACTGTTCACGCGCGGCATCCACCGGATTGAGCCCCGCTTTTGGCAGCATCGCGTTGGCGTCGCTGATAAAGACAGCATTCATGTGGCCAGGCTGGATCGCCAGCTTCGTGATCTCCGATCCGTTGACCACCAGCAAAGGCGCCTTGTTCGCGCCCGTCGCGTCCGGCTTCACGATGGCGGCCTGACTCGCGATCGCGAAAGACCGATTGCGATCAGGATGCGGGATATCGGCCGCCTTCGGCTGGTATTCGAGATGCTCGGACACGGCGAGCGCGAATAGCCCATCGCGCTTGGCTTCTTCCACGCGCACGTCAGGCCACACGGATCCATCCGAAAACACGCTGTGAGTGTGCAGGTCCACCGCAAGGACCGAACGCCCATCCTGCAGCTTCGGAAACACAATCCTCCGCGCCACCGCGATGTTCTCACTGTCGTGCGCAACCGCCGGCGCAGGCGCTAGCAGACCAAGAACCAGAAGCGACGCCAGAATCCTGCGCATGAAACCCTCCATATTTGTCTTTAATGCATGCCCCGCCTGCATTACAGTTGCGTGACGCTTTTCAACGCGACGGCCGCGCCTTAGCGTATAGGCCGGCAATTGTCTCACGCAACGCCGCGTCCAGATCATCCGCCATCATGCCCGGCCCCGCCCGCCGTCCCGCATCGCCATGCATCCAAACACCGGCACAAGCCGCGTCGAACGCATCCATCCCCTGCGCAAGCAACCCGCCGATGACCCCCGCCAGCACATCACCGGATCCGGCCGTCGCAAGGAAAGGCGTCGCATGCGTGTTGACCGAGGCGCGCCCATCCGGCGTCGCGACGACTGTATCGGGACCTTTCAGCACAACGACTGCGCCAACCTGCTTCGCAGCCGCCCGCGTCGCTTCGATCTTGCTCGACGCCTGCTCGCGCAGCCCCGGGAACAAACGGTCGAACTCGCCCGTGTGCGGCGTCAGCACCGCCGGCCCCTCAAGTAGTCTGGTCAGCCTCTCCACCTCACCTGCAAACACGGTGATCGCATCAGCATCCAGCACCAGTGCGCAGCCACCGCCGGCAAGCGCCTCCACATGCGCACGTGTCGCCTCGATCACACCAGCCGCGGGCCCGATCACCACGGCCTGCATATCCTCCGTCAGCGCCAGCAGGTCGTTCTTGTCCTTGAAGCTGCTGACAAGCGGCGATGTCACCGACGACGCCACGACCATGAGCGCCGATGGCGGACACATCAGCCGCACAGTCCCTGCACCGACCCTCAACCCCGCCTGTGCAGCGAGCCGTGCAGCGCCTGTCGAACTGATGGCCCCCGTCACAACGCCAAGTCGCCCGCGCTTGTGTTTGTGCCCGCTCGCCTGCGGCCACGGATAACTCCCCAGCCACAAGTCCGGCGCATTCTCATGCAGCAAACCACCGCCCGCCCGCTCCAAGAAATCCGAAAATCCGATCTCCGCGGCAATCACTTCGCCGCACAGTTTCATCGCCGGCAGCAACACATGCGCCGGCTTCTTGCAGCAGAACGTAACTGTCACATCCGCGCGTATCGCAGGCCCCACAACTCCGCCCGTGTCGCCAATCACACCGGACGGCAAATCGATCGCCACCACCCGCGCGCCCGACGCATTCACCTGCTCAACCGCGAACGCCGCCTCGCTCTGCAACGGGCGCGAGAGGCCCGCGCCGAACAGGCCATCGAGCACCACATCGCCCGCCTCGATCCGCATATCCTCCAGCGGCTGTCGTGGCCCCATCAGCGCATTCAGCGCCTTTTGCCCCTCCTCGGTCCGCACTCCAGAGTGCGCCATGTCGAACACCCAGACATTCCGCCCGAGGTCACGCAGCCTCTGTGCAGCCACGAACGCATCGCCGCCATTGTTGCCCGGCCCCGCCAACACGATCACGCGCCTGTCCGGAAACTCCGCATGCAACACGTCCGCACACGCCTGCCCGGCCTTCTGCATCAGCGCCCATAGCGAGATCCCATGCTCCACGGCCATCTGCTCGGCGGCGCGGACCTGATCGCAGGCAAGAATTGCTGTTCTCATGCAGTTAGATCTAATACGCGCCGCCCAACTCGCGAAGATTTTCTTCGCGCCTCATTGCGCTTGCACCACACAATCCCGTCGATAGGGTCCAGCAGGACCTGACGGACAAGGGGATTCCATTGGCTGAAGCAGCGCTGGCGGTCGAAACGCCCAAGCTCACGCGATCCCTGCGCGCGCGGCATATCGCAATGATCTCTATCGGCGGCATCATCGGCGCCGGCCTGTTCGTCAACTCGATCAACGCCATCGCCGCCATCGGCCCCGCCGTGATCGTCAGCTACGTGCTGACCGGCCTGATTGTGCTGTTCGTCATGCGTATGCTGGGCGAGATGGCCATGGCCTATCCCGAAACGGGCGCCTTCACTGAATTCCCGCGCCTGGCGATTGGCAACCTCGCCGGGTTCACGTCCGGCTGGCTCTACTGGTACTTCTGGGTGATCGTCGTCGCCTTCGAGGCAATCGCCGGCGCCAGCATCATCAAGCCCTGGCTGCCCGACATCCCAACCTGGGTCACAGGCCTCGTCCTCACCGTCCTGCTGACCGCCTCCAACCTTCTCTCTACCCGCAATTTCGGCGAGTTCGAGTTCTGGTTCTCCTCCATCAAGGTCGCCGCAATCATCGCCTTCATCGTCATCGCACTCAGCTATGCGCTCGGCGTGAACCCTACCGGCGGCATGACCTTCTCCAACTGGACCAACGATGGCGGCTTCGCGCCGATGGGCTGGCTGCCGGTCGTCGCAGGGGTCACCTCACTCATCTTCACCCTCGTTGGCGCCGAGATCGCCACCATCGCCGCCGCCGAAGCACACGAAGGCGAGAAGACCATCGCCAACCTCACCACCGTGCTTATCTTCCGCATCCTGCTATTCTATGTCGTTTCGATCGCACTCATCGTCGCCGTCGTCCCATGGCGCGAGATCGCTGAACAAGCCGCCGTCCAGCGCATGTCCCCCTTCACCATGGCGCTCGACAAGGTAGGCATCCCCGGCGCCGGCCTTGCCATGGATGTCATCGTCCTCGTCGCCGTGCTGTCCTGTCTCAACTCGGGTATCTACGTCGCCTCGCGCATCATGTTCACACTCGCCGGCCGCGGCGACGCCCCGCGCTGGATCGTGCAGGTCGACAAGCGCGGCGTCCCGTCCCGGGCCATTCTCATCGGCGCCGCCATCGCTCTCGCTGCCGTGGCGCTCGAAGCCTTCTTCCCGAAGGACCTGTTCGGCTTCCTGATCAGCGCCTCAGGCGCGCTCATGATCTTCGTCTACATGCCGGTGGTGATGGCGCATCTCATCCTGCGCCCGAAAACCCCGCCCGAGCAGCTCAAGCTGAAAACCTGGTTCTACCCCTGGAGCGGCTACATCGTGCTCGCCGCCATGCTTGCCGTCCTCGTCGCCATGTCGCTGCAACCCGGCAGCCGCTACGAACTGATCGCCTCGACAACCTGCCTCGTCGTCGTGGTGATAGCGTACTTTGTTTTAAGGAAGCGGCGACCTGCCTAGGTCACCACCGTCGCTGCTTCCGACCCCAGCTCCGCAACGCGCAGCTTGCCGCCCACGCGCTGCAGCTTCGTGATGGAGGCATGCCCCGGTTTGAACACGACCACGCGGTCATCCCCGGTCAGCAGCCCCACCACCACATTGATCGCGATGAAGTGCGAGAACGCAGCTGTTTCGTCCGGCAGCTTCTCAACCGCCGCCAGCACGCTCTTCCGCCATGCCTGCAACTCATCCCCCGCCTCGCTCCACGTTCCAGCCATGACGCGCTGCAGCCAGACGGCGCGGTCAGCGGTTCCCGGCGGCGTGATGATCTCGCCGACGCCAGTTTCGATCCGGGCGTGGGTCTCCATCAGTTTCTCGAACTGCGCCGCCGTCTCACGGCTACGCGCCAGGGGCGAGGTAACCGCCCACTTTGTCCCTGCCGCCGCAAGGGACTCTGCCGTGGCGAAGGCCTGCCGCGCCCCGAGTTCCGTCAGCCCCGGATTCGGATGCGCCCCCCAGCTTCCGGCAGGTTCGCCGTGTCTGATCAGATAAATCATCGTGCACAAAGTTCCGTCAGCATTGGGGATTCTGTTCCATATCACGGAGCCGACCGGCGCGCCTCTGTGGAAAATCTCGAGACGTAACGCCTAAAATATAGGCGGCAACGCACACATATTAGGCGCCCCAGGTCCTGACGCACGATCTTCAGGCGCCCGCCCTACTCGCCACCCCCGCCATCGTGCATGAGCGGTGACGCTTTCCGGCGCCCTAGCGGCGTCCCCACAATCTGGGCCTACCGAGGATATCGGATGAAGAAGATAGAAGCGATCATAAAGCCCTTCAAACTCGATGAGGTTAAGGAGGCGCTCCATGGCGTCGGCCTTCAGGGCATGACGGTCATCGAGGCCAAGGGCTTCGGCCGCCAGCGCGGTCACACCGAACTCTATCGCGGCGCCGAATACATCGTCGACTTCCTGCCCAAGCTGAAGATCGAGGTCGTCGTCTCCGACGCGCAACTCGAAGCGGCCCTCGGCGCCATCACGAAATCGGCACACACTGGCAAGATCGGCGATGGGAAGATATTCGTCTCCGAAATCACCGAGGTTATCCGCATCCGTACGGGTGAAACGGGCGACCAGGCGATCTGATTTCTGAGCGACAACTTCAAAAATGGATCGGCCCTCCTGGATACTCAGGGTGGGCCGGGGTGAAACGGAGGGACTAGGTGTCCGACCAAATCTTCAAGACCATCAAGGAAAAAGACGTCCAGTACGTCGACCTGCGCTTCACCGACATTCGCGGGAAGATGCAGCACGTCACCTTCGACCTCTCGATGGTCGACAAGGACCTGTTCGTTGACGGCACGATGTTCGACGGTTCATCGATCGCCGGCTGGAAGGCGATCAACGAATCCGACATGCTGCTGATGCCCGACCCGTCCTCGGCCCGCATCGACCCGTTCTTCCAGAACACGACGCTCGCCATCATGTGCGACATTCTCAACCCGAACGACAACACCGCCTACAACCGCGACCCGCGGATGATGGCGAAGAAGGCCGAGAACTTCCTGAAATCCTCCGGCGTGGGCGACACCGCCTTCTTCGGCCCGGAAGCCGAGTTCTTCGTGTTCGACGACGTCCGCTGGAACACAGACCCCAACAACACGGGCTATTCGTTCGACGACCGCGAGCTGCCGTTCAACACCGGCAAGCATTATGAAGGCGGCAACATGGGCCACCGTCCCGGCCCCAAAGGCGGCTACTTCCCCGTGCCTCCGATCGACTCGCTGCAGGACATGCGCTCGGAAATGCTGACGCTGATGGCAGAACTCGGCCTCCAGCCGGAGAAGCACCACCACGAGGTCGCCCCCGCGCAGCACGAACTCGGCATGAAATTCAACACGTTGGTCCAGATGGCCGACAACATGCAGCTCTACAAATACATCGTGCACAACGTCGCGCACTCGTACGGTAAGACTGCGACATTCATGCCGAAGCCATACTACAAGGACAACGGCTCGGGCATGCACGTCCACCAGTCGATCTGGAAAGACGGCAAGCCGCTCTTCGCCGGCGACAAGTATGCCGACCTGTCGCAGGAATGCCTCTGGTACATCGGCGGCATCATCAAGCACGCCAAGGCCATCAACGCCTTCTCGAACGCGACCACCAACTCCTACAAGCGCCTCGTCCCGGGCTATGAAGCCCCCGTGCTGCTGGCTTACTCCGCCCGCAACCGCTCGGCCTCGGTCCGTATTCCATGGACCCCGAACCCGAAGGGCAAGCGCATCGAGGTTCGCTTCCCGGACCCGGCGTCGAACCCCTACCTCACCTTCACCGCACTGATGATGGCCGGCCTCGACGGCATCGCGAAGAAGATCGATCCGGGCCCGTCGATGGACAAGGACCTGTACGCCCTCCCGCCGGAAGAGTTGAAGAACATCCCGACCGTCTGCGGTTCGCTCCGCGAAGCCCTCAACAGCCTCGACGCCGACCGTGACTTCCTCAAGGCCGGTGGCGTCATGGACGACGACTTCATCGACTCTTACATCGAGCTCAAGATGGAAGACGTCATGCGCGTGGACATGCACCCGCACCCGGTCGAATTCGACATGTACTACAAGTACTGATCCCGAAGACGATCAGTCAAACTTGCCGGGGGGCAAAGGTGGCGCTGGGGGGACCTGGCGCCACTTTCTTTTTTCTTGGGTTCGTCGGCGCCCGGCGCGCTGCACCGCGCTGCCCTCAATACGGCGCCGCCACAACCACCCCGCCTGCATCATCATGCGCCGTCGCAAAATCAACATTCCACCCGCACGCCTCGAACAGCCCCGTGCAAACCCTCGCAGCCTCGTCGGGCCCATCCACGTCCACAAAGCAAGTCGGCCGCTCGTCGAAGTCCGCATGCCAGGCACACACCCGCACCTTGCCCGGCGGCGCCATAATCACCCCTGCGGGCGTCCGGTCGAAGGTCAGCCCGTGCGTCGCGATCAGCGGGTCCTTCACCCACCCGATCCATCGCTCCCGATAGCTTGCGAGATCCGCGGTCACGCCCATGCCAACGCAGCCGCGCCGCCCATTGCCGGATCGCTGAAGCCATCGGCTCCCGTCTCGTGCCGCCCGGCAAATCTGCGCAGCCAGGCAGGATCGGCGGCGCTGCGCGCCGTGAAGTCATACCAGCCGTGCGTGGCCGCGAGGTTCCACGCATGCGCTCCAAACGCAGCGTTCTCGCGCCGCACGTTCGGGCGGTACGTCCACCCCGCAAGCGCGCCCGGATAGCTTTCCGAAATGACGCTCAGCAAGTCGCCATCCGTTACGCCCCGGACGCTCAGCTCGACCTCGGGCTCCCCCTCCACAAATCGCGCTTCCACTGAGGCGGCCTTCATGCCGGCCGCGCCAGCATAGCGCCTATAGAATCCATTGGGTCCGAACACGGCGAGGTCATACGGTCCGACAGCCCACTCGCAGACAAGTCCCGTCAGCGGGCTAACCGTGTAGCGCTGTGGCGGTGCTGCGGGATCGCGCAGGTCATGGACGTGGAACACCACGCCCGCCTCCCCGGTGTTGATGAAATGGAACGCCGGCCTGTCAACGCTCACTTCAACAACCCTGAACCGGTAAGGCAGAGCCCGTGACGGCCTCACCCCGGCCACCTGCACCGGCGCGCTGACAGTTCCAGGCGTCGTCGGCGTCGTGCGCCTGGTCAGTGCTGCCGCGCGCTGCGCCATCTCCAGCGTCTTCGGCAAAGCGGCCACCGCTGCATTCGGCGTCTTGAAATCGAAACAGCTCGTCAGGTCGCCGCATACCGCACGCCGCCACGCCGAGATGTTCGGCTCCATCACGCCAAACCGCTTCTCGAGAAACCGGATCACCGACGTATGGTCGAACACTTCCGAATTCACGAAGCCGCCGCGTGAGAAGGGCGAGACGACATACATCGGCACGCGCGGCCCCAGCCCGTAAGGCCGCCCCATCAGGTCATCGCGCTCGGCTGTCTTCTCGCTCTCGGCCCGCACCGTGTGATACTCGCCCGCCGTATCTACGGTTGATCCACCGAGCATCCGGCCGTCCGCATCCTTGGAGGGTGGCGCCGGTGGCGGCACATGATCGAAGAAGCCGTCATTCTCATCGAAATTGATCAGCAGGACCGTTTTTGCCCACAGCTCGGGATTGGCTGTCAGCGCATCCAGCACGCGCGCTATGTAGTCCGCGCCCTGCGCAGGGCTCGACGGTCCCGGGTGCTCGCTGTCCGCCGCTGGGGAGACCACCCACGACACCTGCGGCAACGTCCCCGCCTTCACATCGTTGAGCAGCACATCGAGATGCTGCGTCGTCAGCCCCTTCGCCGCCAGCATCGGATTGCCCGTCCCGGCAAGGCTGTCGCGATACGCCTTGAAGCCGACCAGCGGGTTGTCGCCAAAATTGTCCGCCATGTCCTCGTAGATCTTCCAGCTTATCCCCGCCGCCTCCAGCCGCTCGGGATAAGTCGTCCAGGTGTATGGCGTCTTCGCCTCGGGCTGCTTGTCCGGCAGCGTGTCGTGCGAATTGGAGATCGAAGGCCCGCCGCGCGTCCCCGCGCCATCATTCGTACCCGTCCACAGATAGAGCCGGTTGGTGTTGGTGCCGCCGGTGAACGAGCAGTGATACGCATCGCAGATCGTGAAGGCCTCTGCGAGCGCCCACTGGAAGGGAATGTCCGCCTGTTCGTAATGGCCCATCGCATGCGGATGCTTCTGGTCGGGCCAGTTGGTCATCCGACCGTGGTCCCAGGCATACTGTGCGTCCGCCCACGAATGCGGCGTGCCCTCCACCCGCATGTGCGCGAATGTCTGCTTCGTGTTGAGTGGAAAAGGCGCGATCACCGGCGGCGCAGCCTTCGTATGTCCCTGCGCCCACACCGTTCGCCCGCCCGGCAGCGGAATCGGAAACCGGTCCCCGAACCCGCGCACGCCGCTCATCGTCCCGAAGTAATGATCGAACGACCGGTTCTCCTGCATCAGGATCACAACGTGCTCGACGTCCTGGATCGTCCCCGTCACCGACTTTGCTTCGATCGCCCACGCCCTCTCGATAGCCGCCGGCAAAGCCAGCGAAGCCGCGCCAAGAGCCAGAAGTCTGCGTCGATCAATCTGTGTCATGCGGGGCACGCTATCGCTTCCCCGTGACATGGTCATGTCTTTCTCACACGAACCGGCTTTCCGTTTGGGAATGCCTCGTTAGTTTTATCCGATGCGAGTCGTCTTTTACTTCCTTGCCGCCCTCACCCTCTCCGGCTGCGCCTCCTTCACGGACCGAGCGCGCGCCGGCCTTGAGCAACCCGGCCTCGAAGGCACGCGCTGGGGCCTCGTCGTCACCACGCTTGACGGCCAAGAAGTGATCGCCATCAACCCCGACCAGCGCTTCCTGCCCGCCTCGAACACCAAGCTGTTCACCGTCGCCGCCGCCTTCCACACGCTCGGCGACATGACGCAGCCGGACCCCGCGCGCGGTACGTCCCTCCGCCTCATCACGGCCGAAAGCGCGCCGCCCACGCTCTTCCTCGTCGGCGCCGGCGACCCGACGCTGATCGACGCTCCGGACTGCGAGCGCAACTGCCTGTCCTCGCTCGCCGACGCCGTCCTCTCCAACGGCATCAGCGAAGTCGAAACCATCGTCGCCGACGAGACGCTCTATTCGCGCGAACCCTGGCCGCCAGGCTGGAGCCTCGACGACATCATCACCCGCTCCGGCGAACCCGTCTCCGCACTCACCGTCAACAGCAATGAAGTGACGCTCGTGGTGACGCCGGGCCCACAGGACGGCGCGCAAGGCGAGATCGCCTACCGCGCCCCGCCCGAGCTCTACGACATCGACAACCATGTCGACACGATCGCCCCAGGCTCGGAACTCGAAACCATCGTCCTCGCCGAGCGCATCCCCGGCGACACCGCCATCCGCGTCTATGGCCGCATCAAGGCCGGCGCCCCGCCGCTCGTCCTGCCCGTCGCCGTGCACGACCCCGCCTGGGCCGCCGCCATGCGCCTGTCCGCCCTGCTGGAAGCACGCGGCGTGCCCGTCACCGACGGCATCGAGGCCCGCTACCGCCCCCTGAAACTCTTCGACACGAAGGCCACCGAATTCAGCTCTCCACGCCCCGGCGTCGAGATCGCCCGCCTTGTCCCCGCGCCGCTCATCGATAATGTCACCTTCCTCAACAAGCAGAGCCAGAACCTCCACGCCGAACTTCTTCTTCGCCGTGTCGGCCTGGCAAACGGCGACGGCTCGCGCGAAGCTGGCCTCGCCGTCGTCGAAGCCATGCTGGCCGACATGGCCATCCCGCGCTGGTCGTGGGATCTGTTCGATGGCTCGGGCATGTCTGTCTACAATCGTGTCACGCCCCGCAGTGTCACCACGCTCCTGCGCTGGACCACACAGCAACCCTGGAGCGAAGCCTTCCGCGCCACGCTGCCCGTGGGGGGCGTCGATGGCACGCTGCGCCGCCGCTTCATCGGCACCAGCCTCGAAGGCCGCATCTTCGGCAAGACAGGAACGCTGATGGGCACAACCGCCCTCTCCGGCTTTCTCACAACGAAGAGCGGCCAGACACTCATCTTCTCGGCCTACGCCAACGAGCGCCCCCTTGCCGGCGGCTCAGTCACCGCCGCGCTAGACGCCACGCTGGTTACCATTTCGGAAATGAACTGAGACCAATTGCTGCGTTTGGCTCGAGCCAACTGAAAACCCGTCGTGGTAAACCGTGGGCATGATCATCCTCCGCCCCCTCATCTCTGCCCTGGCAGCGCTCGTGATCACCGCCTGCGCCTCGATCCCGACGCCGTCGAACACGCAGATCACCGACGCGTGCGCTCTCCTGAAAGATAACCGCCAGTGGCATGAGGCCCTGCGCGACACCGCCCGCAACTGGGGCGCGCCGATGGGACTGCAGCTCGCCATCATCAAGCAGGAGAGCAGCTTCAAGCACGACGCCCGTCCGCCGCGTGGCGAGCGGCAGTGGTTCGGCCTTGTCGAAGGCGACTACATCTCCTCCGCCCATGGCTACAGTCAGGCGCTCGACTCCACCTGGGAGATGTACAAGGCCGCCACCGGCAAATGGGGCGCCAGCCGCAACAGCTTCCGCGACTCGAGCGATTTCATCGGCTGGTACGTCTCCAGCACCGGCAAACGCACCGGCCTCGGCCAGTACGACTACAAGGCCCACTACCTCGCCTACCACGAAGGCGCCGGCGGTTATCTGAAGGGCACATGGAAAACCAAGCGCTGGCTCATCGAGACCGCATCCCGCGTCGCCTCACAGGCCGCCCAGTACGAACAACAGATCGCCCGGTGCGAGGCCCTCAAACCGAAGTTCCTGGGGCTGTTCTAGCGCCCAGACCGACGACCCGCTCCGAAAAATCCACCAAGCGGATCAAGCAGGGCGCCGCGCCCGCGCTGCCGTCCAACACCTGCCAGAGACGCGGGATCTGCGTTTCTTCTTCCGATCCGTCATTCCGCCCACAAGCGGAGATGCCAGACCACGCGGGGTGTCCCGTGGCCCCGTGCCCTCCATCGATTTTGGAGGCCCAGAGCGAAAGCTTCCCAGATGGCGCAAGCCGCTACGAATGTGAACCTGTGTCAAACCAGACCCAAATGGCCCCCAACCCTTGTGGATCAACTGTCACAAGAGCCACGTTGAGGCCCTTGCGGGAACGCGCGACAAGGGTTTGTTAATCGCGATAACTGTCCCCTCGGCAGGCTTCGGCGTAGCTCCTATACCGACCTCCAACACGCACTGATTCGGCGCGCAGGACCCACATGGCGAAGACCAACCAGGCAAAGCTGTTCGGCGGAGACAAGTCCGACTCGTCGGGCTATTCGGCCAAGGACATCGAAGTCCTCGAGGGCCTTGAGCCCGTCCGCAAACGCCCCGGCATGTATATCGGCGGCACGGACGAGCGCGCCTATCACCACCTCTTCGCCGAAGTGCTCGACAACGCCATCGACGAGGCGGTTGCCGGCCACGCCAGCCGCATCGACGTGACGCTCAGCGCCGACGGATACCTCTCCGTGCGCGACGATGGCCGCGGCATCCCGATCGGCATCCACCCGAAGTTCAAGAACAAGACCGCGCTCGAAGTCATCATGACGATGCTGCACTCGGGCGGCAAATTCTCGAACAAGGCCTACGAGACCGCCGGCGGCCTGCACGGCGTTGGCATCTCGGTCGTCAACGCGCTGTCCGATCTCGTTGAGGTCGAGATCGCCATCGACCGCAGGCTCTACCGCCAGACCTATTCGCGCGGACACCCTACCTCGAAGCTAAAGGAGGTCGGGGCCGCTCCCAACCGCCGCGGCACGCAGATCAAATTCCATCCCGACCCGCAGATCTTTGGCGACAAGCTCCACTTCCGCCCCTCGCGACTGTTCGCGATGGCGCGCTCGAAAGCCTATCTGTCGCGCGCCGCCGAGATCCGCTGGAGCTGCGATCCGAAACTGCTCAAGGAAGACGACAAGACGCCAGCCGAAGCGACGCTGCATTATCCCAACGGCCTCGCTGACATGATGAAGGAGCTCACAGTCGAGGCGAAGCTCGTCCTGCCCGAACCCTTCACCGGCCGCGTTGAAGTAAATGGCGGCGGTGCTGTCGAATGGGCGGTGGTGTGGTCCGGCAATGGCTATGGCAGCGAGGCCGATGGCTTCTCGCGCACCTACTGCAACACCATCCCCACGCCTGAAGGCGGCACCCACGAAGCCGGTATGCGCTCGGCGCTCACCAAGGGCCTGCGCGCCTATGGCGAGATGATCGGCAACAAGAAGACCGGCCTCGTCACCGCAGACGATGTGCTCGGCACAGCCGGCGCTCTGCTCTCGGTGTTCATCCGCAACCCGGAGTTCGTCGGCCAAACGAAAGAGAAGCTTTCCACCCAGGACGCCTTCCGCATTACCGAAAACGCGATGCGCGACCGCTTCGACCACTGGCTTACCGCGTCCACCGCAAACGCCAACCGTCTGCTCGAATGGGCGATCGGCCAGGCCGAAGACCGCATGCGCAAGCGGAAGGACAAGGAAGTCGCCCGCCAGTCCGCCACCCGGAAGCTCCGCCTGCCCGGCAAACTCGCCGACTGCTCGGACGGTTCGGCGCAAGGCACTGAGCTCTTCATCGTCGAAGGCGACTCGGCCGGCGGATCCGCCAAACAGGCGCGCGACCGCGCCACGCAGGCCGTGCTCCCGCTTCGCGGCAAGATCCTCAACGTCGCCAGCGCCGGCGACGAGAAGCTCTCGGGCAACAAGGAATTGTCGGACCTCGCCACCGCTCTCGGCACCGGCCTCGCCCACCGCTTCCGCGTCGAGGATCTTCGCTACGAACGCATCATCATCATGACCGACGCCGACGTCGACGGCGCGCACATCGCATCACTGCTGATCACCTTCTTCTTCCGCCAGACCCCTGGCCTCATCGAAAGCGGCCGCCTCTTCCTTGCCATGCCGCCGCTTTATCGCATCAGTCACGGAGCCAAGTCGGCCTACGCCCGCGACGACGCCCACAAGGACGAACTGCTCGCCACCGAATTCAAGGGCAAGAAGCCAGACATCGGCCGCTTCAAGGGCCTCGGCGAGATGATGCCGGCGCAGCTCAAGGAAACGACGATGAACCACAAGACGCGTACACTCGCGCGCGTGGCCCTGCCCAAATCGATCAAGACCGTCGAAGACCTCGTCGAAACCCTGATGGGCAAGAAACCCGAACTCCGCTTCAAATTCATTCAGGACAACGCGAAGTTTATCGACGAGCTGGATGTGTGAATCGTCGGACCGGAGCCTGCCGCTCTGGTGCGTATTCAACAACGTCGCAGAAGGCGGGCCGCTGAGCGACGCGCTGGACACGATGGAAAGCTGAGGCCTGCCATAGCGTAAGGCAGTTGGCGCCAGCCCGCTCCTGTGCACATGAAAGGCGCCATGAGCGACACTGAACAGCGCGACGATACGGCGACCGATGGCGTTGGCGACTGGGCCGGCAACCCCTACGCCTCTCGCATGGTCGAATACACGCCCTACGCGGTGGCGCTGGGAATGAAGTTCGTGTCGTCCTCGGCCGGCCGCGGCGAAATCCTTCTGCCCTGGCGAGAGGACCTAGTCGGACAGGACGGGACCGACATTCTCGCCCCCGGCGTCCTGACCGCCCTCATCGACCACGCCTGCGGCCTCGCCATCATGGCGGGGCTCGGTTTCGAGGCAGCGCCGGCGACGCTCGACCTGCGCATCGACCACATGCGCCCCGCCGCTCCGCGCGCGTCGGTCACCTGCTCGGCGCATGTCTACCGCGCGACACGCACAATCGCTTTCCTGCGCGCCGAAGCGTGGGATGTCTCGCCAGATGATCCCGTCGCCGCAGCGCAGGCCGCCTTCACGCTCAATCGCCGGAGCGTGAAATGACAGTCCCGATTGACCTTGACACCATCCTCAACAGCTCGCCCTTCGCTCGCTTCCTCGCGATCGCAGCGCGCGCTGACGAACGCGGCGTCCTGACGACAATGCCTGTGCGCGACCAGCTCGTCGGCAATGTGATGCTCCCCGCGCTGCATGGCGGGTGCGTCGCGTCCTTCCTCGAAATCGCCTGCCTCCTGCAAGTCGCGCTTGAAGTCGGCACTACCGCGCCCGCCCGCGCGATCAACATCAGCGTGGAGTACCTCCGCCCCGCGCGCCGCGAGACAACCTATGCGCGGGCGAAGATCCGGCGCCTTGGAAAGCGCGTCGCCGTGGTTCACGCCGAGGCCTGGCAACAGGACGAGAGCAAGCCTGTCTGCCTGCTACAGAGTCATCTGCGGCTGCCGGCTAGGCTTGCCTCTGAGTAGCGCCCCTTGAAGTCGGTCGCCCCCGCTACAAGACCCTTGGAAGCGAGTGTCACGGACAGTGCGTGGGCTGATCTTCAGTCCGCTTTCTTCCATAACGACGGCCGCCAGATTCCCACCACAAGGTTGGCAAGCGACAGCAGCATGATCGCGGCCAGCGCCCCCCATTCTGAGGAGATTGTATCAGCAAGTGCTTTCTGCTCTGCCTCACCAGCAGCGATACGCGCGGAAAGGGACGCGGCGGCGCTGGCCTTCGACCCGATAATGCCGAGCGTCGCCTCGAACATGCTGAGGCCAAGAAGCGCCTTAAGCCATGCCCATCGCACCTCCCGGAAAGGCGGATGCACGACCATCGAAAGCAGGCCCGACATAAGCGCGATCGCGAGCGAAGGAAGCAGCAGGTAATTGCACAGCGCCGCGATGGATGCTCGCGCATTCGAATACGCCGCTGCCGTATCCTGCGGCGCAGCTAGCAGGATTACGATGTAACCCATCAGCGCGCCGATAAGGCCACACGAGGCAAGCGTGTGAAGAAGCTTGGTCGCCTTGCGCATGAAGCTGCTGACGTTCACGCGCGCCTACCCCTTGCTGGCAGCCGCGCTAGACCGCGACGCCATGCGATCAAACCAGGCCGCGACGTTGGTATTGCTGCGATTGAGCGGCTGACCCACGGTCGCGCCGAAATCGAGCGTGCAGAACAGGAGGATATCGGCCAGCGTGCACCTGTCGCCAGCGATGAAATCGCGGCCGCCGATCAGCCCGTCGAGCCAGGTGATTTTTTCCTGCGCGAGCACCTTCAGGTCCGCAGCCGCCTGCGGCAACAAGCGCATCCGGTCCTTGAACAAGGCGTAGCCCTCGGCGGCGCGAAACCCGGTCAGCATCGGCTCTACGATGTAGAGATCGACACGCCGTGTCCACATGCGCGTCATGGCGCGTTCCTCGGCATTCGTCCCGATCAGCGGCGGGTTTGGATGCTTTTCCTCGAGGTATTCGCAGATCGCTGTCACCTCGGCGAGGTAACGGCCATCGTCCAGTTCCAGCGTGGGCATCTGCCCGCCCGGATTGCGCGCAACATGCGCCGGCTGGCGATTTTCCCCGGCCATCAGGTCAACGGTTAGCCGCGGAATGTCGATCCCCTTTTCAGCCATGAACATCTTCACGACGCGCGGATTGGGACCGATTGAATCGTAGAGTTTCATGACAGGCTCCGGGGCAGCAGTATTGGTGACAGAGTTTCAGCACATCATTCGGCTGGTTGCACCAGTGTCGTGACGGCAGGCTGCTTCATACCAAGCCCTGCGGCGCACCACGCCGCCATGAGTTCCGTCTGCCTGCGCCTGCCGGCAAACAGGAAGTTGGCCGGCAGGCCAACGCGAAGGCTCGCGTCGCACGGTGGCGATCCGGGAATGGGCGTCCTTTCGAGAAACCTGCCCAGAGCCTTGACCGCGACGCGGTCAATCGCGCTGAGATCATACTTCGGCCCCAGCCCAAGCTTGTCGCGGACGATCCGCGGCAGCAAAGACACCGACGCACGCCCCATGGCGCGGCTGAGATACTTCGGTGTGCCCGGCGCCGCCCGCCCGGACTGAATGATCGCAAGAAACTCCTCGTTGATCGGATGCGGCTCGAAGCGATGGATCAGCCGGTTCATCATGTCGAAGAAGTCCGCGGTCGACATAGGAGAATGCTGCACGCCATACAGCATAGCGCCCGGCGCCGCCTCCGCGTAGTAGCGCGACTTGTCGGATTCCGGGACGCGTTCGACGAAGGTGTCATAGGCGGTCAGGAACCCATAGGCTGCAGTCGCGCTGACCCAGTCGAGCAGTTCAACGTCGAGCGCTCGATACGCCTCGCCCTTTGGCGTAGTCCCGCTCACGCGCGCGTGCATGTTGGTAACGCCCTGAACTACGCGCTCGGCCGCGCGTTTCGGGCCATAGACCCCCACCATCGCCGCAACGCCGGTCCGCTTGGATCGACCGATCGGATCCTGCCTGTAGATCGAGTGATCCCACACACCGGAACGAATGCGCGCATCCGCAAACTCGAGCAGCACAGCCGCAACGCCGCCCACAGCCATGGCGACAGGATTCTTGTAGATCTTCCAGTGCATCGAGTCGGGATCAAGACTGGATGGCTCGCCCGGCGGGTTCCTGAAGTCGATCTTCCAGCCGAGATAGGATTCTGGTTGCTTCATGGCCTCCACCTCGGGCGAACAGCGCCCGTACTGCCGGTCGATCCTTGCCCGCGGCAGGTCGCGGACGTTGACATGCACCGCAGGCTGGGGCGAGGAGAAAACGCGACCAGCCGTGCTCATGTTTTTGTCAGGTGACGCAGAGTTCGCGACGCTTGCCCCGTAAGCCTTGCCACATCGGCGTCTCGCCTGCCGCGTGTTTGAGATTTGACGCAAGCTCGAAGCCTGTGCAGACATTGCCGTAGCGAAATCAGCGAGGCGCAGGATGCATCTCTGGAAACTCCTCCCACTTGTGGCGCTCGCCGCCGCGGCCTGCGCGACGACTCCTCGGCCGATGGAAGCGCCTGAAGCCGCAGCGGCATCCAGCGAGCCTGTGAAGCCGCTGGTGAGCCGAGTGGCCTATTCCAAGGACCCCTACCCTTCGACCTACAAGCCGCTGCCGGCCGAAGATGTCTTCATCCGAAACGCGACCGTGTTCGACGGCCTCGGCGGCATGATTGAACGCGGCGCTGTGCTGATTCAGGGCGGCAAGATTTCCGCAATTGGCTCTGAAGCCGCGATGACAATGCCCGCCGGCATCAAGACGATCGACGCCGCCGGCAAATGGCTGACCCCCGGCATCGTCGACATCCACTCCCACCTCGGCGCCTATCCATCACCTGGCATCGAGGCGCATCAGGACGGCAATGAAGCTTCTGGACCGGTGACGGCGGAAGTCTGGGTCGAGCACTCCATCTGGCCGCACGATCCCGGCTTCACGCGCGCCATGGCGGGCGGCGTCACGGCAATGCAGATCCTGCCAGGCTCCGCCAACCTGTTTGGCGGGCGCGGCGTGATCATCAAGAACGTACCCGGCCGCACAGCGCAGGACATGAAATTTCCAGGCGCGCCTTACACGCTTAAAATGGCGTGCGGCGAGAACCCGAAGCGGGTCTACGGCTATGGCAGCGGTCGCTTCCCCGGCGGCGCGCCTTTCACGCGCATGGGCAATGTCGCCGGCTATCGCGACGCCTGGCAGCAGGCAACCGAGTACAAGCGCAAGTGGGACAAGTACGACGCCGACTTCGATGCGTGGGAGAAGAAGGCCAAGTCGCCTGCTCCCGCTGACGGCGAAAAGAAGGAAGACCCGAAGGACCCGCCGAACGCGCCGGATCGCAACCTCGAACTCGACACGCTGATGGGCGTGCTCGACGGCGAGATCCTGGTCCAGCAACACTGCTACCGCGCCGACGAGATGGCGCAGATCATCGATCTGTCGAAGGAGTTCGGCTACAAGATCTCCGCCTTCCACCACGGCGTCGAGGCATACAAGATCGCCGACATGCTCGGCGCCAATGGCATCTGCGGCGCACTGTGGGCCGACTGGTGGGGCTTCAAGGCGGAAGCCTACGATGGCATCCGGGAGAATATACCCCTTGTTCATAAGGCCAAGAATGGCTGCGCCATCGTCCACTCTGATGACGCCTACGGAATACAGCGCCTGAACCAGGAAGCAGCGAAGGCGCTCGCCGACGGTAACAAGGCGGGTCTCAACATCTCGAAGGCCGAAGCGTGGACGTGGCTGTCGCGCAACCCTGCAAAGGCGCTTGGCATCCTCGACAAGACCGGCACACTCGAGCCCGGCAAGAACGCCGACGTTGTGATCTGGAGCGGTGATCCCTTCAGCAGTTACACACGCGCCGACCTCGTTTTTGTCGACGGCGCCGTTACGTGGGACCGCGCGAATGTCGACAGCCAGCCGGTCGTCGATTTCGAGCTGGGCCAACCCGGTGAAGGAGACGTGAAATGATCCGGAAGCTCCTCCTTGCCGCAACGCTGCTTGCATGTGCGCCGGCCGCCCTGGCGCAACAAGTCGCAATCACCGGCGGGCGCATCGTGACCAACACGACGCAGGGCGTCATCGAGAACGGGACGGTCGTCATCAATAATGGCCGCATAGTCTCTGTTGGAACGGGCGCTGCGCCTTCAGGCGCAATGGTGGTTGACGCCGCGGGCAAGTGGGTAACCCCCGGCTTGTTTGCGGCATTTTCTCGTGTCGGGCTGGCCGAGATCCCGTCCGAAGACCCCGCCAACGACATCTCGGCTGGCGCCAGCAAGTTCCAGGCGGCGCTCCACGCCGCCGACTCCTTCAACCCGGATGACACGGCCATCGACGTCAGTCGCATCGAGGGCTTCACCCGCGCCGCCATCGTTGGCGCCCCAGCTGGCGGCCTGTTCGGCGGCTACGCCGCTATCGTGGACTTCACTGGCGCCTTCAACAGCATCGACACCCGCGAAGCCTTCATGCTCGCCGAACTCGGGGAGGGCGGCGCATCTACGGCCGGGGGATCCCGCGCGGCTGCATGGCACTGGTTGCTGACCGCCATCGACGACGCCAAGACATATCCCCGCGGGTTCGAGGATGATGGCGAGGGCGACATCCTGATCCGCAAGGAGGCCGTCGCGCTCAAGCCGGTGGTCGAAGGCCGCGTGCCGCTGATGGTGGAGGTGCATCGCGCCACCGACATCCTCCAGCTGCTCACGCTGCGCCAGCGGGAACCCCGCATCAAGCTGATCATCCTGGGCGCTACGGAAGGCTGGCGCGTCGCAGACCAGATTTCGGCGGCGAAAGTGCCCGTGATCGTCAACCCCTTGGCCAACCTGCCGGACCGATTTGAAATCCTTGCGGCGACGCTCGAGAATGCCGGGCGCCTGTCGGCGGCGGGCGTGACCGTCGCAATCGCCGACCCCGGCCAAGCGAGCCACAACACCCGCCTGATTCAACAGCTGGCCGGCAACGCCGTCGCGAACGGCATGCCTTGGGAGGCAGCATTCAAGGCGATTACCAGCGTCCCCGCCTCGCTGTACGGCCGCGCCGACCTTGGCGTGCTACGGACCGGCGCGACGGCGGATGTCGTGATCTGGGACGGCGATCCGCTGGAGCTGATGTCCAGCCCGGACGCGGTCTATATCGACGGCGTCGCGACCCCGATGGAATCCCGCCAGACCAAGCTGCGCGACCGCTACATGCAGGTGAACGAGGCCAAGCCGCAGGCGTACGAGCGGCAATAGGCCCGCCGCGCTGATCAGAGCTTCACGGAATCGTCGCATCTCGGGTTCGTCAGGCTTCGGGATTGACTTGGGAACCGGGGGGCCTATTGCTCCCGCAGTCCCCGAAAAGCGTGCGTTTCGCTCGTGGCCCGGCCTTTCGAGCCCCAGAAGACCAATCTGATGACATTCGACGAGCTCAGTCTCGACCCCCGTATCCTGGCAGCCGTGAAGGGCGCTGGATACACGACCCCCACCCCGATTCAGGAACAGGGCATCCCTGCCGTCCTGGGTGGACGCGACATCACGGGCATCGCCCAGACCGGCACTGGCAAGACCGCCGCCTTCGTCCTGCCCATGATCCACAAGCTGGGACAGGGCCGCGCCAAGGCCCGTATGCCCCGCTCCCTGATCCTCGAGCCCACCCGCGAACTCGCCGCCCAGGTGGCCGAACAGTTCGAGAAGTATGGCGCGGGCTACAAGCTCAACATGGCGCTCCTGATCGGCGGCGTCTCGTTCGGCGACCAGGAGAAGAAACTCTCTGCCGGTGTCGACGTTCTGATCGCCACGCCCGGCCGCCTGATGGACCACTTCGAGCGCGGCGGCCTGCTGATGACAGGCGTACAGATGCTGGTGATCGACGAAGCTGACCGGATGCTCGACATGGGCTTCATACCGGACATCGAGAAGATTTGCACGCTGCTGCCCAAGACGCGCCAGACCCTGCTGTTCTCGGCCACAATGCCGCCGGAGATCACCCGTCTCGCCAAGCAGTTCCAGAAGGATCCGCTAAGGATCGAGGTATCGAAGCCCGCCACCACGGCTTCGACGATCAAGCAGTATGTCACACACTGCCCGTCCAACGAGGACACGGTGAAACGCGCTGTCCTGCGCTCGATCATCAAGGCCCGCTCTACAGACCAGGGCATCGTGTTCTGCAACCGCAAGACGGAGGTGGACATCGTTGCCAAGTCGCTTGCGAGCCACGGCTTCGACGCTGCCCCTATCCACGGCGACCTTCCGCAGAGCCAGCGGACCGCTACGCTCGACCGCTTCCGCAACAAGGAGCTGAAGCTTCTCGTTGCTTCAGATGTCGCTGCGCGCGGCCTCGACATTCCGGAAGTCAGCCAGGTCTTCAACTACGCCCCACCGCCGAATTCCGACGACTACGTCCACCGCATAGGCCGCACAGGCCGGGCCGGCCGATCGGGCGAGAGCTTTACCATTGTCTCCCCCGGCGACGCCCGCCTCTGGGACGCCGTTGCCAAGCGCATCTCCAAGGATGTCGAGATTTTCGTTCCGGAAGGCATGGACGACGCCGTCGGTGAAGCGCGTAGCCGCGGACCCGCTACCGGCCGTGACCGGTTCGATCGCAAGCGCGGCAGAGGCGGTCGCGGCCGCGGCCCTGACCGCGAGGAGCGGTCAGAAGCGCCAGCAGCCGTTGAGGCCGAACCCGTCGCTATTCCGGTCGTCCCGTTTGAAGCTCTCGAGGTCGTGGCGGAGCCGCCCGCCCGCATTGAGGACCAAACCCAGCCGGAGCGTTCTGGCCGACGCGACCGCAAACGTGGGCGGGACAGGGATAGCCGGCCCAGAGAGAGTGGCGGCCAGCCGAATCGGGAAAGCAGCCGCAATCGACACGGGGAGCGCCAGCCCGGCGAGGGCCAGGGCGGTGACGACAACTTCAAGGGCATGGGCGATCACGTCCCAGCTTTCCTGCTCCGAACCCTCGGGAAACGCCAGGACGCCTAGGCGCGCTGGTAAACACTTTCCGAACATGCCCACCCTGTCTTAGCCAATCCGTAACAGCTTTCGTTCAAGAATCCGCGCGGACACTGCGTGGGACACGCAGCGTCTCCAAGGATTTGGGCGACATGCTGAACAGTGAACTTACCGGGCCTGAAGGTGTACTTCTCGGGCACCGCACGATCGCCGAAATCGGCCGTCAGATTCTTCCCGTGAGCCCGCAGAACTACGAAGTCTGGCTAACCTACCTGACCCACGCCTCGCCAGACCTTCGTCAGGCCGTCGACAAGCTGATCGCAAGCGGCAAGCCCATTTCGTCCGATGACATGGAACAGATCTACGAGCGGTTCTTCTCGACCACGCACCTGTCGACCCAGGTCATGGAAACCGGCACGCGGATCGCCCACGAGATCGCGGACGCGCTTGACGCTCTCAAGCGGGCTGGCGCCACAACAGAGCGCTACGGCGCCACCCTTAACGTCGCAGCAGACTCGCTGCAGAACTCGACCATCGATGGCGATGCACTAAAGCGCCTGATCAACGTCCTCGCCTCCGCCACCACCGAAATGTCCAAGCAGAATTCCACCCTCTCCCATAAGCTCGCCCAGTCGAGCCAGGAGATGGAGAAACTGCGCACGTCCCTGCGCCAGGCTCGTGCCGAGGCGCTGACCGATGCACTAACCGGCATTGCGAACCGCAAGCTGTTCGACGAGACACTTCGCCTACGCAAGGAGGAGGCCGACACGGAGCGAACCGAGCTGGCTCTGCTGCTGGGCGACATCGACCACTTCAAGTCGTTCAACGACACATGGGGCCATCAGACGGGCGATCAGGTCATCCGCTTCGTCGCCTCGGCCCTCACAAAATTCGCTCTGCCCGACCATCTGGTCGCACGCTATGGTGGCGAAGAGTTCGCCGTGATCATGCCGCGCACCTCGCTCAGAGACGCCGGCCGCATCGCAGACCAGATTCGCTCGGCAATCGAGGCCAAGCGCCTCGTCCGCCGCTCCACAAACGAGACGATCGGCGCCGTCACCGTCTCATTCGGGGCAGCAATCTACGTACCCGGCGAAACAGTCGGCACACTGATCTCCCGCGCGGATGAATGTCTCTACATGTCCAAACGTAGCGGACGGAACCGGGTTACCCTCGAAACCCAGTTGCCGCCTATACCGGCAAGCTCGGCGGCCTAGGGGAGACCTATTCCTTCGGCATTGCGTCGTCTTGTGGCGCCACGGCGCGCCTGCGCTGCCTCTCGGAAAGGCGTTAGGCAATAATTCTACGCACCGGCTGGTCGTTCATCAGATCCGCTGCAACAGCCGCCCCGCAGGCGAGCGCAAATAATGGCAGCATTGGCGGCTTGCAGGACTGCTCAGGGCTCATCTCGGCAAGCACGTGCCCGAAGCACAGGACGGGTGTGTGGATGGCGCAGAGCGCGTAAGAGAAACCGCCCACGAGCAGAAACAGCCACAGCAGCTTCGGTGACGCCGGCTCGCTATGCGTGCCCGCCAGGATGAGCCGCGGAAACAGGATGATCACGCAGACCGCGTCGTATAGCCAGCGCACCTCGGCGGGTTTGGGAATGACAAGGAGCGCTGCGGTGATCGCCAGCAGGGTCGACCAGTGGATTCTGGGTGACACGCACGGCTGAGCAGTACGCCGGCGCTGGACGAGAAGCCTACCCGCGCAACACCGCCAAGACAGTCTGACATCAGGAACCCGGTCTCCAGCGTGACCGCAGTTACTCGGCAGCCTGCGCCGGAACGATGGTGACGCTCTCGCCGCAGCCGCACGCGTCCGTCTGGTTCGGGTTGCGGAAAGTGAACTTGGAATGCATTGGCGAGACTTCGTAGTCGACCACGGAACCGAGCAGGAACAGCACGGCCTTGGCGTCGATCACGATCGACACGCCATTGTCATCCACCCGCTCGTCTGTTGCGCTGACGGCATCGACGAACTCCATCGTGTATTCCATTCCCGCGCAGCCGGCGTTTTTCACGCCCACGCGCACAAACCCGCCGCCCCTGTCAGCCAGCACCTCACGGACACGCGCAGCAGCGGCGTCTGAGAGGGTCACAACCTTGGGGCGGGGACGTCTGGCCATGATACCTATGTGGTTACAGCAAACCCGCTTACAACATGTTGAGGGCGAGACGGGCTTCGTCGCTCATCCGTGACGGGTCCCATGGCGGGTCGAAAACGATGGTCGCCTTGGCAGATTTGACGCCCTCCACCTTGCGTGCAGCGTCCTCCACCCAGCCCGGCATTTCGCCGGCTACGGGGCATGCAGGGGCCGTTAGCGTCATCTCGACGTCAACATGCCGGTCGTCATTGATATCGACTTTGTAGATTAGTCCCAGTTCGTAGATATCGACAGGGATTTCAGGGTCATAGACCTTTTTGAGCTCCTGGATCAGGTCGTCCGTGATCCGGTCGAGTTCGTCCTGCGGGATCGCCGACGGCTTTGCACCGCCCTCCGGGGCGCCGTCAGCGATCTGGTGTGTCAGGTCGTCAGCCATGGGCTCTCTATGACAGCATAAGCCGGGCCTTGGAAAGCGCCACCACGAACGTGTCGACCTCCTCGACCGTGTTGTAGAGAGCGAAGCTCGCCCGGGCGGTTGCCCCTACTCCAAGATGGGACATCAGCGGTTGGGTGCAATGATGACCAGCCCGAATCGCCACCCCCTGTCGGTCGAGAATCTGGGCGAGATCGTGCGGGTGGGCGCCTTTTATGGAAAACGCCAGAACCGGCCCCTTTCCAGGTGCGGTTCCGTGAACCGTAAGGCCATTAACGCCCCTCAGGGCGTCCGTCGCGCGCGTCAGGAGGGTCTGCTTGTGGGTGTGTATCGCCTGCCTGTCCTGCGCCTGCAGCCAGCCTATGGCCGCCCCCAGACCAATCGCCTCGAGAATGGGCGGCGTGCCGGCCTCGAAACGGTGGGGGGGCGAATTGTAGGTTACACCGTCACGACCGACGGTTTCTATCATCTCTCCACCCCCTTCGAACGGCGGCAGCGCTTCCAGCACATCCCGTTTGCCATAAAGGAAGCCAATCCCTGTAGGCCCATAAAGTTTGTGACCCGTGCCGACATAGAAGTCGGCATCGAGATCACGAACATCGACGCTGAGGTTCACGACCGCCTGACAGCCGTCGAGCAGGACCTGCGCGCCGACGCCATGCGCCATGGCAATCGCGGTCTTCACATCCGGCACGGTTCCCAGCACATTCGACATATGCGTGAGCGCCAGCATGCGCGTCTTCGGGCCCAGCTGCCGCGCAAGGCTCTCCATGTCGAGCGAGCCGTCAGCCAGCGTCTCGACCCATTTTAGCACCGCGCCCTTGCGCTCGCGCAGAAAATGCCACGGCACGATGTTGGAATGATGCTCCATGATCGAGAGTACAATCTCGTCGCCCGGACGGATGCTCGCACCGACCCCCCCTGCGACGATGTTGACGGCCTCGGTGCCGCCCTTTGTGAAGACGATTTCCTCGGCGGACCCGGCATTGATCAGAGCGCGGACCGCTTCGCGCGCAGCCTCATAAGCCTGCGTCGTCTCGTTCGCGAGCGTATGCAACCCGCGATGCACGTTGGCATAGCTGTGTCGCATGGCGCCCGCCATCGCATCGATCACCGAATCCGGCTTCTGCGCCGAAGCCGCATTGTCGAAATAGACCAACGGCTTGCCGTGAACGGCTCGGCCGAGAATTGGAAACTGCTTGCGGATAGCGTCGACATCAAACGTCATGACGCGCCACCCAGCCAGGCATCAATCCGCGCCTCGACCTCGGCGCGGACGACTTCATCCATCCAGTCCGGCAGAGACTCCAGCAGGAAAGCCCGTGTGATCATCGCGCGCGCTTCGGTGTCTGGAATGCCGCGCTGGCGCAGATAGAAGACCGCATTTTCGTCAATCTGGCCCGCCGTGTTGCCATGCGCACAGGCGACATCGTCGGCATAGATTTCCAGTTCAGGCTTGGCGAAGACCTCGGCGCCCTCCTCAAGCAGAAGAGCATTGTGCGCCATCTCGGCGTCGGTCTTCTGCCCTGCGCGCTCGACCAGGAATTTGCCCTGGAACACGCCGCGTCCACCCTTGCGTGCGACGCCGCGAACGAGTTGCCGCGTATGCACGCCTGGCGCGGCGTGTGCGACACGCGATGTCAGGTCGACATGCCGGTTTGCAGCGACGAGGTAGACAGCATTCATCTCGACGACTGCGCCTTCATCTGCAGTAACGGAAGTCTCGATCCGGGTCAGCCGCGAGCCCTCCGCGACAACGAACTGCCGAAACGATGCGCCTTCGCCCAGCTTCACGACGACCTCGTTGAGAACGATTGCCGCGTCGCGTTCGTCCCCTGGGGCTGAATTTGCCTGCACGATGATCCGATGCAGCGCGGCGCCGGGCTCGATCTCGATCCTGGCGTACGACGGAAGGAAGGGCCGCAAGCGCGAACCCGAGACGCCGATCCGTTCGATCATTGTCGCCGTCGCGCCGGCCTTGACGATGACGCTGCCATACTGGCCTGCATCGCCTTCGGTGATCCCGCTTTCGAATGTCTCACCCGGCGCCTCGACCACAAGCGCGCTCGCGCCGTAGCCATCGCCAAACATCTCGGCGAGCGCAGCGATTGGCCCTTCGGCCGGCATCGCCCCCGTGCCGATCAGCACGGATTCCTGGTTGCTCATGGCCGCGCGAAGGTCAGACCATTTCCAGGCCTCTGTTCGACGCGATGGCAGGTCGGCGAGGTCCATCAATCGACCTTCAGGAACTGGTCATAGCCGGATTTCTCGAGCTCCAGCGCAAGGTCCGGCCCGCCCGACTTCACGATGCGCCCGGCCGAGAGGATGTGGACGCGGTCCGGTTTGATGTAGTCGAGGAGGCGCTGATAGTGCGTGATCACCAGCATCCCATGACCTGCGCCGCGCAACGCGTTGACGCCCTCGGCCACCACCTTCAACGCATCGATGTCGAGCCCGCTGTCCGTCTCATCTAGGATCATGAAGCGCGGTTGAAGCATCAGCATCTGGTAGATTTCGAGCCGCTTTTTCTCGCCGCCCGAGAAACCGACATTCAGCGGCCGCTTCAGCATGTCGGAATCGATGCGCAGCCTGGTCGCGGCCAGTTTCGACAGCTTCAGGAACTCCGGCGCCGAGACCTCAGGCTCACCCCGCGCCTTGCGCTGCGCGTTCATCGCGGCACGCACGAACGTCATCACCGGCACGCCAGCGATCTCTAGTGGATACTGAAAGGACAGGAACAGCCCTTTCGCCGCCCGCACTTCCGGCTCAAGCGACAACAGATCCTCGCCATCGAACGTCGCCGAGCCGCTCGTCACGTCGTAGCCATGCTTGCCAGTGAGGACATACGACAAGGTCGACTTGCCGGAGCCGTTCGGCCCCATGATCGCGTGGACTTCCCCGGCGGGCACGGAGAGCGAGAGACCCTTCAGGATCTCTCTCGACGGCCCGTCCTCGGGAACCACGCGTGCGTGAAGGTTATTCAGTTCCAGCATGAAAAGCCTGCTAACGCGGAACGCCACACGTCCCGGACCCTCTAGATAGGCCCAGCGCCCCCAATACGCGAGACGTCTGCGCGAGGTTTCCGGCCAAACTGGTTGGGTGTTTCCAGCCCCCGCGCCGAAATGTCCAGTGCTGTCGCCTAAGGTGTCGTCGTAGCCGGGGCCACAGCGGCGTCAGGCACAGGCGCCATGTCCTTGATTAACGCCTGCACGGGGGCTTCTGCACAGAATTGCGCTTGCCCGGCCTCTGCGGTCAGCCCCGATGCCGCCAGCTGCTCATCCACCTCGATCGCGCATTCCACGCCAGTGATCTTGTCCGGCTCGCCCTGCACCGTCACGCGCACCGTCACGCCTTGCTGAAGCGTCTCGCCGGCCAGCTTGTAGAACGTCACGTAGTACTCAGCTGCGCTCGACCGGCCCTGCACGGCAAGGTAGCCGCTGTCGGTCTTGTCGATGTCGACGCCGCTGGGTTCGCCTACGCGCGCGAACTTGCCTTCGCTCATCTGCTTCCAGAACGCCCAGGTCGTGTTCACATTGCCGGTTTCGAGCGGGATGAGGATGTCCACCATCCCGTCCTTGTCGACGTCTTCCAGCGTCGGTCCGTTGAACGTGTTGCCCATCCGCTCCTCGATGGTCTGGAGCGTTGCGTCGCCCGCAGCGACGATTTGAACGGTGACCTTTGTGGAGTCGTCCTCGGCCGGCGTATAGCGCGCCTCGATCGCAATGCCGGATTGATCGGGCAGCATCATCCGGCAGTCAGGGTGCTTCCATCCGTCCGCGCCTGCATCCTCCGCTTCGACAGCGGCGCATTCAGGCAGGTGCAGACGCTTGGCGTTCGCACCCGCTTCTTCGGTCGGCGCAGGCGAACAGGCCGCCAGGCCGAGAGCCATCGCGCAGATTGCAAGGTGAAGTCTCATGCAGGATCCCCTCGTGATCCGCCGGGAATAATGCAGATGACCGCGGGGCGCCAGCTTACGCTGCCGTAATCAATCAGATCGCCACCGCGAGATAAATGTGCAGATCGGTCTTCACCTTGGCCGGGTCGTCGACCCAGTCCCCATAGATCTCCAGCGACATCGGCGCCCGCCTCAGCTTTCGGGCTTTCATCTCGTCATGAATCCGACCGTACGTCGCCGGCATCGACGCGTAGTCGCCCCGGTGCGGCGCCGTGATGACGCGGCCGCCCGGAACATGGACTGCTTTCACGTCAGGGTCGCCGCCGCCGGGATCCCGGTCCAGTACGCCGATCAACAGCGTCGCTCCCTCGCGGGTTTCGTTCTGATAGAGAATGAAGTTGTGTCCGTGCCCGGGCGTAAGCGCGTCGGGCGCATACAACCGATCGAAGGTACGGCGGATTGAAGAGCCGACATCGACCCAGCGCACGAATGCCTCGATACCGGCGCCGGCCTGGGGCTTGAGATCGATGATGTGGATGTCGGTCATGGGTTCACGACTGGCTAGTCTGGCTTGCCCGCGGTCTGTGACCAGAGCAGAAGGCCGGCCAACACCGCTCCAGCTAGGGTCCAGCCGACAATGTCTGGACCTCTATTGCGTAGGAGCCGCTTCATCCAGTGGGCGAACGTCTTGGGCTTTTCCCGTTCGAGCCACGCCCGGTGGGTCGCCTCGACGTGACGTTTGAACTCATCAGACGCCTCCACTTCGGCGATACGCGCACGCATCTCCGGCAAGGTGCGTACAGCGTCGACGCAATCAGCAGAATGGCGCGCAGGCGGGATCAGCTCGCCCTCGACCCAGCCCGCAGCGCCCCAACGCTCGCTTAGCACCGCCTGAACATGCATTGCGGCGACCATCGACGCATCGCCACGCGTCTCGAACCACAGGACGAGGTCGCCATCATCAGCCGCGCGCGCAGGCGCCTCGCCAGCGTCTATAAGGGCCTGCAGAGGCTCAACGCCGTACTCAAAAAGGGCCCGCTCGCCGCCAAGGGTAAAGCCAATCATGGCCGTGACCGGTGGCGTGAGACGCACCGCAGCGTCCAGCTTCAGATCAATGCTCCTCCCGGCGATCGCCCTATTGAGTTCATCAGTGCTCGGGAGCCGTTCCAGGCGCATGATCAGCCCCGACAGTGTGCTCACCCCACACTCCCCTCGAGGCTCACCTCAAGCAGCTTCTGCGCCTCAACCGCGAATTCCATCGGCAGTTTCTGCAGAACATCCCGGACGAAGCCGTTCACCAGCAGCGCAACCGCCTGTTCCTCGCCGATGCCGCGCTGGCGGGCGTAGAAGAGCTGGTCGTCGGACAGCTTTGTCGTTGTCGCTTCATGCTCGAGCTGAGCATCGCCGCGGCGGTTCTCGACATAGGGGATGGTGTGCGCGCCGCAGTTCTGACCGATCAGCAGGCTGTCGCACTGCGTAAAGTTCCGCGCCTTGGCAGCCTTGCCGTGTATCGAGACCAGCCCGCGATAGGTGTTGCTGGACCTGCCAGCAGAAATCCCCTTTGAGATGATCCGCGACTTGGTGTTCTTGCCGAGGTGGATCATCTTGGTGCCCGTATCCGCCTGCTGGCGTCCGTTGGTCACCGCGATGGAGTAGAACTCTCCCTGGCTGTCATCGCCCCGCAGAATGCAGCTGGGATACTTCCAGGTGATAGCGGAGCCCGTCTCCACCTGCGTCCATGAGATGCGCGAGCGTGCGCCGCGGCAGTCACCGCGCTTGGTGACGAAATTGTAGACCCCGCCCTTGCCTTCGGAGTCTCCGGGCCACCAGTTCTGCACGGTCGAGTACTTGATCTCAGCATCCGCCAACGCGACCAGTTCAACCACCGCTGCGTGCAGCTGGTTCTCGTCACGCATCGGCGCCGTGCATCCCTCGAGATACGACACATACCCGCCTTCATCGACGATGATCAGCGTCCGCTCGAACTGTCCCGTGCCCTTCGCATTCATCCGGAAGTAAGTGGACAACTCCATCGGGCAGCGAACGCCCTTCGGTACGTAGACAAACGTCCCGTCCGAAAACACCGCGGAGTTCAGCGTCGCGAAGAAGTTGTCGGTCACGGGAACGACGCTGCCGAGATACTGCTTGATCAGGTCAGGGTACTCCCGGATGGCCTCCGAGATCGACATGAAGATCACGCCGGCTTTCATCAGTTCGGCGCGGAAGGTCGTCGCGACGCTGACGCTGTCGAACACCGCGTCCACCGCAACGCGCGGCGTCTCGCGCGCGGCGGCGGCAGTCTCCATCGCACCTTCGACACCGAGCAGGACCTCCTGCTCCTTCAGCGGAATGCCGAGCTTCGTATAGGTGTCGAGAATTTCCTGCGGCACATCCGCGATCGACTTGTACTTCGCGCCGCCCTTGGGCTCGGCGTAGTAGTGCGCGTCCTGGTAGTCGATCTTCGGATAGTGGACCATCGCCCAGGTCGGCTCGTCCATTTCCTTCCAGCGCCGGAAGGCCTCAAGACGCCACTCCAGCATCCACTCCGGCTCTTCCTTCTTGGCGGAGATGTAGCGGACGGTATCCTCGCTTAGCCCCCTGGGGGCGAGTTCCATCTCGATGTCGGTGACGAATCCTTCGGCGTACTTGTCTGACTCAAGTTCGCGCGCGGCATCTACCGTCCCGCGGTCAATGCTGTCCTTAACAAGGTCGCGTCCGTCGCTCATGCCTGCTCCGCGAGAACATAGATCGAAGCAATACGCGGCGCCGGCGCGAGCTCCACAGTTACTGGCAGGCGCCGGTAGCCCGGACCTTCAAATTCATCGAGCCGCGCCCAATGGGTCGGCAGGTCGTCGGACTCAAGCACGTGCACTTCGACAACCGGGCCTTCCAGCTCCAGCACAAGGCCCGGATAGCCAAGCGCCGCGCCCCACCCCTTCGACGCAAGCCGGCCGCCCACAGTGCCGAGGCTCCAGCTGCCGGCAATCATGGCGATCTGCCCATGATTCTCCTTGCCGGGAGCGAGCGTGCCATAGACAGCAAGCGCGGTACTGGCCTCACTGCTCGCTGCGTCAAGCATTGGCGTCAGCATTCGAATTCACCAGTTGCGGACGCGCCCGCGCGGCCATCTTGATCCAGGCATCAGCGAGAGCCTCAAATTCACCCGGGGTCGAATTCCAGCCGAAGCTCGCCCGGATGGACGATCGCGCGGCGGTATCGCTGAGGCCCATGGCGGTCAACACACGGCTGGGTTTCACCTTGCCCGACGAACAGGCAGAGCCAGCAGAAAGCGCAAAGCCGGCCAGGTCCAGCCCCATTATCTGGGTTTCCGAAGGCAGACCTTCAATGCCAATACAGGAAACACCCGCAATACGTGGCGCTGTGCCGCCGTGAACCTGCAAGGTCTGCGCGACCGCTTTCAGCCGCGACTCCATCCGGTCGCGATGGGACGCAAGCGCGCGATAGCCAGCAATGCCATGCAATGCGGCTTCCAGAGCGGCGCCAAATCCGACAACCCCGGCGACATTCTCTGTTCCGGCGCGACGCCCGAACTCCTGGCCGCCTCCGGTCTGAACCGCACGAAACGGCGCGCCCGGCTTCACGTAAAGTGCGCCCACGCCATGTGGTCCGCCGATCTTGTGCGCCGACAGAGACAGATAATCGACGTCGAGGTCGATGATCGACACATCTATCTTGCCCAGAGCCTGGATCGCATCGCAGTGGATCAACCCGCCCGCTGCGTGAACGATCTCGGCAGCCTCCGTAACCGGCTGTATCACGCCGGTTTCGTTGTTGACCAGCATCAGCGAGACGAGAGGTCGCAGTCCCTGCCTCACCGTCCTTGCCACGTCTGCTTTTAATGAATCCAAATCGACAACACCGTCAGCCGCGACGAACCAGCTGTGGTGGTCGTCCCGCGACGCATGGCTTGCCACCGCATCATGCTCGATCGGCGAGATCAACAGGCTGACATTCCCGAACAGAACCGCTGCACGCAGCGGCGCTCCTACCGCCTCCGTCCCGCCACCTGTAAAGGCGATATCGTCCCGGCACGCACCGATTGCCGCAGCGACGGTCTCGCGAGCACCCTCCACCAGCGTCCGCGCCTTCCGGCCTTCAGCATGAACGGACGACGGATTGCCAGTCATGTCCAAAGCGGACGCGATCGCCACTTTCGCCTCGGAGCGAAGGGGCGCTGTCGCATTGTAGTCTGCATAGATCCGGCGCGCGGGGGTCATGCCCCGGCTTCTACGCCAATTCGTCTCAGGCCGACAGGCTTTGCCGATCCTCGACTGCATCCAACCCGAACGCGCGCTTGTAGGTTCCCGAAAGCAGGTCAGCGAGGGTAACCCGCTCAAGGAACCGCTCGATGTGTGCATCAAGCGCGTCCCACAGCCCGGCGGCGGGGCCTTCCGACCAGTCACGGGCTCCGGCTTCGGTGCTGGCCCCCGGGTCATCGACCGCCTGGAATACCTGTCCGACCGTGATTTCACCCGCCGGGCGCTGCAGCCTGTAGCCGCCGCCCGGGCCACGGGAGGCAGCAACGAGCCCAGCCCGTCGCAGCATGGCGAACAGTTGTTCGAGATAGGAGAGCGAAATCCGCTGTCTCACGGCGACGTCGGCAAGCGAAACCGGCCTGGCGCCGGCATTTCCAGCCACGTCCAGAACCGCCACAACCGCGTACCTGCCCTTGGAACTCATGCGCATGGGAGCACCTGATCTGGTGGGGCCGGTGATACGGCCTCGTCTGTATTACGCTGCGCCAACGCGCGCGGATCACACGAAATACTTGAAACCCGGACCCGAAATAGTGTTTGTCGGCCACCTCGGGCGCACCACTTCCCTCAGCACCGCCTGATGCAGATATCGTGAGCAAGTCATGGGCGAACTGATCATCTCGGGTCCAGCAGGGCGGATCGAGGCCCGCTATGCGCAGGCCCCGGGCGAGAATCCGCCCATTGCTCTGATTCTTCATCCTCACCCGAAGGCGGGGGGCACGATGCAGGACCCGGTGACGATCACCCTGTTCGAAATGTTCGCGGCCCATGGCTTCTCGACCATGCGATTCAACTTTCGTGGCGTTGGCCGCTCGCAGGGACAGTTCGACGCAGGCGTCGCGGAGCTTTCCGACGCCGCCTACGTGCTCGATCACCTCGAGTCCCTCAACGAAGCGCCAAGCCAGTGTTGGGTCGCAGGCTCATCTTTCGGAGCCTACATCTGCCTGCAGCTGCTGATGCGCCGTCCGGAGATCGACGGATTTGTCGCCGTCGCGCCGCCAGCCAATCACTATGATCTTTCATTCCTCGCCCCCTGCCCCGCATCCGGCATCATCATATCCGGCGACAAGGACGTGGTCGCTCCGCCTCAGGACATCGACCGTTCGCTTACAAAGGTCCGCGTGCAGAAAGGCGAGGTGATCGAGCGCGCCACCGTGACCGGGGCCAACCACTTCTTCCAGGGCAAACTGGATGACATGGAGAAGACGGCTTCCGCCTACCTGAAGAAGCGCATGAAGGCGTTCGAGAAGGCACAGAAGGAAGCCGCCGAGGCCAAGGCAATCAAGGACGCCGCCAAGCTGCCGCCGCCTAAGCCGGCCTGACGCCGAACCCAAACACGGTGGATGCGGTCGGCATTGATCAGGCCTGAGGCCATGCTGTCCTCGTGATCCAGGACCCGATGGACTGGAGCGACGCTGCCGCGCATTTCCGCGCGCTCCAGAAGAAGATCAGCAACTACGTCGCCTTCATCCAGAACGGACAGCTCGAGACCACAGCGTCCCGGGCGAAGGCCCGACGGCCACGGATCGGCATCCGTCATGGTCTTCGAACCGCCTGCGCCAGCGGTCGATATTCTTGCGGGCGTTGGGGATGAATTTGCGAAGGTCGGTATCGACTTTGGCTATGGACCACTGCCGACAGGCTACAAGCGCGCGAACTGAGCTTGCAGCGCCTCGGGCCATCGGGCATCTGTCGATGCCATGGCCGAGACACAAGAACCGTTCTTCCATCGTGAGGGCAACACCTACACGCCAACGCTCAGAGCCAATGGCTGGTGGCGACCGACCGGCAATCTTCATGCTCGCGTGATGATCGGCCTGTTCGCGCATGTCATCGAGCAGCAGTTCGGCGAACCAGACCTCCAGCCAGCGAGGCTAACGGCAGATCTCTATCGCTTGCCGGATCTCGCACCGATCACCGTTTCCACGCGCATCGTCAGGCAGGGCGCTCGGATCAAGGTGATAGAGGCGGAGCTTTTCAGCGGAGGCGTCTCCTCAGCACGCGCGTCCTGTCAGCTTCTCCGTCGTTCGCAGCAGCCTGAAGCCTCTGTCTGGGCGCAAACCGGTTGGGACGCCGCGCCGCCGGATCAGGTGGCGCCACCGCCAAAGCCGTTCACCGACAAGTGGGAGATGCGCCCCATCCTGCCGCCCGGCGCTATTGTTGCGAACGACCTCCGCGCACCAGGACCGCGCCGGACATGGCTGCGCGAAGTGCGCCCGTTGGTAGGCGGGGAGCCCTATACGCCCTTCAGCCGCGTCGCGACCGGGGTCGACTATACAAGCCCCATCGCCAACGGCTCGGAAACCGGCCTCGACTTCATCAATTCCGACGTAACGCTGTATCTCCATCGTCAACCCGTCGGCGAATGGATTGGCTACGAAGTCGTCGACCACCAGAGCGCCGAAGGCATCGCGCTGGGTCACTGCAGGCTGCATGATATCGAAGGCCCAATAGGCTTCTCATCTTGTGCGGCGCTGGCGCAAAGACGGCAGTGACAAACGCTGCTATGCCTCAATCTGCTCGCTCCTGATAATCACGCGATTGCTCGAACAAGCCGAGAAGCTCAGAGCTGCGCTCCACACTGCTGATGTCGATGATTAGCGTCAGTTCCAGCGGCTGACCGGCGTACCCAGTATTCCCGCAGAACTGGGCGTACCAGAGCACCTCTTCCAATGGGTCATCGGTGTGCCACGTCGTCATCACGAATCCTGCGTCAGGAACGTCGCTGTGCTCGTAGAACTTCCGTACGGCATGATCGACAGCATCGTCCCATATGCTGCAATTGACTCCCCAGGCCATCATGTAGAGGGAGCCGGACTTCACCAACCAATGACTGACCTGATCTTGCCAACCGTCTGTGACCGCGCAGCTCGCAACGACCACCGCATTGAAGGGTCTATGGCCCGTCCATGGTGGGAGGCCGCCTTCCGGTGGAACGTGGAGGTAGACCGCTTCGTGCAACGCTTCCGCCTTTGCTCGCAAGCACGGCTCGCCCGCAGGGTCTCACATCCTTGACGTCACAGACAATCACGTCCTATCACCCCATCCATGTCGCACCGCTCCACCCTCTCTGCGTATTACTGCCGTTCGCTCAGCTAGCGGCGGTGCGACCATGCATGCCGCCAACCCCGGCGGCATACTGAGATGGCCTCCGGTCTGACAGACCTTTAGGAGCCTCTTGTGACCCTCGACCCCGCAGCTCAGAAATCCGCCTTCCTTCGGGAAATGATCGGTCGCGGCCATGTCTACCAGATCACCGACGAGAAGGGTCTCGATGCTTACGCTGCCTCGGGTGTGCCCTGCGGCTATATCGGCTTCGATGCCACGGCGAAGTCGCTTCATGTCGGCAGCCTCGTCCAGATCATGAACCTGCGTCGCCTCCAGCAGGCCGGCGGCAAACCAGTCGTTCTGATGGGCGGAGGGACGACCAAGATCGGCGACCCCACCGACAAGGAGAAATCGCGCCCGATCCTAACGACCGAAGAGATCGCCTCCAACATGGACGGCATCAGGAAGAACTTCGAACCGTTCCTGAAATTCGGCAGTGGTCCCACCGACGCCATCATGGTCGACAACGCGGAATGGCTCGACCAGATCAAGTGGATCGAGTTCCTGCGCGACTACGGCAAGCACTTCACCATCAACAAGATGATCGCGCAGGAAACCGTGCGCCGCCGCCTCGACAACGAAGAGCCGTACACCTTCCTTGAGTTCAACTACATGCTGTTGCAGGCCTACGATTTCATGGAGCTGGCCCGCCGTTTCGACTGCCGCATCCAGATGGGCGGATCGGACCAGTGGGGCAACATCGTCAACGGCATCGACCTCACACGGCGCATCATCGACAAGCAGGTCTTCGGCGTCACCACGCCGCTGATCACCACCGCAAGCGGCGGCAA
>CAIMMO010000239.1 GCA_903842595.1 uncultured Alphaproteobacteria bacterium
AGCATCAATTGCCCCTGCAGCGACCTCGCCAATGCAGGATCTTCCCCAACGTCCATCGTCATCCAAACCTCCTCGCGTCCAATCGCCGAGGGGGTCAATTCCTCAGTTCGCTAGGGGGTCAATTTCTCACTTCGCCTGACACAGCACGAGTCTGGAACAAGGATCTAATTGCCCACGCTGGCGTGGTCATCGCGATCAATCATGACGGAGAAGCCTATGCCACACTGGGCGTTGTCCGGCAGTCTGACGAGAAGACGATCAAGGACATCCGCAAGCGACTGGAGAGGGCAGAGGCCGGTGATGACGCCTTCGTGCATGACGAGGCGGTCGCATCTCCAGAGCCTGAGACTGCCTGCGGTCTGCCAAAGTCCGTGATCCGCGATTTGTCGCTGGCACGTACACGCGCGATCCGTCTCCTGCTGGCGCGCGATCGGGAGACCGCGCTTGCAGTGACTGTTGCCGCGATGATGATGGGAACCGTGTTCCGAAGCGAATTGTCCGGTGTCGGTGTGTCCGCGAGCGCCGCGCATGTCGACGACCTGGAAGCGTTCGTTGAAACCCGCAGTGCAATTCTGGCGCATGTCCCGGACGATGAGGACGAGGTGCTCGACTGGTGCCTGATGCAGCCTCCCGAAACCCTTCTCTCGGTCCTGGCGGTCATCGTGGCGGATGCCGTCGATCTTGTGCACGAGAAGGGCGCGCCGGCCGATCATCGGCGGCAGTCGCTCGCCAACAGACTGGCGGAGATCCTCGATCTCGACATGCGTGAGTTCTGGGTAGCGGATGCGTCTTACTGGACTCGTCTGCCAAAGGCCGACCTGCTTGCGGCCATTTCCATGGCGCCTGGAGTTATCGACCAGACGGAACGGTCGCAGGAATTAGCGATCAAGGCATACGGAAAGCTCAAGAAAGACGAACTTGCCGCCAAGGTTGGCGTGGCATTGGCCGTAACCGGCTATCTGCCAGACCTGTTGGTTACGCCTGTTCCGGCGGGCAGGTTTGAGCTGACCGGCTCAGGTTTTGCGGTCGCTGCCGAGTAGAGATCGACCGGGCGAAGATGAACAGGGGCTACCAGCAATCTGGCGCGCCCCTGTTTTGCGGGAAACGTCGGACTGGCAGGGGGGGATCCTCACCCAATCACACAGAAGAGACCTGCCAGACATGAATCACGCGACGGTTTGGCTCTCCGGAAACAAGCTGCGCACATCGGTCTGCAATGCGATCGCAACCTCGATAACAGTTTTCAGCGCAGGCCATTTCTTGCCGCGGTCAAGGCGGCCAACGAGGTGAATGCTTCGATCAATTCTTGCGGCAAGCTCGCTCTGAGTCATGCCCAAGGCCTTTCTGCGCCGCCTCACATTGGCGCCAAACTCCATCAGGAAGGCCCTCTCTTGAGGCGTGCAATACGTGGAAACGTCGCCGCAGGAATCGGCGTCCATGCAAGAGCTCTGGTTCGAGTGGGTCAGGGAGTGCCGAACAATGATCGAGTTCAAGGATCAGACGCAGGCTTTGAGTTCCTCGCTGCTGTATGTCTTGAGGATTTTTCCATAGGGAAGGTCGGCGTGGAAATGCGCGTAAGTGAACTTGGCTTCGCCCTTAATCGGGAACTGAACGTCAGAGGGCGAGCCGAACTGCATATGCCCCGGGCCGGTGTAGACCTCTGCCTTGCCGTCCGATCCGACCACAGCGTTGGCCTTGAAAAGCACCGATACAAGCTGCGCCAGTGAAGGCTGTGCGCTGCCTTCGGCATCCGGGACGACCTTGAGGCAGATCAGCGGCAGCGCGGAGATGGCCTCCGCCGGCTGGTTCTGGTGCGGACGCATGGTGGCGCGAAGAGCCTGGTCACCTGGCTTCACATCCATCGCCGCTTCAACCGAGCCGTCCGAGTGCTTGATGAGCTCGATGCGATGCGGACGCTTCTTGCCGAACCCATAGACTTCTCGGCCGACGATCTGCGAGTTCTCGCCCGTCACGTAGACGCCAGGGGCGTAGCCATAGAGTTCACCCTTCCATGTACACAGAATGCCGACATAGACCTCGCTGTAGGGCCCAAGCGTGGTCCAGTGATTGGTCTCGATCACCATGAAGGCGGTTGCGGGCTCAACCAGCTCAAGATCGGACGGCAGCACGGCGAGCGCTGCCTTCTCGTCGGTCGGGAACTCAACCATCACCATCTCGGTGCCGCGGTAGTGCCATGGGCCGGGCTCCGATTGCGGGTTCTGAACCGGCATAAAGCGGCCCCAGGCGGCGGGTTTCAGCTTGCCGTTTTTCGCCATGACGATCGTCTCCCAAATCAGCCGGATCAATTGACGGCATGAAAATAGGCCGATGCAATGTTTTGTCAATCGAAGGTGCGCTTTGCAACGACTTCCCCATTGAATTAAGCGCGCTGCAAGACAGCCGCTTACGTTTGCGGAGGCGTGTCGATGGATCTGGTCCGTGATATTTGCTCGAAGCGGCGATGCGGCAACGATCTTCCAGCCGCTCGGCCTAAATCACCTCAGGCACGATCGGCAGGATCGTCCGTGATGCGAACCAGGACCTTCCCGAAGCTTGCGCCAGTGAAGAGCGAACAGAGGGCTTCTGGCGCAGCGTCCAGGCCCTCGTGAATCGTTTCCGGCAGGACC
>CAIMMO010000240.1 GCA_903842595.1 uncultured Alphaproteobacteria bacterium
AAGACCAGCGGTAATGGAACATGCACTTGCTGAGCCACTCGTCGCCATAGTCCTCTATCAACAGGTCAAGGAGTCGAAGCGCGGCGTCAGCCGGCCGCAGCAGCCGCTGCGGATAGGCCTCGTCGAGGAAAGTCAGGATTGGCGTCGAGTCCGATTGCACCTGCGTGAGCGCGCCGTCGGCATCTGGCGCCACGAAGTAGGGGAAGAGAGGTAAGGACCGCTTCGGGAGGGCGTTGGCCTCTTTGCTGCCCGCCACCACAAACCGAAACGGCAGACGTCGAAACCGCGCAGCTGAACGGAGTTTCCGCGTGTAGGGAGACGCGCCGACCCCGACAACCCTGAAATCCCGATCTTCCGGCATTGAATTTCATCCTGAGCTTGGAGCCCATCTATAAGGCGACTTTGGGTTTGACGGAACTCTCGCTGCTGTCGTCTCGCGCGCCAGCACAAGCAGCAGGTGCGCAACGATCGCCTCGATGCCGAACACCCCGGTCACCGACATAATCTTGCGCAAGATGGTGTCGGTCGATCCACCCTCGAACCAGCTCCACCAAACCCTACCAATGGCGGCTTCCGGGCGATCTCCCGCCTACCCTAAAGGGAAGCGGCGAACGGCAGCTGACAAGCGGCTCCGCCGAAGGAAAGAAACTGGCGGGCGCGGATGTGATGGCCCCAAAATTGCGCTTCGTAACTTCGGCGCACCAGTGCGGGGTCGGCGGATGAGACCACCGATATTGGCGTTCTCGAGGGCGCCAGAGGTTACTGAAGACTAATCCAAACGGGTAATGGTTCTTGCGTCCGTTGTCGCGATCCAACAGCTTATCCGAATAGATAGGCATCTACAGGCCCGGTTTCGTGCGCTCGGAGATGCCACGGGCTTCGCTGTGGTCGAACGCCTGCTCCATGGCCCCGCTTCGGCCAGCGAGTTGGCCGCGTCACACCCGATGGCCTTGCCGCCCTTCATGAAACATCTGCGGGTGCTGGAGGACGCTGGCCAGATCCGATCGAAAAAGCAGGGACGTGTGCGGACATGTTCAATTCGCGCGGACGCGTTCGATGACTTGGATGCGTGGTTCCGGGATCGCCGTGGGCTGTGGCGCGCCAGGTTCGACCGTTTGGAAAGTCAACTCAGAAAAAAGGCAATTCCGACGCCAGTTCATCATGAAACGCTTCACATGGAGCGTTTTTGTCCAAGCCTCGCTGCACCGAGTGTTCGCCGCTTATGTTGATACGCGCGCGCGGGAGGTACGGTCAGCCCCGAGCGACACAGCAGAAGTCCACATAGTCGATGAAGACGTTCGCACCGGCGGATAAGAATCAACGCAGTGCGGCGCCAAGGGTGGCATGCGCTATCGGACTGAAGTCCGCTAAAATTTTGGTCGAAGCTGATCGGCTGATCTGCTTTTCGGAAACCTTGCTCGAAGGCGACGCCGTTCCAATGGCGGCGCTCATCACGATGGAGTTCTTGGACGCCGGTTCCGGTGCGTCGAAGCTGACGCTGACAGACGAGATCACCTCATTCGTCGGCCCCGAAGCTCGCGAAGGCCATTGGACCTTTTTTCTCTGGCCTTGGACAATCTCCAGCGAATGTTGGCGGGTTAAGCGCGTGAAGGGCGAGCTACTCCTGGCCAGGATCGCTGCCGTGCCCCGCGGTACGCTAGAACGGCGCACCAATGAGGATAAAGCTCGAAACCACCATGACCGTGTTCTGCAAAACGACCTCAGAAGGCGCCAAGCGCTCTAGCGATACTCAGTGACCGAGACGCGTGATCTGCCGCCCGCCCGACCGGGCGAGCCGGAACAGCGATTGTTGTTCGCGCCTGCCATCGGTAACAATGTAGTTGCGCATGCCGATAGGCGCGGCGAGAGTCGGGCGATCCGCCAAGGGTCGTATCGAGACGTACGAGAAGGAGAACAAGGATGAGCGGACAGCCGGTAGTGGCCGAAAAGGCGCCGAAGCCAATCGAAGTGGAAGCGGGCAAGACGTACTATTGGTGCGCCTGCGGCAAGTCCACAAATCAGCCATTCTGCAATGGCGCGCATAAGGACACGTCCTTCACGCCGATGGCCTGGACGGCAGAAGAAACGAAGAC
>CAIMMO010000241.1 GCA_903842595.1 uncultured Alphaproteobacteria bacterium
AAAGCAGGCGCTCTGCCAGCTGAGCTAACCGCCCTGATAAACCGGTTACCGGTCTGCCGAAGCTGAATGGTCGGAGCGGCGGGATTCGAACCCACGACCCCTAGTCCCCCAGCCAAATTCAGGCGTCTGGGTTGGTCTGGCTAGATCAGGCCTAGTCGATCATAATCGATGTTGTGTCAACAAGTTAGCGCGCCAGCACGACATTACAAAACAGACAGAAACAGACGAAAACCGACCAAAACCGGTGCTCAAACGGGGCATGGACGGGGCACAAAAACGGGGCTTAGGATGGGTCCAAACTGCTGATTTCACTGGGGGTCTTGGCATGGGACAGGTCGTCGAGGTCGAGTTCAAACGGGGCACGGCGGACCATTCCCGACCACGCCAGACGAAGGCAGAGAGGGCGCCGAAAACTCGCCCCGGCGGTAGCTCAGACAAGCTAACTCAGCGCCTGGTCAATGAAATTCCAGCGCCCGTTTCAGGCAAGCTGCGCGTGCCGGACGGTGAAGTGCACGGGCTCTTCCTGCGCGTGACCCCCAGTTCCGCGAAATCCTACATCCTCCGTTACACGGTTGAAGGCCGGCGAGGGGAGGCGGCCATCGGCGATGCGCGATCGATCACACTGGTTGCCGCGCGCGCCAAAGCTGTCGCGATGTTGAGCGATCTCGCCGTGCGGAATGTCGATCCTGTCGCCAAGAAGCAGGCGGCCATCAAGGCGGAAAAAGCCAAGAAGGAAGAGACGTTCGCCGCGCTGGTCGCGCGGTACAACGTGGACGCTGCCCGCCGCAAGCGGCCGAGAACCCTCGCCTATGAGAGTTGGCTGCTCGACAAGCACATCCTCCCCAAGATCGGCCAGCGCCGCTACGCCGCCCTCAAGCGCGCCGAGATCATCGCCATGATCGAGAAGATCGGATCGGGCGGCGGGCAGATTACCGCCAACCGCGCGCATGCCATGGTACGCCAAGTGTTGAACTACGCCCTCAAGCGCGACTTGATTGAGGCCAACCCCGCCCTGGCCATCGAGCGCCTCTTCCCGGAGAACAGCCGGGAGCGCGTGCTCACCGAGGATGAGATCCGCAGGTTCTGGGCCTTCCTCGAAGCGGCGCGGGCCAATGCGGGCGCTGGTCTTGCGCCCGGTCGGGAGGAAGGCGAACGCCCGGTCAATGGCCTGTCGCCGTCAGCGGCGGTAGCGCTTCAACTCTGCCTGCTCACGCTCCAGCGCGCCGGTGAAGTGGTTGGCGCCCGCATTGAGGAGTTCAGCTGGACGGACCGACTCTGGATCGTCCCCGCCGAACGGATGAAGGGCAAGCGCGCTCATGCCGTGCCCCTGTCTGATCTGGCGATGGAGCGCTTCCGCGAGGCCTTCGACCGCTCGGGCGACTCCATCGCCTTTCCGGATCGGTCGGGAGAAGCGCCGCTTGAAGGCAAGCGGTTGACGCGGGCGATGGCGCGGTCGTGCAAGTTGATCGGCATAGATCACGCGAGCCCGCATGATCTGCGGCGCACGGGGCGCACCATGCTGACGAGCGAGCGCGTGGGCGTCGGCTACGAAGTCGCCGAGCGCGTTATCGCCCACCTTGTCGGCTCAGCGGTAAGTCGAGTCTATGACCGGAACGAGTATTTGCGCGAGAAGCGCGCGGCACTGGCCGCATGGGCGGACGTGCTGAAGCTGACTGTTGCGGCAACCTGACTCACGTCGCAACCAGCGTTGATGCCTTGTCGAGGGTGGCGAGCATAGGGGCTTCGATTCACTGGAGCAGCGAGACAGAAGGCCGATGCCTTGGCATCTGGCATCGCGGCCACGAGGCGTGGCTCACGGCGAGTGGTCACCCGGCGGCGGCAGGCAATCTCAAATTCCGTGCAGGCATGATCCCGTGAAGTTAAACGCAATCCGGCTATGGCCGGAATACCCCCCGACTCCTGACAGTCGGACCAAACATTACGAACTCACGTCTTGGGGCCCAAAACTGCCGGTCGTTTTCAAGCTTGTGGAGGCCCGATAATCCCGGGGCAGGTCAGCGGGCCACGGTCACGTCCACCTGAGTGGTGTAAATTGGGGCGGCCAAGCAGTGTACCGGCTCAGGCCGCGCGCGATGTAAGTATCGGCGTTGCGGCAGGCGACGCAAGAGCGAACCGGTCGGCTTCCTCCTCGATGACACTGAC
>CAIMMO010000242.1 GCA_903842595.1 uncultured Alphaproteobacteria bacterium
ACATTCTTTCACTCGCAGGTCAACTCTCCTTCCTCACGCGTGTGGTTCGGTGGGGCAGCCCTCACATCGCCCAGCTGTTCGCGCTCGGCCATGCCGGCCGCAGCCTCGGCGCCCATGTAACCTTGCCGCAGTCGCTAGGGATTTCACTCCAATGGTGGATTGATGCGCTCACGGCGTCCCCCTGGTCGTCGCTGTTGGCCTTCGTGCCCTTCGTCCACACAGCCGTCGTTGAGACGGACGCGTCGATGGACGGGATCGGAGCGTTCTGTCCGACGTCCAGCCACTGGTTCTCGCACCGTCTCACGGGAGCAGAATTGGCGTCCGCCATGCGTGCAAAAAGCCGCGCTATGGGCGAGCTGGAACTCCGAGCGATCGCGATGGCTGTAGCCACCTTCGCTGAGTCTCTCGCGGGTCCGCTCTGCTTTGCATCACGGACAACGCCGAAGCCGGCAATCAATCGGCGCTCCTCAAAAATGCCAAAGATACGTCATCTGATCAATTTTATCGGCATCATCTCTCATCAGCACCACATCCGTGTCCAGTCTCGTCTTGTCAAACGAGACGACAACTGGCGGGCTGACCTGCTGTCGAAACATCAGGTGGACGCGTTCCTGGCCCGAACGCCAGGGGCAGCGCTTTACGCGACCACCCCGCAGTCCGTGCCGATCCTGCCCTAGCGGCGAGCGTCAACAACTTGCTCGCCGCGGGGTTGGGAAAATCTGCCCTTGGGCGTCGCAGCGCGGCCTGGAAGCTGTGGCTCGCGTTCCTAGCGGACAAACCGGGGATCGTCGAGTCCGATTTCTCCGACACCAACTGCGCGCTGTTTACAGCATTCATGTTCCAGCGCCGCAAAGCCAACGGGTCCACCTACGAGATCACCACCATCACCAGTTACATCTCGGGCATTCGGGCCGTCATTGCGGAGTCTGTCGGAGGGGAACCATCGCGTACGGGCCATATGTCCGCAGATGCTTCGGGGTTGCACCAATCTGCGCCCCAAGAAGTCCCGCGTCCGCAAGCCCGTCACAGTCGAAATGCTCGGGAAGCTACTCCCGGACTTCGACCTGTCGAAGGCGATTGACCGGTCAACCTGGGCCGTCATCACCACAGCCGTTCACGGGCTGTGTCGTCTTGGCGAGCTCGCGCCCGAGACGCACGCAGGCGAGTTCTATCCACGCCGGAAGGACTACTCCTTGAGTGCAGAGGGCCGCGCCAACATCTTTATAGCGCGCAGCAAGACCGATGTCAACCACGAGGGCTTCCATCTCCCCATTCCCCGTAACGGCACCGCCACCTGCCCGCATCGCGCGCTCGTCGAAGCGGTCGCGGCAGGCGCCCCCGGGAGGCTGTATTCGGCCCCCGAAGATCCACTGTTCCCGGATTCATCCAACCGGGCAGTGCTCAAGTATTACGTGATCAAGCGATTACGTAGAGCCCTGACTCGAGCAGGCTACAATGCCGCCGAGTTTTCAGGCCACTCCCTGCGCAAGGGTGGGGCGCAGAGCTTGTTCAACCGTGGCCTCGACATGCGCGACATCGCGTGCATGGGCCGCTGGGTGATCGGCTCCCAGTCGCTCCGGCTCTACCGGGAGATCACGGACGACGCACGGGACGCATGGGCCACGCTGTGCGCGGCACCTACCCCGGATCGCGTCACACTCAGCTTTGAAGAACTCAGGCAAGTGGCTATGGGGACGGCTCGTTCGGCCGCGCAGAAGGGTGAAGTGATTGCGGCCGATGTGCAGCTGTCCGAAAGTGAAAGCGATTCGGACTGACTTCGCCGGCTGTCAGTGACCCTTCCAGCGTTGGTTAGGCCAGATTGGCGGCTTAGAATCAGTGAGATTCGAAGCCGCCAGTCTGCTCCGCGAGTCATTCCAAATCTAGCAAAGCCTTCGAAGAGCTTCTCGAGCGAAGAGTCTGTACCTAGAATTAAATTGCGCTGTTTACAAATTCGGGTGCATATTTAATTTCTTCTGCCGGACGTTTAATCGCCCAGCCTAAGACCGCCTCTGCGCGCTCGCGC
>CAIMMO010000243.1 GCA_903842595.1 uncultured Alphaproteobacteria bacterium
GCTTGACCTAGACCCCTAGCAGGGGATTTATCCACACCGCCTGCGCACCGCAAAATGGTGGGCGTCGAATTATCGGAACGCATGGGCGTCGATTGTTCGGAATAGGTGGGCGTCATCATCGGAATCCGCACGCGCCCTAGAAGCTTATGTCCTTGCCTTCCAGCCCCGGCAGTTTCAGCACGATCATTAGATCGCGGATTTCCTGGCGGGCGGCGACGTGGCTCATCGTGAAGGGGACGTTGGAACCGGCGTCGGTGAGGTCGAGCAGGCTGAGGCCCATGGGGAAGAGTTCACGGTAGATCACACGCTCGGACAGGCCGGGCGAGATGCGGAAGCCGATGCGGCGCGAGAGGTTTTCCAGGGCCTCGCCCACGCGCTGCTTGTTGCGGGCATCGAGGGGCGACATTCGGTTGCGCATGACGATCCAGTCGATCGGCTTGCGGCTACTCTGGGCCTTCTGTTTACGGCATTCCCAGACCAGCTCGGCGTAGAAGCTGGGGCGAGCGACTTCGAGGGTCTGGGGGTCGACATCGCCCAGCAGATCGAAGTCCACGAAACTGTCGTTCAGCGGCGTGATGAGCGTGTCCGCGGCGGAATGAGCGGTGCGCGAGAGGAAAGTGTCGCCGCCGGGGGCGTCGATGATGATGAAGTTGCACTTTCCCGACAGACGCTTGAGGCTCTCCTCGAAATGACGGGACTCTTCCTGCTCGGCCGCGTCTAGGTCACGCGCCTGGCTGGCGTCGATACGGACCATTTCCGGCATCGGCAGGGGCGCGCCGGTGTTGCGGATCCAGCGGCTGCGGTTTTCGAGATAGCGGGCGAGAGAGCGCTGGCGGACGTCGAGGTCCATGATGCCGACGGTCATGCCCATGCGCAGGAGGCCGATCGACAGGTGCATCGCCACCGTCGACTTGCCCGCGCCGCCCTTTTCGTTGCCGACGACGATCGTATGCGCGAGACTGTTACGGCCCATCGTATCCAGATTGGAGCCTGCATTGGGGGCTGTCATGAGCGTGGCGACCATCGTGCTACCAGGCCCGGATCGGCGCTACGACGCGGGGCGGGCCGGAGACGGCGGAGAGTTCTACGCACAGGGCGGCGAGTGTCGCGTCTTCCGCATCGTTCCAGTCCATCCGGACATTGTGGGGCGGCGCATCATACCTGGCCAGGGCGCCTCCAATATCTGAGGTACGCCGCTGGAGGCCGGCAAGGACGGCGAGGCCGGCATGGGTCATTCCGCAGTGCGGATTGCCTGAACGGGCGACGGGCGAGAAGCGGCGCGCGGTATCCGCGGGGGTGCTGTCCACGCTGCCGGACAGCATCACCGGAATGAACAGGTCCGGATGATCCGGAAGGGGACCCAGAACGTCCAGCGCCAGGGTGAGATCGGCGATTTCCGCTGACAATACCGTCAGTTTCGCTTCGAGGCTTGCGACCAGCTCTTCTTCGGTCGGCGGCAGCGGGAGGGCGGCCATGTCGGCTTCGGGTGGCGGCGCGGAGAAGCGTGGTTCGGGAGCCGGCGTTGCGGCGTTCGCAGCCGGGCCAAAACGCATGCACAGCGCGACAGCCAGCGTGCAGACGCTGAACCCAAGCAATCGCAGGTAGCTCACGAGATAGTCACTCATCGGCGAAAGATCGGTCGGGTGGGTTAAGGACCGATAAAGCCTCAGGGCGCCTGCGCGGTCTGGCGCGATTGATCCGCATCTGGAACAGGCCTAGAAGCCCGCGCCTGATCGGCGCTCCGCACGTCTGCGGCTCTGGAAGGGTTGGTTTTGGCGAAGCGAAACGGAATGGTCGTCGCCCGCACCCGCGCCGAGGCGCTGGACTGGCGCAGGCAGATGCGGGCGCAGGGCAAGCGCATCGCATTTGCGCCGACCATGGGGGCGCTGCATGCCGGGCATGTCAGCCTGATCAAGCTGGGGCTGGAAAAGACGGATGTGGCAGCATCCTCAATCTTCGTGAACCCTACGCAGTTTGCGGCTCATGAGGACCTGTCGACCTATCCGCGCTCCGAGGCGAACGACCTTGCGAAGCTGGCCGAGGCGGGATGTTCGTTTTGCTACTGCCCCTTGCCCACTGAGATGTATCCGCCGGGGGATTCGACGCGGGTGATGGTGAAGGACCTTTCCCACATTCTTGAGGGCGAAGTTCGGCCGCACTTCTTCGAAGGCGTGGCGAGCGTGGTAAGCCGGCTGTTCCTGCATGTCGGGCCGGACGTCGCCGTGTTCGGCGAGAAGGATTACCAGCAGCTTCTGGTGATCAGGCGCATGGTGCAGGACCTCGGCTTCGGGATCGAGATCTTGGGCGGGCCGACCTTACGTGAGGCGGATGGTCTCGCGATGTCGTCGCGCAATGCCTATCTCACCGCCGAAGAGCGCGCGCGTTCGGCAGGGCTGGCGCGCGTGATGCGCGAGACGGCGGCACTGCTGGAAGGCGGCGCCGGCATTCGCGCGGCGACGGACGCGGCGAAGGCCGAAATCCTCGCCGCGGGATTCACCTCGGTCGATTATGTCGAAGCGCGGCGCGCCGACACGCTGGCCCCGTTCGGCCTGGAGTGCGCACCGGTGGGGGCGAGCGGCCGGCTGCTCGTGGCGGCGCGCATGGGCAAGACGCGGCTCATCGACAATGTGGGGTTTGTGCGGCGGGGTTGATTCCGCCGCAACAGCCCCGCTCAAGCAAGCTCAAGCGCTTCGAACGGTCCGCAAGAAATCTTCGACATCCCTCTTGAGGCGTTCGCCGCTCTCGGCCAGCTGCGCTGCGGCGTCCAGCACCTCGGCTGACCCGGAGCTTGTCGCCGCGGACGCTTCGGTGACGCCGTTTATGTTCTCCGAGACTTCCGACGTTGCTGCGGACGCCTGCTGGACGTTGCGTGAGATTTCCTGAGTCGCCGCGGCCTGTTGTGAAACAGCTGACGAGATGCTCATGCCGAACTCCTGCACCCGGTTGATGGTGAGCGTGATCTCCTCGATCGCCTCCGTCGACAAACTCGTGGCTTCCTGAATTGCGCGAACCTGTCCTGCGATTTCTTCGGTCGCCCTTGCCGTCTGGGTGGCAAGGTTCTTGACCTCCGCTGCCACAACCGCGAACCCCCGACCTGACTCGCCTGCGCGGGCAGCCTCGATCGTTGCGTTGAGTGCAAGAAGGTTGGTTTGGCCTGCAATTTCGTTGATCAACGTAACGACGGTGCCGATCCTCTGGCTTGCTGCGGCGAGCGCCTTGATCTTCTCGTTTGTCTGCCCTGCCTGCATTACCGCGCCCGCGATTGCATCGCTCGAGCGGTCCACCTGGTTGCCGATCTCCATAATCGATGCAGACAGTTGCTCTGTGGCCGCGGCGACAGATTGAACATTGTCCGTCGTCTGCTGCGACGCTGAGGCCACGACCTGCGACTGACGAGAGGCGAGGCCTGCCGTTTGCGATAGCGATTGTGCAGTGACTTGCAATTCCGTCGCTGCGGTGCTTACGGCAGTGACAATTCCTCCAACCGACACCTCGAACCCGTGCGCCAGGTCCTGCATGATCTTGCTGCGATCTGTCACGGCGCGGCGTGCAGCCTCCCCCTGCGCGGCGCGAAGGTTTGCGGCTTCCACCATCCCGCTTTTGAAGATCTCGACCGCCCTGGCCATCAGCCCGATCTCGTCCCGCCGATTGCGCGCAGGGATTTCCGTCGTGGTGTCGCCTGCCGACAGGGCGGTCATCGCGCGGGTCATGCTGGCAATTGGGTTGATGATGCCCCGCATCGCGAGAAAATTCACTGCGGCGATGATTGCAGCTGCGACAATGAGAGCAGCGACGATAATAATCTGGAGCGTTTGCTTCTCCCGCGTGACATCAGTGTTTGTCTGGCCTGAAGCGCTCTGGATCCGGTCTCCTGCTGACTCCATGTCGGCCTCCAGGGCCTCGAAATTGCGGATGAACTCGGGGAACCCGGCGCTTGCCGCCGCGCTGTCAGTTCTTGCAAGCTGAACTATGGCGCTTGCGCTCGCAACGTAAGCGTCCAGGCGGGGCTGCAAGGCAAGCAAGGTCTGTTCTATGTCGTCGGACAGTTTCAGTTGCGCGTTTTGTCCGATGCTCGCCTTGAAATCTTCGCTGTGCTGGCGGACCTCAGCGGCAGCCGCGGAAACAGCGGCGCCGTCGCCCTCTGCGCTTGCCTTCAGAGCAAGCAGTACATCGCCCCGAAGCGCGTCGTGCATCATGTCCGCTTGCATGTGATTTCGAATGGCGGCGGCGAGCGTACTGACCCGATCAACGCCGGTCGCCACGATGGTCATGCCGGTCAGGCCAATGGCCCCAACCGCCAAGGTCACCAAAACTGAAATCAACGCGCTGAAGGTCAAGTTCTGACGAGTGTTCACTGTAGAACTCCTGAAAAAGCGCGATACATCGACCCGGTTCCAAGCGTGCGCGGCGCACTTTGCTGGTCGATGGAGAACTTGACGTCGAGCACTAAGGCGCGACGCTTGAGAGCCGGCATGGATAAGGCGCGCCAGCCGGATTTTGGGAGCGCTCTCCACCTTTGCTAGCAATCAGCAAAATCTCCGATCGAACATGCAAAAGTGCAGCAGTTGCACACGGCTTGAGATGCTTGGTTGTCTCAGAAATTTGCGCCGACATCTCGATGATCAGCCTTGCGGACTTGATCGCCGCCATCAGTGCTGGAAGTCTTTCATCGACACCGGCCGCCTCGATAGCGGACGTCCTCGACCCAAGTCCGTTCAGCAGGCGAAGCGCGCTGGTGAAGCCTCGCTGCCCGTCTGGTTCGCATGGGTCCTCGCCGACGCTTTCGCGCCGCTTCCGTATACGGACATGCATTCAATTGCCCCTGCCGTTCATTTCGTCTGCCAATCCCCCGACTGACAGGAGGAAAATCGGCCAGTCGCGCGAAGCAAAGGTTAATCAAGCCATCCGGCGGCTCTTTCAGCGCCCCACAATAGGTAGCAAGCGCAATCGGGCTGCGAGAGAGAGAGAGTTTCGTTTACAGAGGGCACGGCGCCGTTAACGCCCTGACGCGCCCGAGAGATCGCAGCTGGATCCAAAGGCTACCGTCTGAATTTCGGGAGCGGGCCAGGCCGGGTTGATTCGCGCACGGATGGTTAGATCTCGATCGACACCGACCATCCGCGTTGTGGCAGCTTCAGACGCTCACCAAGCCAACGCTTCCTTCAGCGCAGCTTCCAGATCGGCTGACAGGGCGGGCCCCTTGCCGTCGAGATCGGACGGCGCGTCGCCTGGCTCGAGATAGCGCCAGCCCTGGAAGGGGCGCTTCTTGCGTGACTTGGTACGGATCAGTTCGGGGTCGAGGAGGATGCGGCACATGGATTTTCCGTCCTTATCCTTGAACTCCTCGAAGCCGATGATGCGCTGGCGCACGATGATGAAGTGCTTGATGACCCAGTAGAGGGAGCCGCCATCGAGCATTTCGGTCGCGCGCTTTGGCGACATGCGGGTGTCGTGCCAGGGCGTTGCCGGCTTGCCCTTCTTCGTGATGCTGGCCACGCACTTGTCCTGCCATTCGGCCAGGTCTTCGACGTTTTCCGCGCCGACGCACAGCTTGATCATGTGAAGCGCCATGCGGGGGAGCTAAGCTATGAGTCTCGGCCGGGGCAACCGGGCGGCGCATGATAGCTGGGGACGCGTTGTCGCGCGGGCTACTGGGCCCGGGCCATGAGGCTGGGCGCCACATTGTAGGGCTGTTCGCGCGAAGCGAGGTCCTGCTCGCCATCGCCCGCGAGGCCGAAGGCGATGTCGGTGAGCTGGACCTTGATGGTACGTTCCTCGGAGATGCCCCAGCGGCCGCCCTTGGCGTACACTTCATAGTCCATGACGTAAGAAACGCCCCAGCGTTCGGAGTATCCGAAATTGTAGCGCTGGCGGTATTGCGACACCTCCGTGCCGTCCTCGAGCGTCACGGGGCGCTCGATCGTGTAATCGATGCGGCTGACGAAGCCCGATACCGGGTCAAGTTGCACGCGGCCTGCCATGCCGGCCGAGAATGGCGCATCGAACTCCGTGTCGTTCTTCGACATCCTGTGCTTGAAGGCGACGGCCATCGCCTCAGGAGCGCCTGCAATGCGGGCGTCGCCGAGGCTGGGGCGGAGGTCGTCGGCAAAGAGGCGGCTGTCGGCCTGCCGTTCGGCGCGCCAGCCGTCAACGACGGCGTCGAGCTCGTCATTGTCTCCCTGTCGGAGGGTGAGCTTGAAGCGTTCGGCGGGCGGCGCGTAGGGGTCGTATTCGATCCGGCGGATAGCGTTGCCGCTGGTCAGCGTGGCATGGAAGGCGGCGCGCATGGCGGAGGGCGGCTCAACAGCGTCGAGCGCGCGCTCAAGCGCCTGTTCCGGGGGCAAACCGGCCCACGTGATGGCGAAGATAAGTAAGGCGGACATTTCGCGCGATCCGTTCCGGCCCCGGGGAAGACGACCCTTGTCGCCAGGACAACCCTTGCCAAGGAATGTGGCTGGAATTGGCCCCGCAACATGAATTCGAACCGGCGACTGCTGACGCCCAGTGTGCGGCGGCCATGGTGAACGAAATCCGAATCATACGGGGCGTGATTGGGGCGGAGCTGCGATTGTTCTGGCCCCCTACTCTGGCAGGGCTTCCAGACGCACCAGAATGGCGCCATCGGTGGTCTGCATGCCGGCACTGGCGGAGACCTCGGAAATCTTCCCGTCGCGCGGGGCGGTCAGCGTGTGTTCCATCTTCATGGCCTCGAGGACGACCAGCGCATCGCCACGCATCACATTCTGTCCGGCGGTGATCTTTACCTCAAGCACCTTGCCAGGCATCGGCGCGCGGACATCGTCGCCGCCAGCGAGTGCTTCAATGGCGTGGGTGTAGTCGGGTCCGCGCAGGGCGAGCGCGCGGCCGTTGGCGAAGAGGACAGGGCCGTCGCTGAGCGCGCGGACTGCGCCGAAGACATCGGAGCCATCGACAGCCCCGAATACGAGGACGCCGGATTCGGTCGGGACGATGTCCATATCGACATCGAAGCTATCCTCGCCGATGTAGGCGCGGGGGTCGCCCGCGATGTCTGGAGACATGCGGATGGATTTCGCGATGTCACCGACCATGAAGGTACGCATTGTGCGAGGGGCGGCGTTGACGCGGAAGCCGTCGCTGATGCTCCACGGGTCAGCACCGTCGGGCTGCAGCGCGGCAAGCCCGGTGGCGCCGAGGATCATCATGTCGGCAAGTTCGGCGTCAGTTGGCTCAGCAAGCTCGGCGAGATCGGCTTCGACGGTGTTGGTAGTCGCAACGCCTGCGCGGAAATCATCGTGGTCGAGCAGGTTGGCGAGCAAAGCGAGGTTGGTCGTCACGGGCCAGACTTCGGCCTCGCGGAGTGCGTCGCCAAGGGCGTCGAGCGCATCATTGCGCGTGGGGCCGTGGGCGATCGCCTTGGCAATCATGCTGTCATAGGTCGCAGGGATTTCGTCGCCCTCGTCCACTGCGCTGTCGAGGCGGAGGCTGATGCCGTGGTCATCGTCGTCGGCTTCGTCGGCGAAGGCGGAGAGATCGAAGCGCTCGAGGCGGCCGGAGGATGGGAGGAAGCCGCGTGCAGGGTCCTCGGCGCAGAGGCGCGCTTCGACGGCGTGGCCGGTGAGCGCGATCTGCGATTGGGCCGGGAGCTTTTCGCCGCTGGCGACCCTAAACTGAAGTTCGACGAGGTCGAGGCCGGTGATCAGTTCGGTGACGGGGTGCTCGACCTGGAGGCGTGTGTTCATTTCCATGAACCAGAAGCCGTCGGGACGCAGCGGGCCTGAGCCGTCGACGATGAACTCGATGGTGCCGGCGTTGCGATAGCCAACCGCCTTCGCGGCCATGAGGGCGGCGTCGGTCATTGCCCTGCGGACTTCCGCGGTCATGCCGGGGGCAGGCGCTTCCTCGATCACCTTCTGGCGACGGCGCTGCAGCGAGCAGTCCCGCTCGAACAGGTGGATGTAGTTTCCGTGACTGTCGCCGAAAACCTGCACCTCGATGTGGCGCGGGCTCTGCACGAACTTCTCGACCAGCACACGATCATCGCCGAAACTCGCCTTCGCCTCGCGCTGGGCGCTGGCGAGGGCGGCTTCAAAATCGGCGTCGGCATCGACCTTGCGCATGCCGCGGCCGCCGCCGCCGGCGATGGCCTTGATGAGCACGGGGTAGCCGATCTTCTTCGCGGCAGCCTTCAGCGTTTTGGGGGACTGGTCCTCACCATGATAGCCCGGCGTAACGGGGACGCCGTGCTTTTCCATCAGCGCCTTGGCGGCGTCCTTGAGGCCCATGGCGCGGATGGCTTCGGGCGGCGGCCCGATCCAGGTAAGGCCTGCCTTGGCGACGGCTTCGGCGAAGGCTGCATTTTCTGACAGAAAGCCATAGCCGGGATGGATCGCTTCGGCGCCCGACTCCCGAGCAGCGGCGATGATGCGGTCGCCCCGGAGATAGCTTTCGGCCGAGGGCGCGGGGCCGATATGGACGGCTTCATCCGCCTCGCGCACGAAGGCTGAACCGGCGTCAGCGTCCGAATACACAGCGACCGTGCCTATCCCGAGCCTTCGGGCGGTACGCATGATCCGGCGGGAGATTTCGCCACGGTTGGCGATAAGGAGCGATGAGAACATCGCGCGAAACTAGAGAGATGCGCGACGCGCCACAAGCCGTCTAGTTGCCCTCAGCCGGTCAGTCCCAGAACAACGATTGCAAGGAAAAACAGGCTCAGGGCCAGCACGCAGAAGACGAGCAGGAACGCGGTGCGCCAGAGAGCGGAGAACCAGCTGAGACTGTAGGCGCCCTTGATGTGGAAATACATATGCACCGGAATGGCCAGGGTGATGACCGACCTCACAGGTTCGAAGATGCCCGCCGCCCACATCGCCGTCAGCGCGCCAACTACGAACAGCAGCGACATGAAGGACAAGGAGTAGAGAACGACCACGGCGTGATCGAACAGCGTGACGCCGCGTTGCCAGACAAAAAGCAGCCACATGAAGGGCAGCGAGATCGGCACCAGAAGGAAGGAGAATTTATAGGCGGTGTTCTGGATCTTGTAGACCGCGAGCTCAGGGTTCTCGAGCTTCTCGAGGATTTTCTTGTCGACAGCCTTGAATCCGGTGTTGACCGTTATCTCGCCCGCGCGCGCGGCTTGGGCCACCTGGTCATAGAACACATCGAGACCCGAGATCTTCGCCGTATGTGTGACGCCGTCATCGTCCACCGTCACGGGTGATTCCGCCATCACCCTCTCAAGGGTCGTGATCGTGCGTTCAGCAATGCGCAGGTCGCGAGCCTTGTCGCCTGCCAGTTCTTCTGCATCCTCAACGGCTTCGCGTGCGGTTTCGCGCGCTGGATCGCCAGCCGGCGTCGTTTCCGGGATGGCTGCCTCTGCCGCACGCGCACCAATCAGAGCAGCATCCGCCTCCGCCACTTCCGCCTGGAGTTGCGTGATGTTTGTGCGCGCTTCGGCGAGCTCGATAGCGGCTTCCTCTGTGTTGGCGCTGACGACCATGTCGCCCGTGAAGGCGAACACGAAGAACATCGTGAAGACAGTCAGCAGGAAGATCGCGAGCGGCGAAATGTACTTTGCGCGTTTGCCGTGAATGTAGTCGCGCGTCAGCGTGCCCGGACGAAACGCCAGAAGCGGCAGGGTGCGCCAGGCGCGGGTATCGAAGTGGATGATGCCGTGGAGAAACTCCTCCACCATATGGCCGAGCGTGCGATGCAGGTGGGCGGGCTGCCCGCAGTCGGAGCAGAACTTGCTGTCGATGGCTGCGCCGCAATTGGCGCAGGCGCCGCGGATATCATGATCGCCCCGCTTGTCACTGTCGATAGCGGCGGCGACAAGGCCAGCCGTGACAACCGCGCCGGCGGCTTCCATTTCCCCGCTCATGCGTCCGTCCCCTGTAACAAGCGCCGCCCCCGCTGCACGTCGGCGACCAGCACGAAGCTGATAATCATGAGAAGGCGCGGGCAGCCAAGCTTTTCAATCGATACAGGATGCCACCCCCATTCTGGCTGGGATAGGTCCACGCCCGGGTGAAAGTGCCGAGGTTCTCGGCCAACCACACGAAGGTGGCGGTAAGGATGAGGCCGACCAGAAGAGGCATGGGGCGCTCGGCGCGGTCTGATCAGCCGTCAAGGACGCAAGGCCATGCCTAGCGGCAGGCGTGCAGCCAGAGTTCGAGATTGAGGCGTTGCGACATGTCCCCTGCGGTGATCGCCCAGCCTAGCGTGACCAGCTCGGCTTGCGCTTTTCGAGGAAGGCGGCGAGGCCTTCCCTGCCCTGCTCGCTGACGCGCCGGTGGGCGAGGCGTTTGGCCGTCATGCGGCCGAGGCTGGCGTCGATGACTTCGCCTGTAACATCAGCGACGAGCGCCTTGGTGTCGGCGATGGCTGCGGGCGACGCGCCGTAGACAAGGTCGGCGTAGTGTTCGGCGAGCGTCTCCATCGCCATCTCGTCCTCGACCTCGTGGTTGATCAGGCCGAGCTTTGCGGCGACGTCCGCCTCGAAGCGTTCGCCGGTGACGAACAGCGTCCGGGCCCAGCGCGGGCCAATGGCATTGATGATGTAGGGCGAGATCGTTGCCGGGATGATGCCGAGTTTAACTTCGGAGAACGCGAATATCGTGCCGCGCTTGGCGATGGCGATGTCGCAGGCAGCGGCCATGCCGCACGCGCCGGCCATCGCTGCGCCGTGCAGGAGCGCGATGGTGACTTGCGGAAGCTCGAACAGACGGCGGAGCATCTCCGCCATGCCGTAAGCATCTTCCTCGTTTTCACCGGACGAATAGTGCTGGGCAGCCTTCATCCATTCGAGGTCAGCGCCGGCGGAGAAGACGGGTCCATTGCCGCGCAGAAGGACGAGACGGCATTCATGGTTCTTTGAGAGCATCTCGAAGGCATCCGTGAGTTCCGCGATCACCTCGGCATTGAGGGCGTTTCGCTTGGCCGGACGGTTAAGCGTGAGGACGGCCGTGCCTTCGGGCGAGACGTCGAGAAGGATGTGCTCGTAAGCCATGGGGAAGCTCCTTTGCGCCTGATGTAGACCGGCGAGGCCGTCCCGTCACGTAGCCCGGCAGGGCTAGATGCGCTTGACCTCGGTCACATTGCGCTCGGCATCCAGTTGCATCTCGATGTCGGCGCGGCGGCCGCCGGACATCATGTGGCGCGTGATGCGCTCGAAATGCTGGATGAAGATGGCAATGCGGTGGCGGTCTGCCTGGGAAAGATCGCGGCCGAGTAGTCCCTCTTCCTGTTCACAGCGCCAGTCGTGGATCACGCCGAAGTCAGGTGCACGCAGATAAATGAAAGCGTCGAAGCGGGCGAAGGCCAGCGCATAGGGAAGCTTGAGATTCTCGTTGATGGCGCGGCGCCATTTGCCGCGGTCGTCTGCCTTCGCTTCGATATCGTTGATGGCGGTCGCCAGTTCGGTATCGGACTGCGCCGAGGCGCCGAGGCACCAGCCATCAATCAGGATCAGCTGCGGCCTGCCTTCGTAAGTCGGGCAGCTGGATCGCAGCAGCGGGTTGTCCGTCACCTTGTCAAAGGCTGGAAGCGGCGTGCGGCTGTCCGGGCCTGTCGCCTGAAGCGCATCGAGCGTGGCGCTGAGAAGATCGAGATCGTGTGTGCCGGGCGGGCCGCGCGTGGCAAATAGTGGATGTACCGTCGCGGAGAGCATGCGGCGCGATGTGGCGTCGAGATAGACATCGTCGAGCGAGAAATGTGCTGTGCCGTCATGGAAAGCGGCGTAGGCGCTGACGAGCGTGGTCTTGCCTGACCCCTGCGGGCCCGCGACCCCGACGATGGGGATGCGCCCGCCTGCCCGCTGCCGCGCGATTGCGACGGACTGGTCGAGCGCGTTGAGTGCGTCGCGGTTCATGGCAATCCTGCCGGGCTACATCCTGAAAACGCCAAACCCGGCTTCGCGATCCGCAGCGCGCCCGTGCGGCGCATTCAGCGACGCTGACAGCGCGAGGCCCAGCACACGCCGCGTGTCGCTTGGCGCGATGACGCCGTCGTCCCAGAGGCGGGCGGTCGAGAAATAGGGCGAGCCTTCGCGTTCGTAGAGGTCGCGGATGGGTTGCTTGAACTTGGCTTCCTCGTCGGGGGCCCACGTCTGGCCTTTCGCCTCCATCGCGTCGCGTTTGACGGTTGCAAGTACGCTGGCGGCCTGTTCACCGCCCATGACGGAGATGCGGGCGTTGGGCCACATGAAGAGGAAGCGCGGGGAATAGGCGCGGCCGCACATGCCGTAATTGCCTGCGCCATAGCTGCCGCCGATGACCACGGTGAATTTCGGTACGCGGGCGGTAGCTACGGCGGTCACCATCTTGGCGCCGTCCTTGGCGATGCCGCCCGCCTCGTATTTCGATCCGACCATGAAGCCGGTGATGTTCTGCAGGAAGACCAGCGGGATGCCGCGCTGGTCGCAAAGCTGGATGAAGTGGGCGGCCTTCTGCGCGCTTTCAGAGAACAGGATGCCGTTGTTGGCAAGGATGCCGATGGGCAGGCCGTGCAGGTGGGCAAAGCCCGTGACCAGCGTCTCGCCGTAGAGCTTCTTGAACTCGTCGAACTCGGAACCGTCGACGAGGCGGGCGATGACTTCGCGCACATCGTAGGGTTCGCGGGCATCAAGCGGGATGACGCCGTCGAGTTCGGCGGGGTCGAAAGCTGGATCGCGCGGGGCTATCGCGTCGAGCGCGATGCGTTTGGGGCGATTGAAATTCTTCACGATGTCGCGGACGATCTGCAGCGCGTGACTGTCATTGGCAGCGTAATGATCCGCAACGCCGGAGCGGCGGGCGTGCACATCCGCGCCGCCGAGGCCTTCGGCGGAAATGATTTCGCCTGTGGCCGCCTTCACCAGCGGCGGGCCGCCAAGGAAGATGGTGCCCTGCTTGCGGACAATGACGGTCTCGTCCGACATCGCCGGGACATACGCGCCGCCTGCGGTGCACGAGCCCATCACGGCGGCGACCTGCGGGATGCCGCGCGCGCTCATGTTGGCCTGGTTGTAGAAGATGCGGCCGAAATGTTCGCGGTCAGGGAAGACTTCCGACTGGTGCGGCAGGTTCGCGCCGCCGCTATCGACCAGGTATATGCACGACAGGTTGTTCTCAAGGGCGACCTCCTGCGCGCGAAGGTGCTTTTTCACGGTGACTGGGAAGTAGACGCCGCCCTTCACCGTGGCGTCGTTGCAGACGACCACGCATTCGCGCCCCGAGACGCGGCCGACGCCCGTGATCACGCCGGAGGCAGGCGCCTCGCCATCATACATGCCGTCGGCCGCGAGCGGGGACAGCTCCAGGAAGGGCGAGCCGGGGTCGACCAGCTGTTCGACGCGCTCACGGGGCAGAAGCTTGCCGCGGGCCGCATGCCGCGTGCGAGAACTTTCCGGCCCGCCGAGCGCCGCCTTTGCAGATTTCGCGCGCAGCTCGTCCACCAGACGCTGCATTGCAGCAGCATTGCCTTGAAAGCGCTCCGAGGAAGCACTTATCTGAGAGTGTAGTCGCGCCATGCGCATGCAGTCCTTGTTGATTCCGGGGCATTAATGGCTGCTAGGCCCTCCGTGGCAAGACAAAGCGTCGCCGGGAACCAAACTCAAACCATTCTTTCAGGGTTCTGCGTTAAGGTAAGGCGGATACGGGCAACAGGACGGCCGGGTCGGCCATGGGTACGAAGACAAAATCGAAGGCTGGCGGAGACGCCCCTTCCATCCTTCCGTCGCTGCGGACGGTTCCTTTCCTGCGTGACGCGCCGCCGCGCGCTCTGAAAGCCGCAGAGAACGAGACGCGATATTTCGGACTTCCCGGCGGCTGGCAGCTGTTCGGCCCGGGCGAAGCTTCCGACCAGATCTATTTCGTCCTGTCCGGTTCACTGGGCGCATTCCGGGTCAACCCGTCTGGCGCGATGGAACTGGCAGGCCACATCCGCGCTGGCGAGCCCGTCGGTGAGATGTCGATGATCGCGGGCGAGCCGCATGAGCATGCGGTGTACGCACTGCGCGATACCGAACTGCTGTCGATGTCGCGGCAGGGGTTCATGCAGCTGGTACGCTCTGACCCGCAGATTCTCGAGCGGCTGACACGCGTGATCATGATCCGCATGCGGCAGGCGCGAAAGAAAGTGGTCCGGTCCGCCGAGCCGCGCGTCTTCGGGCTGGTCGCCACGTCGCCGACAATAGACCTCAAGCAGCGCGCACGCATGATCGCCAACGACCTGCAGGCGATGGGCCTGCGCGTCGCCATTGTCGGCGAGGAAGCAGTCGGCATGCCCGCGGCGTATTTCGACGAGCTCGAGACGCGCAACGAGATCGTCATGCTGCTGTCGAGCCTTGGCGACACGCCATGGTTCAAGATGACCCAGCGCCATTCGGATCGCCTCTGGATGTTCGCGCGCTCGGATGCGCGGCCGTCCATCCCGCTTCTGCCGGATGACCCCTCGCCTGCCCGGCAGTTCAAGCTTGTCGACCTTGTCCTGCTGCATCATGCCAGCGAACATTCTGCGGCGCGGACGCTGGAATGGAAGTACGCGTCGGAAGCAGCGCGGGTATTTCACTGGAACGGCATGGACGAGGACGAGTGCCGGAGGCTTGCACGCACGATGGCCGGTAAATCCGTGGGTCTGGTTCTTTCGGGCGGTGGTGCACGCGCTTACGCCCAGATCGGCGTCATCCGGGCGTTGCGCGAAGCCAATTGCCCGATCGACTTCGTCGGCGGGACATCGATGGGCGCGGTCATTGCAGCAACCGTCGCGTGCGGCTGGGATGATGCAGAGATCGACAGACGCATCCGCAAGGCCTTCGTCGATAGCAATCCGCTGTCAGACTATCGCCTGCCTGTTGTCGGCCTTGTGAAAGGGCACAAGGTCGATGCACGCCTGAAGGAGCATTTCGGCGACGTGCAGATCGAAGACCTGCCCATTCCCTATTTCGCGGTCTCCACCAATCTCACACAGGGCTCATTCCAGGTTCATACAGAGGGCCTGCTGCGCGAGGCGCTGCGTGCGACGATCTCGCTGCCGGGCATCCTGCCGCCGATCGTGTCTCACAAGCAGGTGCTTGTCGACGGCGCGGTTCTGAACAACTTCCCCGTCGACGTGATGCGCGAGATGCATCGCGGCAGAATCGTCGGCGTCGACGTGGCCGTGGCTCCGGAAGGCCTTCTGCCGGATGACTTCATCGACCCGCCGGGCTTCTTCGGATGGACCATGCGCCACGGCTTCAAGTCGGCGCCGCCGATCGCCAACCTGCTGATGCGCGCAGCCACAGTCAGCATGGACCCGAACAAGCATCGCAACCTGACCGACATCCTGATCGTGCCGCAGATGAAGGACATCGAGCTGCGCGACTGGAAGGACTACGAGCCCGCCGTCGAAGCCGGCTACAACGACATGAAGGCCGCCCTCGCCGACGTGAAGGGGCCGCTTGCGCAGATCATACGCGGCAACGCCGCAGCGAGCGCGGACTAATCTTCCTCTTCGCCCTCAACGACCATAGCCGCGCCCGTGATGGCGAAGTCCATTTTCTGCTTCGCTTTCGCCGAGGCCAGCCACTCCACCGCGTTCTCGGCGAGCTTGCCGCCGTGTGGATTGGCGGCCAGCGGCCGGAGGACGATGACGGCTTCATCAAAGCGATTCCGCGCCATCAGGGCATGCGCGGTCGTGGCGACGATCGCGTCGACCTGCGGGGCCAGTTGGTAGGCCTTGATCAGGATTTCTATGAGGTGATCATCGACGGCGCCTGTCGCGTTCAGGCCGCTTTCGAAATACCGGAACAGTGCTGACGCCCGAGCGTCGTCACGCGCGTGCGAACGGCCAAAGGATTTCCGTGCGCGCTCGAAGAGCGATACATCGGAGGCGGCGTAAGCGGCCCGGAGGTCGCACAGGCCGCTGACGTGATGCGTTGCCGCGCTGTCGCCATTCACGGCAAGGATCGCATCGATCTGCTTGCGAGCTTCGGAGAGATCGCCATACCAGGTCTCAACCCAGGCACCCGCGCGCTGGGCGTCGATGTCATCCTTGTTGCGCCGCGCCTCTTCTTTGACCTGCCCCAATGTGTCCTTGGCCCTCTCTGCCGTCGGCAGACGCTGCAGGTAGACCATCGGCAGGAGCAGGTTGTCATACGACGAAGCCAGCCGCGTGGCCTGAATGCCCGGCTCGACGGGCAGGATGCCGTTGATGGGGCCGAACTCGATCGGCTTGCGCTTGTACTCGCGCAGTTCCTTGTCGAACTGCGCCGGCGTGATGCCAAACGCCGGTTCGAAGGCGGTCAGAACGTTTCCGCCCTCCTGAAGAAGCTTGACGTATCTGTCAAAGCCCGTTGCGCGTTCCGGGCGCCCCAACATCATGTAATGGGTCGCCAGCCACGACTGCGCATAGAATGCACCTACTTCCTCGCCCGTCATCTTTTCTGGCCGCTCGAGAAACTTCTCGATCTCAAGCCAGTCGCCGCGAAGCAGAGAATAGGCGCGGCCCTGCGTGAACTTGCCGACCTCGACGCCGGTCGTGGTGAACTCCACGGTGGAGAGAAATTCAGCGATCCCCTCGATGTACCAGGCCGGATAGCCTGTGCGATTGTTCGCAAGCACATAGTGGTGCGTGTATTCGTGGAAAAGGATAACGCGCGCATCGTCGGCGCGGACATTGCGCGGCATATCCCGCTGGCGCGGCTGGTAACGAAGCGATTTCGAAACCGCGACCGTGCCTTCGACGCCGGCAGAGTAATACCCCATGACCATCGAGTTCCTGTAGTAGGGCGCGGTCAGATCAAAATCGGGGTTGGTGCGGGTAACGTAGATTGGCAACTTGGCCGGGCTCGGCGACTTGCGCGGCATGATGCGCGTGATGAGGGCGTGGAAGCCTTCGAGCGCTGCGAGTTCCTCGCGACTGCTTTCCTCGCTCGCCGAGGAGTACATCACGAAGTTCGCGCTTTCGAGGCGCAGCCAGCGCCCTGCGTTAGGGCCAGCCCACGCTTCTGGCTGGGCAAGCGACATGGCGACGCCTGCGCCCAGCCCCAAAACCGTCATAAAGGGTGACCAAATTCCCCTCACGCGCCGTCCGTAAACTTCAGGCTGGACCTGCTGCAGACTCGGGCCGCTTGAATTCCTTCCATCCGCCGCGTTCCTGCTGGAAGTAGCGAGCCGAGGCGTCCGCATCGAGGGCTGACTTGTATTGCTGGCGCGCCTTTGCACGCGCGTTCTCGTCGCCGCCGTCGAATACGACCATGATACGTTCGAACAGCGTGGCGTCTGCATCTGAGCCATCGAGCAGGATGGCCACTTTTGCGCCGTTGGTCGGGGTGGCTTCGGTGGAGAGCAGGACTGGCTGGTTGGCGGCGTCGGTGCGGGCGCGGCCGTGGGGAATGAAGCTCTCGTCTTTCCACGTCCACAGCGCGCGATTCAGGCGCTCCATGGTTTCCTCATGGCCGACAATGACGACGCGCCAGCCGCGTTCGAGGCATTTCTCGATCAGCGGTGCGATGGCGGCGTCAACCGAGCCCTGCTCGATGTGGTAGAACCACCACTCGGCGGAGCCTGGGCCGGGCATCCCGCTAGTCCTCGTAGTTGTCGGCGATCAGCCGGTCGAGGATTCGCACGCCCCAGCCAGTGGCCCAGGTCGGCTCCAGCGGGTTGTCATTGCCCGGCTTCCACGCCGTGCCCGCGATATCGAGGTGCGCCCAGGCGCGACCTTCATCGACGAAACGCTGCAGGAACTGCGCAGCCGTGATGGACCCGGCATTGCCCGCATTGCCGATGTTGCGCATGTCCGCAACGTCGCTGTCGATCTGCTTGTCGTAGCCAGCGCCAAGCGGCAGGCGCCAGACAGGCTCGCCCTCAACCTTTCCCGCAGCAGTGAGCTTAGCAGCCAGATCGTCGTTGTTCGAGAACAGGCCAGCGTGTTCGTTGCCGAGCGATATGATGATCGCGCCGGTCAGGGTTGCGAGATCGATCATCGCCTTGGGATGAAACTTCTTCTGCGCGTACCACAGCACGTCACACAGTACGAGGCGGCCCTCGGCGTCCGTGTTCTGGATCTCGATCGTTTTGCCCGCTGCTGCGCGCACGATGTCACCGGGACGCTGGGCGTTGCCGTCAGGCATGTTCTCGACGAGGCCGACAAGCCCCACCACATTGGCCTTAGCCTTGCGCTTGGCGATCGAGATCATCGCGCCAGCGACGGCGGCCGAGCCGCCCATATCGCCCTTCATGTCCTGCATGCCGGGGCCGGGCTTCAGCGAGATGCCGCCCGTATCGAACGTCACGCCCTTGCCGACGAAGGCGACCGGAGCGGACTTCTTGTCCTTCGCGCCCATCCACTTCATCACGACCAGGCGTGAGCCGCGCACCGAGCCCTGCCCCACGCCCAGCAGCGATCCCATGCCAAGCTTTGTCATCGCCGCGACGTCGAGCACCTCGATTTCGAGGCCGAGTTCTGTCAGCTCCTGAATGCGGTCAGCATAGCTTTCCGGGTGCAGCACGTTTGGCGGTTCGCTAACCAGATCGCGCGCGAACTCGACGCCTTCCGCCTTTGCTGCAAGCGGCGCGTAGTCGGCGCGGGCGCCAGCGGCGCTGTCCGTCACGATCGAGACCGTCGTCAGCGTCGGCTTCTTTTCGGCCTTGAGGTTAAGGCGGTACTGGTCGAAGCGGTATCCGGCGAGGCGTGCGCCAAGCGCGAGATGCGCTGCAACGCCGCGATCCGGCGCGCCGACGATGGCCAGCGACTTGGCGCCGCCCAAGAGGACGCGCTTAACAAGTGCAGCTGCGGCCTTCTGCCACCCGAGGTCAGAGGCTGCGGATTTCTTGCCGACGCCCAGAGCGAGCACACGCGACGCGTCGCTCCATTCCGGAGCGAGGATCTCAACGACCTGACCCGCCCCGCCCTTGAACGATCCGGCAGCAATGGCGCGGCGAATGGCTGATTCCCCCGGCTTATCGAGGTCAGCGGCGAACTCGACGCCCTTGTCGCCCTCATAGCACAGATAGGCGATGGCATCCCCGGTGGGTTCTGCGGAAAACTTGATCTGCATGGGGAAAATCGGTCCTGCCTATTGCCTACACATGGTCATCGACGAACGCCCCGGACGCGGCTAGCACTGAACCGTTCCGCCGTGGCCATTCCACCGAAAGATTGGCTCCGACGGGAAGCGCCGGCCCCGGGTTTTCGAATGTACGGTTTTCAACGCTATCTTTTTCGTAACGTGTTGAGAACCCTCATCGCGATCGTTGGCGGTCTTGCGCTGATCGCCATTCTTACGCAAGGCCTCAGCCAGATCCAGGATACGATCGTTCAGAATCGGTCCTCGATGCTGACCTTCCTGTGGGCGAGCCTGCTGGCGACCCCTCAGATCATCGCCCTGCTGATGCCAATCGCCCTCTTCATCGCGACGGCGGCGGCGCTCAACGTAGCCCACCGGGAGAATGAGGTTGTCGTTGCGCAAGCCTCCGGCATGTCGAACTGGCAGGTTGCCTCTCCGGTGCTGCGGCTGGCGGTGCTGGCGGCGATCCTCCACCTCGGCCTGAACCTGTGGGTGCAGCCTTCCGCCTCGCGCGAGCTGCGTACGACCTTGACGTCCGCATCGACCGACCTCGCTTCCTCGCTGGTTCGCGAGGGCACGTTCATGACCCACGATGATGGCCTGACCACCTTCGCCGGAAACATGGAGGGCTCGGAGATTACCTTCCTGGTGGCGAATGACAGCCGCAACCCGAACAACGAAGTCACTTACATCGCGAAGTCCGCGTTCCTGTCGGAACTGGAAGGCAAGCCTGCGCTGATCCTGCGCGACGGCATCCGGCAATCGGTTCGCGCCAATGGGGCGACAGAATCGCTGACCTTCCAGCAGTCGCCGCTGGAGCTCGGGGCGTTTGTCAACGACCAGAAGGCGGTGATCCTCGAAGAGTCGGATCGCTACCTGCCCGAACTCTTCTATCCGGACATGACCAACCACTATGACAACGCGAATGTCGACATGCTGGCGGCCGAGGGACATGCGCGACTTGCAACGCCGCTGCTGAATATCGCGATGGCGATGCTCGCAATTCTCGCCGTGCTGGGCGGAGACTTCAGCCGCCGGGGTTATGCCCAGCGCATCGCGATCGCGTCGGGCGTTGCCCTGCTGGTGCGGCTCGCCGCGTTCGGGGCGACTTCCTCCGCCAGCAAGGATCCTGACCTCAACATCGTACAGTACCTGCTGCCGATCTTCGTGATCGCGCTGGTCTCATTCCTCTACTTTATACAGCCGATCCTGAAACGACGGCGCGTCAGCGCGCGGACGACGCGGTCGCCGCTGATGGGGCCCGCCTGATATGGTGATTGCCGGACGGATCCAGCGTTACATCTTCCGCGAATGCGTCGCCTCGCTGGCATTGACGCTGTCGATTATCCTGCTCGCGATCATCCTGGTCGACGTGGTCGAACAGATGCGCACCATCGGCGACCGCACGCAGATCGGGATCGATGTCGCGTTCACCCTTACCATGATGAAAACGCCGGGGCTGATCCTCGAGACGCTTCCATTTGCGATGCTCGTCGGCTCGATCCTGACCTATTCGCAGCTTGGCCGCCGCAGCGAGATTCCCGCCATTCGTGCAGCCGGCGTGTCGGCGTGGCGCTTCCTGGGGCCGGTGATGGTGCTGGCCGTGCTGCTCGGCGTGCTGATGGTCACGGTGCTCGATCCGCTGGCGACCAAGCTCAACCAGGATTTCGAGTCTGCGCGCGCCCGGCTTCTTGGCGGTGGCGCTCCGGTAACTGAGGGCGTCTGGCTGAGCCAGGGCGACCTCGAAGCTGGCGCCACTGAAGAGGCTACCGAGCTGCCGGGCTCGAACCAGCAGGCCATCATTCACGGCCGCCGCGTTGTCGGCCGCGGTCAGGCGCTGGAGAACGTTACTTTCTGGTACTTCCGCCCGGGACCTGGCGGACCGGCCGACCGGGAGTTCACGCATCGGATCGACGCCAAGAAGGCGCAACTCACGCCGGGCTTCTGGCAGCTGACGGGGGTCATCGAAAATCGCGTGGCGGGGGAAGTCCAGCGCAGCGAGACTCTGGCCCTGCCGACCAATCTGGACAGCGATACGCTGCTATCGCGCTTTGCGTCGTCGAAGACGATTCCCTTCTGGGACCTGCCGGGATTCATCAAGGATGGACGCGCCGCAGGCATGGAGATCGGCGACTACGTTCTCAAGTACAACACGCTTCTGGCTACGCCGGTATTCATGCTTGCCATGTCATTGATTGGCGCGGTTGTGTGCCTCCGGCTGGCGCGGTCAGGCGGACTGTCGCGACTCATAGGGGCAGGCGCGCTTGCTGGTTTCGTACTTTATTTCGCCACCCGGCTCGCTTCAGGCATGGCGGCTTCCGGGGCAACCCCGCCTGAGGCGGCAGCCTGGTGCCCGCCCCTGTTCGCTCTTTTTGCGGTATTGACCTTCCTGGCGCATGCCGAAGACGGCTGATCGACTAGGTTTCATGCCCGACAGAGGGTATGTGGCTTCCAGGCCGCGCTGCGTTTCGGAATGTTTCAGGGCGGCCAGCCGCCTTTACGCCTCAAAGGCCATTGCGTATCGGTCTAAGGCTGGGAGTCGCTCGCAACCGTTGCGCGAGGGGAGAGTAATGGTTTTGCGGCTAAGCGCCCTGGCATCTGTGGCCGTTGCAGCTCTTGCAGCTGGCGGCACGGCATTCGCCCAAACACCACCTATCGTCCCGACGCCGGCCCCCACTTCACCTGCCGAGGATGACGACGAAGTCATCCTGAAAGCGGATCAATTCGAGGAAGACCGCGACAGCAGCGTCGTCACGGCGTCGGGCAATGTCGAAGTCCGCATTGGCCAGCGGACGCTGCGGGCCGATCGCGTGATCTATGACCGCACGACGGAGACGCTCCGCGCGCAGGGCCATGTCCAGATCACCGATGGCGCCGGACAGGTCCAGTTCGCAGACGAGATCGAAGCTGACGAGGATTTCACCAACGGCTTCGCGACCCGCTTCTCGGCCCGCCTCGGCGAGACCGGACTGGTGACGGCCTCCTCTGCCGTTCGCACTGACGGCATGCGCAATTCGGTCGAGCAGGTGGTTTTCACCAACTGCCCGGTTTGCGAGGAAAAGGGCGTCGATCCGACCTGGGCGCTGCGTGCGCGGCGCGCGACACTCGACCAGAAAGAGGAGATGATATCTTACCAGGACGCTGTTCTCGAGCTCGGCGGCGTTCCTGTTCTGTACGTGCCTTGGTTCGCCCACCCCGACCCAAATTCGGAGCGTCGCTCGGGCCTGCTCACACCGGATGTTGGCCTCTCATCGAAGATCGGCGCCTATTACGAGCAGCCCTATCTCTTTGTGATTTCGCCCTCTGAAGACGTTACGGTGGCGCCGACGATCTCGACCGGAGTGAACCCGCTCGTGAAGGTTGACTGGCGGCGGCGGTTCTTTTCCGGCTTCATCGACGCCGAGAGCAGCTTCACATACGAGCAGGACTTCAACTCCGACGGCGACAAGTTCGACGACAAGGAATGGCGTGGCCATCTGTATGCGGTCGGCCGCTTTGACATCAACCAGGACTGGCAATGGGGCTTCGGCATCGAGCGTCAGACCGACGATCTCTACGACCAGCGCTATGACATCGACGGCGAGGATGACCTGCGTGGCCTGATCGCAAGCCAGCCGCGCCAGCTGTTGTCGCAATTGTACGTCACGGGCCAGACGCCGGACTTCTATTTCGAGACGGGCGCCTATGCGTTTCAGGGCCTGCGCGCCAACGATCTCGAGACGCAGATCCCGGAAGTCCTTCCTTCCATCTATACGCAGAAAGTGTTCGATTTGGGCGCGGCGGGCCAGTTCGCGACAGATTTCAGCGCCGTCGGCCTCTTCCGCGCGGATCAGCAGAGGCTTCCCAATGGCGATCCGTCGCTCGGCTTCGCCGGCGATCTTGCGCTCGACACGGCACGCGCCACGGCCGAAGCCGAGTGGGGAGCGCAGCTGATCTTCGGACCCGGCCTGGTGTTCGAACCCTTCGCCTCGGGACGGGGCGACGCCTATCACATTAATGATGGCGGGACGGGCGGCGCGCGGGACGTGTCGCGCTTTCTTGGCGTCGCCGGCGCGACCGTCAGCTATCCGTGGGTCGCCCGCAGCCCGGGCATGGACATCATAATCGAACCGATCGCGATGGCAGCCTATGGCACGCCAGACGCGAACGATCGACTGAACCCCGCCGCCATGCCCACGGACCCAGACTTCGGCCGCAATCTCATTCCCAATGAGGACTCGCTGGTGTTCGAGGCCGACGAGAGCAATCTGTTCAAGCCGAGCGCCGTTTCCAATTACGATCTCTGGGAGGGCGGCGCCCGTGGCGCGGTCGGTATCAACACGGTGGCCCGCATCGGCGATGACATCGAGCTGTCGGCGCTCGTCGGACGCCGCTGGCGGGAAGACCCCGATCCAGCCTTCAATCAGCTGAGCAACCTGTCCGGCGAAGAGTCCGACTATGTCGCCTCCGTTCGTGCTGACCTTGGCCGTCTCTTCGAGGTTGGCGCCCGCTTCCGGACGAATGACGAGCTGGACGTCCGCCGGGTCGACGTGGACGCGTCGGTGGATTTCTGGCGCATCCGGGGTGATGCGCGCTATTTCCGTGTCGAAGGTGCGAGCACGACGCCGGGCGTCTCCACGGATGACGAGGGCCTCGTCTGGAATGGCGCATTCGAGTTCGACGACAAATGGGCCGCTGTCGTCCAGCAGTCCCGCAACATCACCCAGCGCCAGGACATCCAGTTCTCGCTCGGGCTTCGCTATATGGACGAGTGTTCGTACTTCATGCTCGCCTACGAACGTTCAGGCGCCCGGGACAGGACGCTGGGACCATCGGAGTCGATTCGCTTCACCTTCGCCCTGACCGGTCTGGGCGGCGTCACGCCTGACGATTTCGATTAACCGCCGCACTTCGGGCTGCATCCGCAGGCTCGCAATTGCCCGTTTCCGCAGGTATATGCGCTAGCGCCCGGCCTTGCCGGCGGCCATGTTTTTGCCTTCACCCTGTCTCAGGGTCAGGGTGGTAGGGTGACCTGATGAAACGACTTCTTGTACTGGCGCTAGCAGCATCCGTGGCCGCAACCAGCCTTGTGGCAATAGCCCAGCAGACACAGCAACCGGGAGCAGCCGCCCAGCCGACCGCTAACCGCGGACGCATGGTCGATGGGGTAATGGCCACCGTCAACGACCAGGTGATCTCGCAGTCGGACGTGCGCAACCGAATGCGATGGATGCTGCTTCGCTTCGAGAAGCCGCCAGAGGACGAAGAAATTCTGCTCGAACTCCAGAGCCAGGCGCTTGAAAGCCTGATCGACGAGAGGGTGCAGCTCGGCGAATTCCGGAAGCTGGTGAAGGATCAGGACATTTCCGGCCCCGAGATCGACGAGAGCGTCGCCGACGTCGCCCGCCAGTACCGTATGACACCGGAACAGTTCGCCCAGGCGCTTGGCCAGGCAGGCATACCGATGCAGCATATCCGCGACATGGAGCAGGCCAAGATCGCCTGGACCGCCCTGATCCGCGGCCGCTACTTCAAGACCGTCCGCGTCTCCGAGGGGCGCATCGACGACATGCTGGACCGCATCAAGTCGTCACTCGACAAACCGCAATATCGGCTCGCCGAGATCTTCCTCTACGCCCCTGACCGGGCTTCGCGCGAACTCGCCAAGACCCGCGCCGCCACCCTGATCGAGAACGTCAGGCAGGGCGCCGAGTTCCAGGCCCTCGCGCAGCAATTCTCTGCAGCGCCCTCGGCATCGGCGGGCGGCGATCTCAACTGGCTCTCTCCGGGCGACATGCGTCCGGAAATCGCCGATGCCGTGCTGAAGGCGGGTGAGCCGCCGCTTGTGCTGGCGCCGATCGAAAGCGACAGCGGCGTTTACGTCATTGCCCTTACCGGCAAGCGCGAACCGAGCGACCCGTCGAAGTCGATCATCCTTGACATGGAACAGATGATCACGCGTGGCGAAGGCGCCGTCGCAAAACTCGAAGCCTTGAAGGCCAGCGCGAAAACGTGCGGTGACCTGTCGAAATCTCTGGAAGGCGTCGAAGGCGTCACCCGCACGCCGATGAAGGACGTCGGCCTGATGCAGGTCGCACCACAATTCCGCACGCCGCTTGAGGGCCTTGGCGCCAACCAGGCGTCGCAGATCATCGATCTGACGGATGGCGGCAAGATGATCTTCTTCGTTTGCAGCTCCCGCTCGGGCGATGCCGACCTGCCCGCCCGCACGGAGATCAAGGATCGCCTGTTCAATCAGGAACTGGCACTGGTCGCCGAACGCTACCTTCGCGATCTGAAGCGTGAGTCGACGGTCGTGCGCCGGTAGGTTGGGACGCTCGACGCCCCTTCACTTACACACCAGCTGTTATCCTAGTGTGGCCGAGCGGTATCCGGGACACATGTCCCGGCATACTGCGCTCCAGAAACAGGTCCCCGTTCTTCGCTGCGGCCGGGACGACAAACCGTGGTACATGGCAACCACAAACCGAACACGACATACTTCGCGTAGCAAATGGCTCCCCCGATTCTCCCTCTCGCCATGACAATGGGCGACCCCGCCGGGGTCGGCCCCATCGCCACGTGGAAGGCGTGGGAGCGCGCCCGCGCATCTGGCGGCCGACCCTTCTACGTCATTGCTCCGCCGGACGTCCTGGCACGTGCCAGCAATGCAGGTCAGCTTGAAATCATCCCTGAAACCGGCAACGCGCTAACCACCTTTCCGCACGCGCTGCCGGTCATGCCGATCGACGGCGCTGCCGTCACGCCCGGGACGCCCTCGGCGGCCAGCGTGCCTGCCATCATTGAATCCATCCGGCTCGCCGTGGAACACGCGCGCGCCGGCAAGGCGGCGGCCGTCGTCACCAACCCGATTGCCAAGGCGTTGCTCTACCGCGCAGGTTTCAAGCATCCGGGGCATACTGAATACCTCGCTGAACTTTCGGCCGATGGCGGCGCTGCTCCGCGCCCGGTGATGATGCTGGTCGGTGGCGGGCTGCGCGTGGCGCTGGCGACCATCCACCAACCGCTGGTCAGGGTCGTGTCCTCGCTCACGCCTCTGCTGATCGCCGAGATCGGAGACATTGTGGGAACGGCACTCAAGAGCGACTTTGGTTTTGCCAACCCGCGCATTGGGCTCTGCGGCGTCAACCCGCATGCCGGTGAAGATGGCGAGATTGGCCGCGAGGAGATCGACATCATCAATCCCGCAGCCGCCCTTCTGCGCCGAAGGGGTCTCGACATCTCCGATGCGCGACCCGGCGACACCATCTTCCACGAGGCGCGCGCGGGCCGGTGGGACGCCGTCATCGCAATGTATCACGATCAGGGCCTCATTCCTGTTAAGACGCTGGACATGTGGGGCGGCATCAACGTTACCCTCGGCCTTCCCTTCATCCGCACATCGCCGGACCACGGCGTCGCCTACGACGCCGCCGCCTCGGGGGAGGTGAAGGCCGACAGCCTTATCGCCGCGCTGAATCTTGCCGACGTGATGGCGCGCGCGCGTGCAGCAGCGCAATGAGCACGCCGCTAACGCCGGGCCCGGCGAAGAAGTCCCTCGGCCAGCACTTCCTGTTCGATCCGTCGATCCTGGCGCGCGTCGCGACGGCCGGCGGTAGCGTCGAAGGGAAGACCGTCATCGAGGTTGGACCGGGGCCCGGCGGCCTCACGCGCGCGCTGCTCGACAGCGGTGCTGCAAGGCTTCTCGCCGTCGAACTCGATGACCGCTTCGCCGAGGGCCTCTCGCTGTGGCCTGAGGCGCGCGCGCGCAATGGGGAGGAAGCGCGGCTGCACATTCACCACGGCGACGCGCTCGCCGCCAACCTGCCAGCGCTGGTGCAGGATATTGGCGGGAGTCTTCCCGCGATGATTGTCGCAAACCTGCCTTACAATGTCGGAACGCCGATGCTGGTGGAGTGGCTGAAGACTGGCCAGCACGAGGGGGCAGCTTGGCGTGGGACAATGGTTCTGATGTTTCAGAAGGAAGTGGCGCTGCGTATCTGCGCTGCGCCTGATGAGGATCACTATGGCCGTCTCGCCGTCCTGTCGCAGGCCGTTACGCGGCCGCGCATTGCGTTGACGCTACCACCGGGAGCCTTCAGGCCGCCGCCGAAGGTCGACAGCGCGGTCGTTGTACTGGACCCATTGCCCGAAGCGGAGTGCTTCAGCGATCTCGCCTCGCTCGAGAAGGTGACCGCAGCTGCGTTTGGTCAACGCCGCAAGATGCTGCGCGCTGCGCTCAAATCTCTGCCGGGGGCGGTTGAGGCTCTGGCGACTGCAAAAATCGACCCAACGCGGCGCGCCGAGACACTGACGCAGGCGGAGTTCCGTGCGCTAACGACGGCGTGGCGCGCCAGCGCCTAGTGCCCATCGCCGGTCGCGCTGCCGCTCTGAGTCTTGGTCGCGAGGCGTGCGTCCTTGAGCAACTGGTCCACCATGATGCCGAGCGAGGCCCGCATGCGCTTGTTGCGTTCCGTTATCAGGATCGCGCGCAACTCGTTGAATGCAGTCTCGAGATTGTCGTTCACGATGGCGTAATCGTATTCGCCCCAGCGCAGGATATCCTGCCCGGCGCCATCAAGCCGCGACTGAACCGACTTCTCATCTGCGCCGGGCCGACCCTCAAGCCGCTGTTTCAGCTGCGGCAGGGATGGCGGCAGGATGAATACGGAAACCACGTCGCCCGGGCGGATCGTCTTGAGTGCGCGAGCCCCCTGCCAGTCGACATCGAACACCACGTCCATGCCGGCAACAAGCCGCGCTTCGACTTCGCTTCGCGGCGTGCCGTAGTAATTCTTGAAGACCTTCGCCCACTCGAGAAACTCATCGCGGTCGATCATGTCGTGGAATTGTTCCACAGACCGGAAGTGATAGTCGGCGCCGTCCTGCTCGCCTGGACGCGGTGAGCGGGTTGTTGCCGAAATCGACAGCTCGACGCCCGGCACTTCGGAGATGATCCGGCGGCAAAGCGTGGTTTTCCCGGCGCCTGAGGGGCTGGAAATCACAAGCATCACGCCGCGGCGCGGCCGCACCTTCTGCATCCGCGTCGAGTCAGGGTTATCATTCGACATTCTGAACCTGCTCCCGGAACTGGTCGATCAGGGACTTCAGCGCCAAGCCGGCATTCGTCAACTCAAGGCTGGCCGCTTTCGAGCACAGCGTGTTGGCCTCCCGGTTAAGCTCCTGACAAAGAAAGTCCAGCTTCCGGCCGACCGCTTCGCCCGATGCGAGGATCGATCGGGCCGAGGCGACATGCGCCGCAAGGCGATCAAGCTCCTCGCGTACATCAGCGCGCGTCGCCATCATCAGGGTTTCCTGCGCGATGCGGTCAGGGTCCGTGGCAACATCCTTGCCGAGCTCGGCCAGCCGCGCCTTCAGCCGGTCGCGGACGAGTTCAGGCTGCCTTGCCGCAAACGCACCGGCCTGCGCCAGCAACTGCTCGGTCTGGACCAGCATGGTTCCGAAAAGCTGCAGAAGGCTCTCGCCCTCTTTCCCACGAGCTGCAATCAGCATGTCGAGCGCGGCATCCAGGCCTGCCAGCAGATCCTTCGCAACTAGGTCGTCCACCGATGACCCAGTGCGGGATGCAGCTTTCACGACGCCGGGGACGCCGAGCAGCCCGTCGAACCGCGCGGCCGCCACGCCGGACTTCGTCCAGTGGCGCGAGAGGCGCGCGAGGCGGGCCAGTTCGCGAGTGTCGACTGCGCTCGCGCCGGGATCGCGCGTCCAGTCGATACGCAGCTGGAGCTGGAAACTGCCACGCTGGAAGTGATCCTTCACGCGCTTGCGCGCTTCGAAATCGATCGCGTCGCAACCGGGCGGATAGTTGGTGCGGATGTCGACGGACTTGCCGTTGACGGAACGCGCCTCCCATACCCAGACGCCCCAGGGCGCCTGCCCCTGGGCCCGCCCAAAACCTGTCATCCCCCGGATCATGCCCGCAACCGTGTCATGGCTGCCGGACCGCAGGTGTATTCACGCCGGCCGCAGCATTCTCCCGGCGGAGCTTCCAGTAGGCGTCCACGTTGCGCTGATGCTCGGCATAGGTCTCAGAGAAGAGGTGGCCGCCCCTGCCGTCAGCCATGAAGTAGATCGCCTTGCTGCTGGCGGGCTGCAGCGCTGCGCGGAGCGCGCCAGCGCCGGGATTGCAGATCGGGGTCTCAGGCAGTCCGTCGCGCTGGTAGGTATTCCAGCTGTCCTTCGTGGCCAGCTCCTTGCTCGTGATCGTGCGGCCGATCGGATAGCCCTTGGTGATGCCATAGACGATGGTGGCGTCCGCCTGCAGGCGCATGCCGGTGCGCAGGCGATTGATGAAGGCAGCGGCAATCAAAGGCTGTTCATCAGCATTACCGCTTTCTTTCTCGATCACGGAGGCAAGGATCACCGCTTCCTTGGGCGAACTCAGCGGCAGGCCTTGCTGCCGCGACTCCCAGATCTCGGTGATCAGCGCTTCCTGAGCTTTCTTCATCCGTTCGATGACGGACTCAATCGTGTCGCCCCGCGTCACCGCATAATCGCCGGGGAGAAGCACGCCTTCAGCCGGAACCACGGGTGGCTCCCCGACAAGCTTGTACGCATTCTGCGCGCCACCCGTGGCTTTCCATTCGCGTTCCGCCAGCAGCTTGACGATCATGTCGCTGGTCAGGCCTTCGGGTACGATGACCGCGTATTGCAGCGCCTTGCCGTCTGATAACTTCGTCACGATGTCGGCCATGCTGGCGCCCGAGTCGATCTCGTACTCGCCGGCTTTCATCACAGGCTTTTCGCCCGCGAACTCCCGCACGCGCAGCGCGAGACGGAACTGGCCCTCATCGGCGATGGCGCCGGCGTCCACGAGCTTGGTCGCGATGCTCTGCATGGTAGCGCCGCGCTCAATCATCACGACGCGAGGCTTTCCGTCAGCGGTGGCGGGTCCAACGCCAGCGTAGACGCCATCGAGCCAGAACCATCCGCCGGCAGCGGCGGCGATGCCGAGCAGCGCCAGCGTCAAGAGTATGCCGAATAGCTTGCCCACGCTCGAACTCCAGAAGCCGCCCGGCCTATCCTATGCACGAAGGCATCCCGACACGCGCCGCAGCCGATCGTCAAGGCTGAAGCCCGGCGCGTCGTCAGTCCAGGGCTTTGATCACCAGCGCGGCGTTCGTCCCGCCAAAGCCGAACGAATTGGACAGGGCTGCCCGAACCTTCTTCTTCACCGCCTTGTGGGGGGTGAGGTTGATCGGGGAATCGAACGACGGATTGTCGAGGTTCAGCGTTGGCGGAATGACGCCGTCGCGGATTGCAAGCACACAGAAGATCGCTTCGACGGAACCAGCGGCTCCCAGCAGGTGGCCGATGGCGGACTTGGTCGACGATAGGTGCGCTGTCGCCGCTGCATTACCCAACACGCGCGCGACGGCGCGAACCTCGATCTCGTCGCCGGCAGGCGTCGATGTGCCGTGCGCATTCACGTAGTCGATTTCGGACGCGTCGAGCCCCGAACGTTGCAGTGCAGTGCGCATCGCGCGCTCACCGCCATCGCCAGACTCGTCGGGAGACGTGATGTGGAACGCATCGCCCGTCAGGCCATAACCGACGACTTCCGCGTAAATCTTCGCGCCCCGCTTTTTCGCGTGCTCGTATTCTTCCAGCACGACGATGCCTGCGCCTTCGCCCATAACGAAGCCGTCGCGATCCCTATCGTACGGGCGCGAAGCCCTCTCGGGCGTGTCGTTGAAACTGGTCGACATGGCGCGGCAGGCGATGAAGCCGGCATAACCGATGCGACAAACCGAGGCCTCGGCGCCGCCGGCAATCATGACATCAGCATCGCCCCACTGGATCAGGCGCATCGAGTCGCCGATGGCGTGAGCGCCTGTTGCACAAGCCGTCACCACCGCGTGGTTCGGCCCCTTGTAGCCGTACTTGATCGAGAGCTGTCCGGAGGCGAGGTTGATCAGTGCGCTCGGAATGAAGAAGGGCGAGATACGCCGAGGGCCCTTTTCGTGAAGCTCGACAGCCGTATCAGCGATCGCCTTGAGGCCGCCAATACCCGAACCGATGAGCACGCCGGTGCGCACGCGCTCTTCATAGCTTTCGGGCACCCAGCCCGCATCAGCGATGGCTTCGTCAGCCGCCGCGATTGCGTAGAGAATGAATTCGTCTACGCGACGCTGTTCCTTAGCCGACATCGTCTTGTCGGGATTGAACGAGTTGGGGTCGTCAGCCGAACCGCCGCCGCGTCCGCTTACCCACGGAACCTGTCCGCCGATCTTGCAGGCCAAGTCTCCCGTTTCGAACAGGTCGACTTTCTTAAGCCCGGACTCGCCGGCGATGAGCTTCTTCCACGACGCTTCCCGGCCATTGGCCAGAGGCGTCACGAGTCCCATGCCGGTTATGACGACGCGCCGCATTTGAGAACTCCCGGCCGGAGTACGCGCCGGTTAGACGCGTTCCTTGATAAAGCGGACAGCGTCGCCGACGGTGCCGATCTGCTCCTGGACATCGTCCGGAATCTCGATGCCGAATTCTTCTTCGAACGCCATGACGAGTTCGACGAGGTCTAGCGAGTCGGCGCCCAGATCGTCGATGAACGAGGCTTTCTCGTTGACCTTCTCGGCGTCCACTTCCAGGCGCTCGACCACGATTTTCTTCACGCGCTCGATAACGTCGGACATGTCATTCCCTTCCAGAATCAAGGCCCTCACGGACCCGGAAAAACCATCGTTGCGGCGCGGTAACACGCCTGAATTTCTTTGACCATAGCCGCCAAAAGCGCGGGGGCCTAGATCATCGCCATGCCGCCGTTAACATGCAGGGTCTGGCCCGTCATGTAAGCGGATTCATCGGATGCGAGATAGAGCGCCGCCGCCGCGATGTCAGCCCCCGTCCCGAGCCGCCCTGCCGGAATTCCCTTCAGAAGCGCTTCTTTCTGGTCGTCCTTGAGCACATCCGTCATGGGCGTGGCGATGAAGCCAGGGGCGATGCAGTTCACGGTGATGTTCCGGCTCGCCACTTCCTGCGCCAGCGACTTGGTGAATCCGATCATCCCGGCCTTGGAGGCGGCATAGTTGGTCTGGCCGGCGTTTCCAGTAACGCCGACCACCGATGTGATTCCGATGATCCGGCCATGGCGGCGCTTCATCATCCCGCGCATGGCGGCCTTCGCCAGCCGGAAATAGGCGCCCAGATTGACGTCGAGGACGGTATCCCAGTCCTCATCCTTCATCCGCATCAGCAGGCCGTCCTTCGTCAGGCCGGCATTCGAGACCAGAATGTCGAGGCCGCCCAGAGCCTCCTCAGCTTGTCCGACCAGGGCGGAGGTTGCAGCTGGATCGGACAGGTTGCACGGCAGTATAGCCGGCGAACCACCGATTTCCGCAGCGGCCTTCTCGAGCGCCTCGACCCGCGTGCCGGACAGCGCCACCTTCGCGCCAGCATCGCTGAGCGCCTTGGCGATCGATCCGCCAATACCGCCCGAAGCGCCGGTGACGAGGGCACAACGGCCCGTCAGGTCGAACATCTGTATCTCCAGATCAACGTATTCATTCTCGGGCGCGAACCGAGAATCTCGGTTCGCACCGTGAAGGCTTATCCGAGAATGACGGCGATGGTCACGCCAAACTCTTCGCAAACGCTTCCAGGTCACCGGGCACGTTGAGCGCCATCGTCTCTGCGTCCGGCGCATTCCGCTTCACCATGCCGGACAGCTGCTTGCCGGCCCCGGTCTCGACGAATTTCACCACGCCGCCGCCCACGTCCGGCGCCTCGGCCATCCACTGGATGCTCTCTCGCCAGCGCACGCGACCGGTGACCTGCTCGACCAAAAGCCGGCGGATGTCCACGGGCTCGTCGACGGGGCGCGCCGTGACGTTGGCGACAACCGGCACGACCGGTCTGTTGATCTTCGCAGCAGCGAGCGCCTTCTCCATCTCGATAGCCGCCGGCGCCATCAGCGGCGAGTGGAAGGGCGCGGAAACCGGCAGTGATATTGCCTTCACGCCTTTCGCCTTGGCGGCGGCAATCGCCGCCTCGACGCCCGCCTTCGTGCCTGAAATGACGACGTTTCCGTTGTTGTTGTCGTTAGCGACCACCACCGTTCCCGCCGCCGCCCCCTCCAGCACGATGGCCTCGGCGATCTCCACGTCGACCTTGCCGATCAGGGCTGCCATTGCGCCCTGACCTACAGGAACAGCGGCCTGCATTGCCTCGCCACGCTTGCGCAGCAGTCTTGCCGCATCGGTGATCGAGAGCGCCCCAGCGGCTGCGAGCGCGGAGTATTCGCCGAGCGAATGCCCCGCCACGAATGCCGCCTGGGAGATCTTCACGCCAAACCCGGTCTCTAGCGCCTGGACCGCTGCAAGACTGACCGCCATAAGCGCGGGTTGCGCGTTCGCCGTCAGCGTCAGCACCTCTATAGGCCCGCCCCAGATGAGGTCCGACAGCTTTTCGCCAAGCGCCGCGTCCACTTCGTCAAACACCGCCTTCGCGGCCGGAAAAGCATCCGCAAGTTCCTTGCCCATGCCGACAGCCTGCGAGCCCTGGCCGGGGAAGATGAAAGCGATGCGGGACATGGAAAACGCCTTGGAATCAGGAAGGAGAGCTGGTTTTCCTATGAACTGGGGCGATTGGGCGCAAGGAGAACGGTCATTGGCCCTCTGGAGCGCTTGATTTCGGGCCTTTTTCCTGTAATGAGCGCGGCTCGCAAAGAGAGGCGGTCCCGAGGCTCATTCGAGCTCAAGGGATCCATCGTCGCCAGTCCGCCCTTCGGACTGACTGCGCCGCCCCTCGCAGAAGGGATAAAAAATGGCACTTTACGAACACGTGGTCGTGACGCGACCCGATATTTCCCCACAACAGGTCGACGCGCTGGTGGAAGACATCACCAGGATCGTCACCGAAGGCAAAGGCAAGGTCGAGAAGTCAGAATACTGGGGCCTGCGCAACCTGTCCTACCCGATCAAGAAATCCCGCAAGGCGCATTATTCTCTTCTGAACATCGATGCCCCCGGCCCGGTGATCCACGAGATCGAGCGCCGTCACCGCATCAACGAAGACGTGCTGCGCTTCCTGACCGTGAAGGTCGAAGAACTGCAGGCCGAACCTTCGCCCGTCATCGCCCGCAAGGACCGTGACGACCGCAAGCGCGACCGTGACGACTTCGGCGGCGGCGGCGGCTTCTCGGGCGGCGGCTTCCGTGGCGGCGACGACCGTCCGCCCCGCGGCGACCGTCCCCCCCGTGAAGATCGTGGCGATCGTCCGCCCCGTCCGCCGCGTGACCGGTAGGAGCAACGCACATGGCACAAGTCAAAGTCAATATCGCCAACCTGCCGTCGCGCCGCCCGTTCGGCCGCCGTCGCAAGGTCTGCCCGTTCTCTGGCGCTGATGCCCCAGCGATCGACTACAAGGACGTGAAGCTGCTCCAGCGCTACATCTCGGAGAAGGGCAAGATCGTCCCCGCCCGGATCACCGCGGTGTCGGCCAAGAAACAGCGCCTCCTTAGCCAAGCGATCAAGCGCGCGCGGCACCTGTCGCTGCTTCCGTATCTCGTGAAATAGGAGGAAACACCCTATGGACGTTATCCTCCTTGAACGCGTGGAAAACCTCGGCGCCATCGGCGACGTGGTTAAAGTGAAGAACGGGTTCGCCCGCAACTTCCTTCTCCCGCAGCACAAGGCTCTCCTCGCCACCGACGCCAACAAGGCCCGGTTCGAGCGCGAGCGCGCTGCGATCGAAGCCCGCAATGAGAAAGCCAAGGCAGCAGCGCAAGGCGAAGGCCAGGCGCTGGACGGCACGACCTACGTGCTGATCCGCCAGGCCGGCGAAACCGGCCAGCTGTACGGCTCGGTTGCCGCCCGCGATATCGCGGACGCGATCAACGCCGCCGGCCACAAGGTCGAGCGCAAGCACGTGGCGATCCAGCAGCCGATCAAGACAATCGGCATGCACGACGTCACGATCCGCCTGCACCCGGAAGTCGCCCTCAAAGTGACGCTCAACGTCGCCCGCTCGCCGGACGAAGCTGAACGTCAGGCCAAGGGCGAGAACGTCATCGCTGCCGGCCAGGCTGCTGACCGTGCGGCCGACATCGAAGCCGCTCAGGAAATCGCCGCCGCCGCACAGGCCGCCGGTTTCGACCGCGGCCCGATCGACGGCTGATCCGGCCTCAACTGCTCAAACGAAAAAAGGCCCGCTGGAAACAGCGGGCCTTTTGCTTTGTGCAGGACGCGATTTGCTCGAAAAAAAGTCACTGATCGAATTTTCTGCCTATTTATTTGGCGTCTCGTTCGGTACGAACAATCTCACGCTCAACCTATGGGCGCGAATCTATCGATCCGCCTAAACAACGGGCATCGCCGCGATAGTCGGCGGACACCTCTTGAGGGGATCCTATGACCATACTGAAAGCCGGCCGCGCTGCGGCCGCTGGCCTTGCCATCTCCTTTCTGACCGCCCCTGCAGCTTTCGCCGAGACCAACAGTGGCGACACTGCCTGGGTTCTCACGGCAACTGCGCTTGTGTTGTTGATGACGCTGCCGGCGCTGGCCCTGTTCTACGGTGGACTGGTGCAGTCGAAGAACGTGCTCTCCGTGCTGTCGCAGTGCGTCGTGATAGCCTGCCTGATGTCGCTGCTCTGGTTCTTCGTCGGCTATGCCATCGCGTTCGGCGACGGCGGCGCGGGTAACGCCTTCTGGGGTGGGCTGGACAAGGCGTTCCTGAACGGTGTCACGGTGGATAGCGAGACCGGCACGATCCCGGAATCCGTGTTCTTCATGTTCCAGATGACGTTCGCCATCATCACGCCCGCGCTGATCGTGGGCGCCTATCCGGAGCGTGCGGGATTTGCCTACGTCCTTATCTTTTCATCCGCCTGGATGCTCCTGGTCTACGCGCCTGTGTGCCACTGGGTCTGGGCGTCAGGCGGGTGGCTGTTCGAACAGGGCGTGCGCGATTTTGCGGGCGGCCTTGTCGTCCACGCAACCGCTGGATCTTCGGCGCTGGTGATCGCCACGGTCGTCGGCAAGCGGAAGCACTTCCCGCACGAGATGCGCCCGCCACACAGCCCCGTGCTGGTGATGATCGGCGCGGCAATGTTGTGGGTCGGCTGGTATGGCTTCAACGCAGGTTCTGCTCTGAGCGCTGGGCAATCCGCTGGAAACGCGATGCTGGTCACTCACCTCTCTGCTTCTGCTGCGGCGCTCACCTGGATGGCGATCGAATGGATCAGGTTCGGCCGCCCCGGTCTTGTCGGAACGGTTACGGGCCTGATCGCAGGTCTTGCCACGATCACTCCTGCAGCCGGATCGGTCGGGCCGATGGGCGCCGTGATCATCGGCGTGCTGGCCTCTGCGGTCTGCTTCTACGCAGTCACGCTGATCCGCACGATGTTGAAGATCGACGACAGCCTCGACGTGTTCGCGGTCCACGGCGTCGGCGGCATTCTCGGCGTTCTCATTCTGCCGTTCCTCGCAACGCTTGGCCCCCTCGCGCCGGGCATCGGCGACGCCACGCTTGCTCAACAGGCCTGGGTCCAGGTGCAAGGCGTGTTCGCCGTCGTGGCCTGGTCGGTGATCGTCACATTCGCCATCGCAAAGGCCACCGCGTTCCTGGTCAGCGCCCGCGCCAGGCCTGAGGCGGAAGTCGAGGGGCTCGACATGCATGTCCATGGCGAACGCGCCTGGCATGGCATCGGCGGCTAGGTCAGGCAGCTAGAGCCCGCCGCCCACGCCCCTTGCGCGCGAGTGACTCGGCCGCTTGACCGCCGCCGGCGACAGCGCCAGCACACGCGCATGTCCGACCCAGTCATCCCGGCGGATACGCCCGCGGAAGTGCATCAACTTGCTCTCGACCCAGTCGATCTCCTGCGGCGTCCATTCCGCAACCTGCCAGAAATAGTAGACTCCGAGATCGTGCAGCAACGCGCGCAGCATGGGCCCGACGCCATCGATAGCTTCGAGATCGTCCGGCGGACCAAAAGCGGGCTCCGACAGCAGGTTGGCTTCGTCGTTCGCACGCCGGAAGGCGTTGATCGGATCAGTCTCACGCTCGGGCCGGGCTGGCGCGGGTTGCGGCTCGGGCTGGCGTACAACGTGGAGCGGCGGCGCCATGCGTCCGTCAGACCCGTCAGCGCGCTGCACAAGTGCATCGGCCCGCGAACGAAGCATGTGGTGCACAGCGGCGAGACCGTACTCGATCGCCGTCAGCCGGTTCTCCAGCGCCACCAGATCGCGCCGGTTATCGATTGCCCGAACAGCGCCGATGACTGGCGACATGTCCGGCCCCGGCATGCTGCCGATGGCTTCTTCGATCCCGGCCAGACGCCGGTCGATCGGCTTCATCGCCTGCGCGTTGCGAACTTCCGACTGGAGGCTGGCAAGCGCTGCATCAAGCGCTGAGAGCCGGCCGAACAGCGGCCCGAGATCCTGAGGCGGCTTGTCGAGGGCGACGACAAAGGCTTCGAGATCGGCCAGAGATGCATGCAGCGGCTGAAGGTTCGGCTGCGGCAGGCTTGCGATCGACGCCTGGACCTCGCCCAGCCGCGTCTGGATCGGCGCGACATCGGGAATTCGGATATTGGCGACGGCAGCATGGATCTCCGACAGGCGCTGCTGGAGGGGCGCGAGGTCAGGCGTGCGCACCGCGCCAATAGCGCTGGAGATCGTCGTAAAGCGGCCAGAGATCGCATCCATGTCGGCGCGACGCGTCGTCTCAAGTCTCGCGCCGAGATCGGTCATCCGGGGCTCGAGCGCGTTGATTGTCAGGCCAAGAGAAGCCAGTCCGGCATGCACAGGTCCAAGGTCCACATCCTTCAGTTTCTCAAGCGCCGCCTCAAGCCGACCAAGGCGTTCCTCGAGTGCGGGGCGGACTTGCGACACGGCAGTGTCGACCTCGGAAACGCGCGCAAGCACCGGATCAAGCGAGAAGGCGGCAAGGCGCGCCTCGAGCGCATCGATGCGCTGCTGCACCGGCGTCAGGTCCGCCTCGGGCAACCTGATGTCGGCGACCGAGCGGCGGATGCCCTGCAGCGTGTCCTCGATCGGCGCAAGGTTGACGGGCTTCTGCCCGGCCAGCGCTGCAAGCATAGTCGCCGCCTGCGTCGCTACGTCGTCACGTGTGGCGAGGTTTGCGACGTGATTGGCCTGCTCCAGCAGCCGCTCGCGACTCTGCGCCAGCGATTCAAAGCGCCGGTTCAACCACCACCACATCAGGCCGCCGCCTAACGCCGCGGCAAGCAGCATTAGAGTAAAGATCTGGAGAAGCAGGAACCACATGATCTTGTCCGTCAGGTAGGCGATGAACGCAGTGTGCGGATTTCAATTCGACGATTGCGGGCTCGGCCCTGTTCGGAGCCGTTGGTGGCGACAGGATCAGCGGCGCCCATCCCTTGCGCGACCAGCCTGTCGGCGGCGACCCCGCGCGCGATGAGTTCTGCGCGCACCGCCTCGGCGCGGCGCAGGCTCAAGCTCGTATTGGCCGCCGCCCGGCCAACATTGTCGGTGTGGCCCGCTATGCCGAGGGACCCGCGGCAATATCCGGCAGCAGAAGCTATCGCATCGAGCAGCGCAACGCTGCCGGCGCCGATCGCGGCGCTGTTGGTCGCAAACTCGATGCGTGCGCTGGAGAGCAGCCCCGCCATCGTCTCATCGCACGCCGCAGCTTCCGCGGGCGAAGGCGGCGTTGCCGCGCCAGGATCATCAATGTGTGGCCTCAATTCCCCCGGCAGCAGTGGCTCATCAACCCACGTGAACTGGCCGATCACCCACGTCGCCGGAGCAGCTTGCCCAAACAACGTGTTGGCCTTGGCCTGCATCACGGCCTGCTCTGCTGCCGCGGCAGCCTCACGCGAGGGTGGACGCCCCTCCAGCACCACCCATTGGCCCGACGCCGACGCCGTCGCCCAGGTCGCCCCCGATCTCTGCAGCGCCGCCCGCGCTGACGCCTCCGTCACCGCCTGCACCTCACCGAACGCGAAAGGCACAAGCGCCACGATCATCAGCATCGCCAGCCCGAGCAGCGGGACCACTCCATAGGGCACGAAGGGATAGCGAGAGGCGGCTAACTGCACCGTCAAAGCGGGCAGGCCGGAGTGAAGCCGATCTGGCCAGGGCTTGTCCGGCCGGATTTGATCTGGGGTGGGCGGTTGATCCATGAACCCTTCCGAGCGGCCTTTCTGGCCTGCCTGAACCTTATGCCGCAGTCTGCCGGGAAAGCCGATGGCGGTCTCTCGCGACGCGAATCGACAGGTTTGCGGACAAATTGAGCCGAATTTGGCCAAGAACGCGCCTTGCGGGGCCCCGGCCCCTCACTTATAAGCCGCGCTTCCCGAAGGGACGCGATTGTCGCGGCCTGTGTAGTCAGGGTGGCAGCTCTCCTTCAATGGAGGCCAGCCATCAGGGCGAAACGGAGAGCAAGATGTCGAAACCCCAGATCGTTCTTAATGTCGACGTGCGCGAGCGCACCGGCCGCGGTGGCGCGCGCGAAGTCCGCCGCACGGGCCGGGTACCCGCCGTGCTCTACGGCGGCGACAAGGCCCCGGTTCCGATCTCGATCGACAAGAAGACCATCAACATCGCCCTCAAGTCCGGCAAGTTCCTGTCTCACACCGTGACTCTGGAATACAAAGGTGAGCGCCAGCTGGTGTTCGCGCAGGACATCCAGTTCCACCCGGTCACCGATGAGCCGACACACCTCGACCTCTACCGGGTCGAGCCCGGCCAGATCATACGCGTCGCCGTTCCGGTTCATGTTACCGGCCAGGGCGTGTCCCCCGGCATCAAGCGTGGCGGCGCCATGAACATCGTTCGCCACGAAATCTGGCTCTATGCCCCGGCCGACAACATTCCGGAACATCTCGAGGCGGACGTTTCGTCGATGGAAATCGGCGACGCGCTCAAGATCTCTGCGATTGAGTTGCCGGAAGGCGTTCGCCCGACAATCGAGGGCCGCGACTTCACCATCATCACCATCGCAGGCCGCAAGGCCAAAGACGACGTGGCCGAGGACAAACCGGCCGCCGACGCCGCAGCGCCTGCCGCCGCCGCTCCTGCTGCTGGCGCCAAGGCGGCCGCTCCGGCTGCTGGCGCGAAAGCCGCCGCTGCTCCGGCCAAGGCTGCGCCTGCTGCGCCGAAGAAGAAGTAGGAATGTAGAGCCGGCGCATCATCCGATGCGCCGGCCCATTCTTCGGGACGGCTCTGATGCTGCTCATCGTGGGCCTTGGAAACCCCGGCGCGAAATACGCCGGCAATCGCCACAACATCGGCTACATGGCCGTGGACCGCTTCGCGTCGAAACACGCGTTCGGCCCTTGGCGCACGCGCTTCCAGGGTGAAGTCGCCGAAGGCGCGCTGTCTGCCGACAACGGCACGAAGGTGAAAGCGCTGCTGCTCAAACCCCAGACCTTCATGAACAATTCCGGCCATTCCGTCGGCGAGGCCATGCGGTTCCACAAAGTCACGCCGGCCAACACGGTGGTCTTCTATGACGAGATCGACCTCGCGCCCGGCCGCTTCCGTATGAAGACCGGCGGCGGCGCAGCTGGCCACAACGGCATCCGCTCGATCATCGCACAGGCAAGCCCAGAGGTTCGCCGCGCCCGGATGGGCGTAGGCCATCCAGGCGTGAAGGAACTCGTACACGCCCACGTGCTGTCGGATTTCGCCAAGGCCGATCAGCCCTGGCTCACGGCCCTGATTGACGCCTGCGCCGAAGCACTGCCCCTGCTGCTTGCCAACAGCGATGACAAATACCAGACCGAAGTGATGCGTCTTGCGCCCGCGCCGAAGAGCGACCCACGCAAGCCACCAGTTGATGACAAGGAACCGAGCTGATGGGCTTCAAGGCCGGAATCGTGGGCCTGCCGAATGTCGGCAAGTCGACCCTGTTCAACGCCCTGACCCGCACCGCGGCGGCGCAGGCTGCGAACTATCCCTTCTGCACCATCGAGCCAAACGTCGGAGACGTCGCGATGCCTGAGCCGCGTCTCGACGTGCTGGCGAAGATCGCGGGCTCGAAGGAGATTATCCCGACCCGGATGAACTTCGTGGACATCGCCGGCCTGGTCAAAGGCGCGAGCAAGGGCGAAGGCCTTGGCAACCAGTTTCTCGCCACCATCCGCGAAGTCGACGCCGTCGCCTACGTCCTCCGGTGTTTCGAGGATGACGACATCACGCACGTCTCTGGCAAGATCGACCCGCTCTCCGACTTCGAAGTCGTCGAGACCGAGCTGATGCTTGCCGACATGGACTCGCTGGAGAAGCGCCGCCTCAACGTCGAGAAGAAGGCCAAGGGCGGCGACAAGGAAGCCATCCAGACGCTTGAACTCCTGAAGCTTGCGCTTGAACAGCTGAACGCTGGCAAACCCGCGCGCCGCGCCAAGATTTCCGCCGAGGATCAGAAGGCGTGGAAGATGCTCCAACTGCTAACATCGAAACCGGTCTTCTACATCTGCAACGTTGACGAAAACTCGGCAGGAACCGGCAACAGTTTTTCCGACGCCGTCGTGGCACACGCCAAGGCCGAAGGCTCCGCCGCCGTGGTCATATCCGCCAAGATCGAAAGCGAAACCGCCGTTCTCTCGGACGACGAGCAGAAGGAATTTCTCGAAAGCCTCGGCCTCGAAGAACCCGGACTCAACCGCGTCATCCGCGCCGGCTACGAACTGCTCGGCCTGCAGACTTATTTCACCGTCGGCCCCAAGGAAGCGCGCGCCTGGACGATCAAGAAGGGCACCACCGCCCCGCAGGCAGCCGGCGTCATCCACGGCGATTTCGAGAAGGGCTTCATCAAGGCCGAAACAATCGCCTACGACGACTACGTCAAGTTCAAGGGTGAGAGCGGCGCCAAGGAAGCCGGCAAGGCTCGACAGGAAGGCAAGGAATACATCGTCCAGGACGGCGACGTGATGCACTTCCGGTTCAACGTCTGATCGACGGCTGGAAGCCCGCCCTCGTCCTTCGAGCCGCCGCTTCGCAGCTGCTCAGGACGAGGGCGGACTCTCCAGCCGCGCCTCACTCCCAGTAATACGGCGGCTTCTTTGCGTTACCTGGCGCGATCTCGTCCATCGTAACCGGGTTGTACAGGCGACCATTCACCATCACCCCGGACACCTTGTCAGAGTTGCGGATGTTCTCCAGCGGGTTAGCATCCAGCACCACAAGATCGGCCAGCTTGCCCACCTCGATCGTGCCGATGTCCTTCTCGAAGCCCAGCTTGCGCGCGGGCATGATGGTGGCCGTCTTCAGGGCATCCAGCGGCGAGAAGCCGCCGCGCGCGAACGACCACATCTCCCAGTGCGCCGCGAGTCCCTCCTGCTGACCATGCGCGCCGATCGAGACGTTGACGCCCCGGTCGAACAGCTGCTTCGACGTAGCGGCCGACTTGCCGTCAACGAAATCCTCTTCCGGCGCCTGTGTCCGCCGCACGCTGCTCGGCTGCAGGATATGCGGCGGCACATGCCGCGACAGGATCGGATGGCGCCAGACATCCATGTGCGAGCGCCAGTACGGATCGGCCGCCAGCCCGCCATAGGTGACGACCAGCGTCGGCGTGTAGGCAACCTTTGTCTGCGCGAAAAAGCTCACGACGTCTTCATACAGCGCCATCTGCGGGATGTTGTGCTCCAGCGCGGTGTTGCCGTCGGCGATCAGCGCGATGTCCTGCGCGAACAGCGAGGCCCCCTCGGCCACAACCTGGATGTTTTCAGCAATACTGGCTGCAACCACTTGCTGACGCTGGTTGCGCCGCGGCTGGTTGTAGTTCTTGATGCCCGCTGCGCCCTGCACTTTCAGTCTTCGCACATGCGCCAGGGCGTCGTCATAGTCCTTGATGTCATTGAGCGTGCCGCGGCTGCGTGCGCCATAGACAATCTCGCCGGTCGAGAATGTACGCGGTCCGACGATCAGCCCGGCGCGCTGCAATTCTTCCGATACAAACGCTTCGCTCGCCGCATTCGACGGATCAAAGACAGTCGTAACGCCCAGGGCAAGGTGCGCCAGCGCGCTCCAGTTCTGGTTCGGGATGATGTCATCATCGCCCTGAGGACCATGCGCGTGCGCATCGATCAGGCCCGGGATGATGGTCTTGCCCTCGAGATCAATCGTCCGGGCGCCCGGCGCCACCGGCACTGAAGATGCAGGACCAACCCGCGTGATGCGGTTGTCATTTATGACGATCACGCCGTCCTCAATGACGCCGCCATTGCTGTCCGCCATCGTCACGATGCGCGCGCCCGTAAGGACCAGCACTCCGGAAGGCTTCGCAGCGGCGACCGAGATAGACAGGTCCACGCCATCTTCCGGCGGCTTGTAGGAGGACTTGTCGTCGTCCGTCGCCGGCGCCAGCGGCATCATCGCATCGATACTCGCCGAGTACAGCGTCGGTCCGAGGCTCCAGTTCAACTGCCGCCCGCCATCCGTCCACGAGAGATAAGTCGCCCCGCCGGCGCTGGCTTTCACCACAGGCATTGCGGACCCACCCTTGCCCGCGCCGATCTCCTGCGGCCCCGCCGCAAGCGGCATCACATAGGCCGCATAGTTGTCACGGAAACCGATGTGGCGGCCGTCAGGCGAGACATCATAGCCCGCCACCATGTCGCCCTTGGCATGCGTTCGCTCGGCTTCGCCATTCAGATCGACCGAGACCAGCACACCCTCCTGCTTCTCAGAGCGCGTCAGGAAGATACGGTCATTGCTGGCTCCAAAGTGCGGAAAGCTTCCGTCATCCGTCACCCTGGACATGGCGCCGCCCGCCGTGGCGATACGATATACGCCGGGATCGTCAGATCGCAGATCCGACAGGAGATAGCCGCCCGAGCCCCGCTCGAACACGATCGCCTGTCCATCCGGCGAGAAACGCGGACGTCGATAGTGGCCAGGCACTGCCGTCACAAGGCGACCACCCGAACCATTGGCGTTCACGACCCGGATGCGGCCCATCCCGGCATCGGTCCACTCGACATAGACCAACCGTTGTCCATCGCGCGACCACGATGGAAACAACTCCATCTCCTGCCCACGCGTCTGCGTCAGCCGCGTCGGCGCGCCATTCGGAAGCTGCTTCGCATAGAGCTTGCCGAGGCTCTCGAACACGACGCGCTTGCCATCCGGCGACACAGAGACAAAGCGCGGCATCTTCGTGCGGAACGTATCCGGCGCGACCTCGATCTTTGGCTGCGGCGGATCGATCACCACGCGCGTGTCGTTCACGCGGAACGGTATCACCTGCGACGCACCGCTCATGTCGACGCGGCGGATCTTGCCGCCCGCCCAGAACACGATCGACTTCGAGTCCGGCGTCCAGTCCATGTTCGGATAGAGCCCGTTGACCGCCCACGTCTCCTGGAGGTCCTGGTCGAGCGCATCGTAAAGCTTGGTGAGATCGCCCGTCTCCAGGTCCTTAACATAGAGCTTCGACAGGTTCCGATCGCGTCGCACGAACGCGAGCTTCTTGCCGTCCGGAGAGGGCGTCGGCCGCGTCGCGCCGCCCGCGCCCTGCACAGCCGTGGTCACCTGGCCCGTCGAGAACTCATATTTCTCGATCTCGAACAGGCTGCCGTTGGAATCCTGCGCGTACTCGAAGATCGGCCCCGGCGAGACGTTGCGCGTGTAGTAGAAACTGCCGCCATCCGGGGCATACACCGGCTCGCCCAGCTCCTTCTGCAGAGACTCGCTCGCCTTCTTCACCGCGACATAGCCGTCGCCACCGCCGACGTGATAGACCCAGATCTCGCCTGTGCCGAGGGAACGCGCCGTCGTGAAATGCTTGCGCGCCGCGATGAACCGACCATCCGGGCTCCAGGCTGGCTGGTTCAGCAAGCGGAACTCTTCCTTGGTCAACTGGCGCTTGTCCGACCCGTCGACATTCATCAGCCAGATATTGTCGCCGCCGCCTCGATCGCTGGTGAAGGCGATGCGCTTTCCGTCCGGAGAGAACTGCGGCTGCATCTCGTAGGGGAGCCCTTCGGCGATCCGCGTCGCTGTCCCGCCGGTGATCGGCATGGTGTAGATGTCGCCCAGCATGTCGAACGCGATCGTCCGCCCGTCCGGGCTGACATCGACGTCCATCCAGGTTCCCTCATCGACATCGATGTTGACCATCCGTGTCGGAAGGGGCGGAGCGGCGACATCCCATTTGGGCTTGTCCTTTTTCTCCTCCGCCGGCGGCTGGGGGGCTTCCTGCGCCACCGCTAGCGCCGCAGCCGCGACCACGGCGATCCCGCCAAGCATCAGTCGAAACATCATGAAACCCCTCCGGCACTGGCAAGAGCATAGACCCGCCTCGCAGCTGCCGGAAAGGGGCTTCGATCTCCCAAAAATATAGTCGCACGCGCAAGCCAGCGCCCTACCCAGCGCGTCAGAACATGGATACACCCGCCCAACCCTCGTTACGTGAGCACTTACCACTTGTCCGACGCTTCGCCCCAGCTGGCGACATCGCCGCCCATTCGCCGGCTCCCGCTCTGGGAGTTCGTGACGATGACGGCGATGCTGATGGCGCTCAACGCTCTGGCGATCGACATCATGCTGCCTGCCCTGCCCGACATGGCGGTGTCGTTCGGCCTCGCACAGGCGCTCGAACATCCGATCCAGTGCCCGGCGGTGCTCGATCCCAACTCCAACGACCAGCAGCTTATCATCGTCTCCTACATGCTCGGCTTCGGCGTCTCGCAGCTGATATACGGCCCGCTGACTGATCGCTTCGGCCGCCGGCGAGTCCTGTTCGTGTCGTTGTTCTTCTACGTCCTCGCCGCCATTCTCTGCATCTACGCCCCGACCTTCGATCTGCTGATTGCTGCCCGCGTCTTCATGGGGGCCAGCGCCGGCGGCAGCCGGGTCATCGCCGTGTCCGCAGCACGCGATCTCTATGTCGGCCGGCAGATGGCCAAGGTCATGTCGCTTGTGATGATCGTCTTCATGGTGGGGCCGATCCTCGCGCCCTTCATGGGCCAGGTCATGCTGCAGTTCATGACGTGGCACGGCATCTTCTGGGTCCTCGCCGCCTTTGGCGTATTCATGTTCCTTTGGGTGCTGATCCGCCTGCCGGAGACTCTCCCGCCCGAGCGCCGCATCCCGCTCAATCCGCGATCGATGCTGCGCAGCTACTGGCAGGTGATCCGCACGCGGGAGGCGCTGGGCTACACCATCGCATCCGGTTTCCTGTTCGGCGCGCTGATGAGCTACATCTCATCGTCCGAGCAGTTGTTCCATAACGTCTACCCCACCGGCGAGCAGTTCCCACTCTGGTTCGCCGGTGCGGCCATCGCGATGACCGCGTCCAACCTGATCAACTCGCGCATCGTCGAGAAGCAGGGCATGCGCAAGATCTCGCACGCCGCCCTCATCGCCTTCGTGATCGTAAGCGCTGTCCACGCCTCCTTCGCGCTCGCCGGCCCGGTGGACTTCCCGATCTTCTACAGCCTGCTGTTGGCCGCCTTCTTCTGCATCGGCTTCCAGGGGCCGAACTACAACGCCATTGCCATGGAACGCCTCGGCGCCTTCGCGGGCTCTGGCGCCGCCCTCATCGGCTTTGCGTCGTCCTTCGTGTCGGCATCCATCGGCGGCCTGGTGGCGCGCCAGTTCGACTGCACCATCACGCCGATCTTCGTCGGCCATTTCATCCTCGGCGGCCTCGCACTGCTGGTGATCTTCATCACGGAGCGCGGCCGCTTGATGCAATCGTCTGCCTCCACACCCTGACCAACTCCTTCGCGGCGGCTAGCCCATGATCACCGTCCACCACCTCAACAACTCCCGCTCCCAGCGCGTACTCTGGCTGCTGGAGGAACTCGGCGCGCTCTACGAGGTGAAACGCTACCAGCGCGACGCTAAGACCATGCTGGCTCCCCGCGAGCTGACGCGCATCCACCCGCTCGGCAAGTCGCCTGTCATCACCGACAACGGAAAGACCATCGCGGAGACCGGCGCGATCATCGAATACATCCTTGACAATTATGGAGACGGCCGGCTCATCCCGAAACCTGGCACGCCCGAACGCCTTCGCTTCATCTATTGGCTCCACTATGCCGAAGGCTCCGCGATGACGCCCCTGTTGCTGAAACTGATCTTCACGCACATCCCGAACAGCGCGCCGGGTCTCATGCGCGGCCTTCTGAGATCGGTGATGTCCAAGGTGCAGGAACGCGTCTCCGATCCCCAGGTCATGCTGCACATGAACTACTGGGACGAGGAACTGTCGAAATCCCAATGGTTCGCCGGCGATGAATTCACCGCCGCCGACATCATGATGAGCTTTCCCCTCGAAGCCGCCGCCAGCCGCGCCGGCGCCCGCTCGCGCCCGATGATCGCGGCGTTTCTCGACAGCATCCACGCACGCCCCGCCTACATCAACGCACTGAAAAAGGGCGGCCCCTATGACCATGCGAGCTGAGGCGTGCCCCCATCCTTCGCAGAATTCCTGATTGCCGCCATGGTGATGGAGATCACGCCAGGCCCCAACATGACGTGGCTGGCCTTGCTGTCTGCGCGTGAAGGACGCATTGCTGGATTCCACGCTGTTGCGGGCATCGCAACGGGCCTCACTGTGCTTGCCATCTTCGCCGCAATCGGCGCCGCCGCGCTGATCACGACATGGCCGCTCCTCTACACCGCGTTGCGTTGGGGCGGCGTGCTCTTCCTTCTTTTCCTGGCCTGGGAGGCCTGGATCGGCGAGAAGGATGACGCGAATGCCGTCGAGCCGGGGCGCCAGTTCCGGCGCGGCCTGATCGTCAACCTCCTGAACCCCAAGGCGGCCGCCGTCTTCATCGTTATGATCCCCGGCTTCGCCGGTTCGGATGCCCCGGCAGGCGCGCTTATCGCAATGACGCTGACCTACCTCGCCATCGCGACGCTTGCGCACGTGCTGATCGTTGCTTTCGCCGGCAGCTTCGAGAGGGCGCTTGCCGATCCACGCCGCGAAAGGATCGTCCGCCGGATCTTTGCCCTGGCGCTGGCAGGCGTCGCAATCTGGTTCGCATTCGGGACGGCGCGCACATGATCCCCCGCGAACTCATCGCCACGGCAAAAGTCCCGGGGGGCGTCGAACTTCGCCTGATGCGCCATGGCGACGATCACATCATCATGGTCGACAACAACGAACTCATGAGCAGCCGCGTTGGCGGCTCGGAAGAAGCGCTCGCAACCATGACATGCGACCGGCTCCGCGAAAGCATCGCGCCTCACCTGCTCATCGGCGGCTACGGCATGGGCTTCACCCTGCGCGCCGCACTGGCGAGGCTCGGCCCCAAGGCAAACCTGACCGTCGCCGAACTTGTACCCGAGATAGTCGCTTGGGCGCGCGGCCCCATGGCGACCCTCACTGCCGGCTGCCTCGAAGATCCGCGTGTCCGCCTGCTCGCGGGCGATGTCGCCGCAGCAATCACCACCGCAACCAATCGCTACGACGCCATCCTGCTGGACGTCGACAACGGCCCTTCAGGGCTGGTCCGCACAGAAAATGATGGCCTCTACTCTCTGAAAGGCCTCGGCGCCGCGATGTCCGCGCTCCGGTCAGGCGGCGTGCTCGCTATCTGGTCCGCCGCGCCGGATGCAGCGTTCACCAAACGCCTCAAGCACGCAGGCTTTGCAGTAGAAGAAGTCACCGTCCGCGCACGAAGCAATGGCAAAGGGCCAAGGCATACGATCTGGTTTGCAAACAGGCGCTAGTTTTCGGCCTCCGCCGACGGACTCTCCACCCGCCATCCCGCGCCCTCGCCCTGCGCCAATCGTTCGCACAGCCACGGCAGCGCCGCATACAGATGCTCCGCCACGCCGAACGGCGCATTCGCAATCACCACGCCGGCCCCGCCCAGCTTGCCCTCGCTAATCGTGCGCACCCACAGGTCGGCCACCAGCACCTTCTCCGGCGCCACGCCGCCCTCCTCGATCAGCATAGACGCGAGTTCGCCATCGAACGCACTCACCTGGTCGAAATCCTTGAGTGGCCGCCAGAACACATACACGCCCTGCGGCCACCGCTTCACGCCTGCACGCGCAGCCTTCAGCATCCAGTCGAAGTCCGCCTTCCGCGCGCCCGCCGCAACCTCGAACGGCGGATCGACGAGGACCAGCCCACGCCGCTCCGGCGGCGGCAGATAGGCTGGCAGCGCATCGAAACCGTCGCGCTGCTCGATCTTCACACGCAGGTCCCGTCCCATCGCCTCGCGCAGCAGCGCGGCGCTCGGCTCATGTAGCTCGCACAATCGCAGCGCATCGTCCGACCGCGCCATGCGCGAAGCAATGAAGGGCGAACCGGGATAGTGCCGCAGCCCCATCGAATTCATCTCCTGCACAACGCCCAGCCACGGCGCCAGCGCCGCCCGGACAGGATCTGGCGCATCCCCCACGGCGCCCCAGACCCGCCCGACGCCATCCTTCCATTCGGGACTGCGCTCCGCCTCGTCTCCTTCAAGATCGTAGACCCCGATCCCCGCATGCGTGTCGATATAGCGGTAAGGCGCCGCCTTCTGGTTCAGCCGGTCAAGGCACAGCGCCACCGCGACATGCTTCACCACATCCGCGAAATTCCCCGCGTGAAAGGCATGCCGGTAATTCACGTTACGCTCCTTGCCCTGCTCGATGACGCACTTATCATCGCTCTTTCACCGATGAAACTTGCGCGACGCCGCAGGCATCCTAAGTGCTTCATTCGAGTGCATTTCAGCCCCGGAGTCCCGCTTGCCGCTCTTCCTCTGCCCAAACGACAATTCCCAGATGCAGAAGATCTCGCGCGAAGGCGTGGACATCGACATCTGCCCCAGCTGCAAGGGCGTCTGGCTCGACCGCGGTGAACTCGACAAGCTGCTCGTGGCCGAGCGCGAAGAGTCCGAGAAATCCGTGCAAGCCCACCGCCGCTTCCAGGAAGAGGTGAAGAGCTTCGAGCGCAATCCCGACGACTGGAAGCGCAGCCACAAATATGACGACGAGCGCAAGCGCTACCGCTACGACGGAGACGACGATGACGACGACCGCAGCCGCCACCGCAAACGTCGCGGCGGGTTCGACCTGTTTGACATTTTCGACTGATCAGTCGCCAAAGCCGCGATCGACGAAATCCGGCTTCTGCGACAGCCGGCCTACAATCGTGTTGAGCCCGCCCAGGCTGGCCGCGCCGCCTGCCATTGCCGCCATCTGGCCGCGGTCGTCGGCGGAGCCAGGCGGCGCCTTGGCAACGCTGCGCGTTCCATTGGTCGATACCCATTCGCCTCCGTCGCATCCGACCAGCCAGGGACATTTCGGCATATAAGCGGCGAAGTGCTCGGCCAGGTCTTCCTTCGAGCGCGACATCACGGAATCCATGTTCCCCGTCCGCGCAGCCAGTTCCCTGCCTGCGCATTCCTTTGCCTTCGGACCAAACTGCGCCTCACAAGGATCCTTGCCCATCAGGCTTGTAAGGCCGGGCGGAACCCCGCGATCATTGAGGATCGCTGGCGGACCAAGATAGACGCTGTCCTCCCCCGCCTTCGTGTCTTTCGTATCAGCCGATGGCGCGCTTGGACCGGAAGACCGCGGCGCCGGCGCCTCGGCGGTTGCTGGCAGGGTCCCTGAAGGGCGCGGCGCCCGCGCCCGCGGCGGCGCAACGCCTGCCATGGGCTCAGGCTCGGTGAACTCCAGGTCGGGCAGAAGCTCGACCGCCAGAACCACCTGACGGCTGGCATCAGGCAGTGGCGGCAACGCGCCCGCGATCATCCCGCTCACGGCCCACAGCAGGACTACATGCGCAAGGAAAGACGCGCCAGCCGGCGCATGTTTGCGCCAGCCGGGCGAGTCCGACAACTGTCTTATGCTTTCCCGCCAGATCATCCAGCCGGCAGTATGCCCCGAAAGCGGACGATCGCGGAATCAAGAAATCCGCCCGCCCTCAGGCGATTTCGGCGTGGGTCGTCACAATCTTGCCCACAAGACCGTAGGCAAGCGCCTGCTCGGCGCTCATCCAGTAATCGCGGTCAGTATCCTTCTTGATCTGCTCGAGCGTCTGGCCAGTCGCCTCCGCGAAGATCTTGTTCAGCCGCTCGCGCATCCGGATGATCTCGCGCGCCTGGATCTCCACGTCAGAGGCCTGCCCGCCCACGCCGCCGCGCGGTTCGTGCAGGAGGAAGCGGGTGTTGGGCAGGCAGAATCGATTCTCCTTCTTGCCCGCCGCATAGATCAGCGCGCCCGCCGAGGCGCACCAGCCCGTGCCAAGAATACGCACAGGCGCACGCACGAACTTGATCATGTCGTGGATCATGTCGCCCGATTCCACATGTCCACCCGGCGAGGACAGGACCAGCAGGATCGGCTTGTCGCTTACAGCCGAATACGCCAGCAGCTGCGCGCATACCGAGCGCGCGATCTTGTCGTTGATCTCGCCCGTCAGCAGGATCGTTCGCGAATCGAACAGCGCCTTGTCCAGTTGGGACGAGCTGCTCTCTTCCTTTTTCGAGTCCGGGCCTTCGTCCTCGTCGTCCTCGTCGAGGTGGAAGAAGTTGGGGCGATTCGTCATGGAAACTCCGATGGATCGTGCCCGCCATAGGTGGCGGTCCGGGCGGTCCGGGTCAATGCCCGCGCTACTTCATTGAAACGCCAAGGGTTAATGCCCGGCGAACCACACCAGATAGCTGACGTTTATTCCCTGGCCCGAGAGCTTGGTGTCACCCTGCAGCTCCGGCAGGCAAACCAGGAAGGCCGCGCCAGCGATCTTTGCGCCAGCTTTCCGCAGGAGCTTCACGGCCGCCATGGCGGTACCTCCGGTCGCGATAAGGTCGTCCACCAGAAGCACGCGGTCGCCCGGCGAAATTGCGTCCGTGTGCATTTCCATAGAGTCGACGCCGTACTCCAGTTCATAGCTTTCGGTGATCACATGATGGGGCAGCTTGCCCTTCTTGCGCAGCGGCACGAACCCCGCCGACAGCTGGTGCGCCACCGCCCCGCCAAGGATGAAGCCGCGCGCTTCGATCCCCGCCACCTTGTCAATCTTGGCGCCGGCCCAAGGCTGCACCAACTCGTCCACCGCCTGCCGAAACGCCCGCGGATCGCCCATCAGCGTGGTCACATCCCGGAACATGATCCCCGGCTTGGGGAAGTCCGGAATAGTGCGGATCGCGTCTTTCAGTTCCATGGTCCGTCCCTGTGTGACGAAACCGTAGGTAGATCATCTGCGGCTATCGGGAAAGTGACCGGCTAGGCTTGGTCTGACCGCGCCAGCTTCCGCGTCTCCGCCTCCGCGCCCTTCACCCACACCGCGAAGTGCGGCTCCGCCCACATCCGATCGATATAGCCCTGCGCTTCGGCTGAGCGCGGGATTGCATACGTCACGAACCGCGTCACCACCGGCGCGTACATGGCATCGGCAATCGACCACCGCCCGAACAGGAACGGCCCGCCCGATCGGGCCAGCCATTCGCGCCACAGCGCGTCTACCCGCGCTGCATCGGCCAGCCCGTCAGCCGTCATCCGCGACGCATCGCTACGCCGCCGGATGTTCATGGGCGCATCGTTGCGCAAGCTCGCAAAACCCGAATGCATGATCGCACTCGCGGCCCGCGCCAGGGCCCGCGCCGTCGCATCGGCTGGCCACAGCGAGGGCTGCTGTTCCGCCGCCCACTCACAGATCGCAAGGCTCTCCGGGATCACCACGCCGCCGCCGAGATCCAGCGCCGGCACACGCTCATTCGGCGACACCGCCCCGAACGCAGGCTTCCCGCCCATCTCCGGCAGCTGATGCATCACTTCGTCAAACGCAACGCCGCCCATCCGCAGCGCCAGCCACGGCCGCATCGACCACGACGAATAGTTTCTGTCCCCGATATGCAGCTTCGGCGTCATTCGCTTATCCCCTCACTTGTGCTGCTGCATCCCGAACGCCACCAGCAGCGCGATCGCGATGAACACCACGCCGACGCCGCGCTCGAACCAACGCCGTATCTGCGGCTGCGCCAGAAAACGCGACATCGCCCCGCCCACGTGCGTGTACATCCACTGGATTGCCAGATCGATCACTGTACCAATGATCCCCAACGTCAGCATCTGGTTCGCAAGGCTCTGCTGCGGGCTGATGAATTGCGGCAGGAAGGTCAGGAACCAGAAAATCGTCTTCGGATTGCCGAACCCGATCACCAGCCCATCGAAGAACGCGCCACGATGCACCGCGATGACCGGCGCCGGCTGCGCCGGATCGACCATCGGCTGCGTCCTGAAGGACCGGATGAGCGCCAGGACGCCGATCAGCGCCAGATAACCCGCCCCAGTCCACTTCAGGATGAAGAACAGCAACTCGGAGGTTGAAATCAGCACCCCGAGGCCAAGCAGCGTCAGCGCGAAATACACGACGTTGGCGACCTGTATTCCCAGCCCCGCCATCATGCCCGCGCGATGCCCGCGCAACGCCGCTTGCGACATGATAAACATCACGTTCGGGCCGGGCGCGAGACTGACCAGCGTGGTCAACCCGATGAACAACAGGAGATTGTCGGGCATCTAGGCTTTCTTCTTACCGCCGTGTTCGGCCCGTCACACTGGGGATGTGGAAGGACGCACCCGGCGCCGTCAAGCCCTCAACACCCGTCCTGCAACCGCATCCAGCTGCGCCACCAGCGCCGGATCGCGATGCTGCGGCGCGGTGATGATCGCGTGGTCGAGGCAGGTGTCGATCCCGTCCGGATCAGGTGTCCGCGGCCCCGCTGCCATCCGCATCGCCATCCGCGAAACCAGCGCCGCCGCCCGCTCTGCGTTGCCGTGCAGCACCTTCAACACGTCGGCCACAGATACGGCCGCGACTTCCTCATGCCAGCAATCGTAATCCGTCACCATCGCCACCGTCGCGTAGGGCAGCTCTGCCTCACGTGCCAGCTTGGCCTCGGGCATATTGGTCATGCCGATCACAGCGCAACCCCACGAACGGTAGAGCCTAGATTCCGCCAGCGAGGAAAACTGTGGTCCCTCCATCGCGAGGTAAGTCCCGCCCCGGTGCGTCTTCACGCCCAGCGTCGTACTCTCCTCCGCCGCCATCCGGGCGAGCCTGGACGACACGGGATGCGCCATGGACACATGCGCCACCACGCCATCGCCGAAGAAACTCTTCTCTCGCGCGAATGTCCGGTCGATGAACTGATCGACCACAACGAAATCGCCCGGCGCCATCTCCTCCTTCAATGAACCACACGCGGAGAGGGAGATGATATCCGTCACGCCCGCGCGCTTCATCACATCGATGTTGGCTCGATAGTTCAGCTGTGTCGGTCCCAGCCTGTGTCCGCGCCCATGACGCGGCATGAACACCACGTCCACACCGTGCAGCTGGCCGCGAATCACCTGGTCCGACGGCACGCCCCAGGGCGACGTTATGGTTTCCCAGCGCCCACCTTCAATGCCGGGAACGTTGTAGAGGCCAGAGCCGCCGATGACGCCAAGAACCCACTTGCTCATGCCCGATCCCTGCAAACCACATCACGCTGGCTGCACTCTATCGGCGCGAACCATCCGGGCCAGCGCAGATGCGTCCTCGGCGGCCAGATCATTTCGTATTCGATTTGAAGGGAGGCAGCGAGCCGGGATCCGTCCGCTCAACAGCCCCGAAGAACGGCGCGGATCCCGGAATACGCTTCGCAGCGTACGAGGATTTTTGGTGCACTCCCGACGGATGAACGGCAATACTCAAAAAGGGCGCGGATCGATTCAATTCTGCAGCGTGGTTTTTTCGTCGCGCTCGATGGATGCATCTGCAACCGATCACGGCGCATCACCCGGCTTGGTCGTCCAGAATCCCTGTCTCGATCTAACCCATGGTGCCGTGCAGGTTCCATATGTGAGCCTGCTTGGACCGCCAGTTCACGCTGAGGGTGCTGCGCAGCAGCGCTGCGCCGCATCTTGGACAGGTCGCAAGGTAAACGATTACGAAGCGATCAATTCACCCGGGCCTACCCCGTAACGAGGTAACTCTCCGCCCCGCACTGCTTGATGATCTCGGGCACCACGACCGACAGCTTGTTCTCCAGCTCCGGCGGCAATTCCGCGATCCGCTCCGCGGTCTCGACATCCTCGCCTTGCGCGCCCAGCACCACGATGTCGAGCAGCTCGCGGTCCAGACGCTCGGCCGATGTCTTGCCGAGACAGGCACAGACGTCCTCGGCCCCGCCACCCGCGATGCACTGCGCCTCGATAACCTTGCGGCTTTGTTCGTTTTCGCTGCTGCACGCGGCAAGCCCTACGGCCGCCAGTGCGAGGGCGACCCGTACAGGAAGCGATGCTGCATAGCGCCTCATGACGGTCGTCAACCTGTCTGAAAAAAAGGAATAACCGCTTCTATCCGGCTTGCGCACCACGCTCAACGCCAATCGCCCGCTGCAGCTAGTTTGGCGCAACGCACGCCAGCTGGGCCTCGGCAATCAGGCTGGGCTGGTGCAACAGGTCGCCGGGCGGCAGCGTCACCATGATCGCGTCCGCCTCGTCTTCCTTGCCCTGCGCCTGCAGCAGGAAGGCGCGCTGAACATCTTCACTCACCGACCCGTCGGCCACCAGCGCATCGATCTTGGTCGCCCGGCACTCGCACACTGCGGCGGAATCTCCCGCTGCAACGCAGGCCTTGGTGAACGCCAGATGCGCCTCGCTCGGCGGCGGCGTGGCCTCGCCACACCCAGCTACGACGATCACACCAGCCAGCACCAGCCACTTCATCGATTCATCCTCTTCGCCCCTCCCTTACCATCCCGCGCCCATCCGCAAACCCTGTAACCTGCAGGGCGAGCCGAAACCGGCTTCGCCGAGGCAGGACTTTTTCACCCAGTGGGGGGCCTCCCTCGACGCGAAGCAGCGGAGAGGTGGACGCGAAGCGGACGGAGGGGCCGCCTGCGAAGCAGGCGGATACGCGATCTTGGCGGACTACCGTTGTTCGAGTTTGGGGGAAACGCTGCGACGAACTCCAACCCGATCAAGCACTTGCCTAAAGAATTTGAGGAAAACACTGGCGCCAAATCGGCGGGGGCGGGGAAATGCTGCCGCATAGTCAGCCGCATGAAGCGTGGATATGTCCCCTTGTGGCTCCTGCGCGACCTGCCGGCACGGGTGGGCATCGCGTGGAGCTTCTGGGCGTTGATGATCATGGAGATCAGCAGCGATCGCCGAAGCGAACTTCCGCTTCGCGCTGGACCGCCAGGCCTGCCGCGCCCTCGGCTTGGATCCGAGCGTCACCAGGCTCGACCAGCCCGACCCCATCGCCCACTCGTCAGAAGTCGCTAACCGCTTCGAGGCCTGTCGCCTGTCGATGATGGACTTGCTCGCAAGCGTCACCTTCTTCCTGAAAGAACACCGCCGCCACCGCATCCGCGCCCGCGTCGATGCGAACGCCGGGCGCTGCCGCTACACACGCACAGGCGTCAGCGACTTTATTGTCCGCACCACCCCATCTGCAGAAGATATCAGCATCGTGTGCGTCTCCACTACCGTGCGCCTGCGCACCGCACCATCGAGCAGCGTTCCCTTGGTCACGCCCGTCGCCGCAAAGATCACGTCGCCTGACACAAGATCGCCGATCGAATATCGCCGCCCGGGATCCTTGACCCCGGCCCGCTGCGCCTGGATCTTCTCCGCCTCGCTGCGAAACACGAACCGCGCCTGCATCTGCCCGCCGACACAGCGCAGCGCAGCCGCCGCCAGCACGCCCTCGGGCGCCTTGCCCTGGCCGACATACATGTCGATACCCGTCTCCGGCATCGCCGTGTTGATGACGCCGGCCACATCGCCATCCGGAATCAGATTGATCCGCGCCCCAGCCCTGCGCAGATCGGCGATGATCTTCTCGTGCCGCGGCCGGTCCAGCACGCACGCCGTGATCTCGCGTACATCGACGCCCTTCGCCTTGGCAAGTCTGATCGCATTCTCGCCTGCGTCCGCATCAAGATCGACCACGCCGGTCTCGTATCCCGGACCGATAGCGAGCTTTTCCATGTAGAGATCAGGAACCTGCAGCAACCCGTCACGCGGCGCCGCCGCAATCACCGCCAGCGCATTCGGCATCGCCTTCGCCGTCAGCGTGGTGCCCTCCAGCGCCTCAAGGGCAACATCGAGCTCGAGCCCCTCGCCTGTGCCAACCATCGCGCCGACATTGAGCATGTCGCCATCGGCCTCGCCGACGACAACGCGACCAGAAAACTCGATCGCGCCCAGCGCCTCGCGCATGGCTGCCACCGCCGCACGCTCAGCCCCGATCTCATCTCCGCGACCGACCCAGCCTTCCGCCGCTGTCGCCGCAGCGATCGTCGCGCCAGCCATCGCAAAGCCGAGCGTAGAGCAGGACGTTGTCAGCTTGCCCATATGGTCTCCTGCCCCGAATCAACTTCGACAGGCATACGCCTCGCGGAGTCAGCACCCAAGCAGAAATCCCGCCTCCGGGATTCCTGCATGATGCTGCGCTGCACTCCGAAGCAGGCGCTAGTACCCGGAATCACAGTTGGCTGATACGGCGGTTTTTGAACCGACGTTGGCGAACCTTGGCCTTAGTCCAGACGAAGGGCACGGCGTTTTCGTTGTAGGAAGCGATGAACGCATCGATGTGGTCCTTGAGTTGGGCGA
>CAIMMO010000244.1 GCA_903842595.1 uncultured Alphaproteobacteria bacterium
GTCGCCCGTGCATCGGATGACCTGCAATCTCTTGCTGCCGAACTCCAGCCAGATGGGGAGGTCTGGGAGGCTGATGTCACAACCGACGCTCTGCTCAGCCGCATCGAAGCACTCGAAGGTCTGGACATCCTGATCAACAACGCGGGGACCAACACGCCTCAGGCATTTCTCGACGTGGATGTGGGAACGCTGGATCGCATTCTCGATCTCAATGTCCGCACGACGTTCCGGATCTCGCAGGCAGCTGCACGGCGCATGGGGAAAGGGAGCACGATCATCAACATCACCTCGCAGATGGGCCACGTCGGATCGCCCAGGCGGTCGGTCTACTGCATGAGCAAGCACGCAATTGAGGGACTTACGAAGGCGCTGGCTGTAGAACTTGCGCCCGCTGGCATACGTGTGAACGCTGTAGCGCCCACTTTCGTCGAAACACCCATGACCGCACCGATGCTGGCCGACCCGGAATTCAGGGCGTTCGTTGAACGAATGATCCCGCTGGGGCGGACCGCATCGCCGGAGGATGTCGCCGCGGCTGTGATCTATCTCGCCTCACCCGCGGCGGGCATGATCACAGGGCATAGCCTGCTTGTAGATGGCGGCTGGACCGCCCAATAGGATCGCCGATGACAAGCCGACCGATTACGCATGTTGCCACGACCGACATCTCCGACATGATGAACCCGGGGACGGAACGGCGCATGCCGCTGCCCGGCTTCGACGACGAGTTCGTGGACTTCCCTCACTACATCATCCGCATCACGGACAGGATCTGGCATGACCGCGAGGTCGAGCTCTGCCTCAAATGGTATTCCGAGGATTGTGCGATCCACACGCTCGGCGGTGACATTGTTGGAGCGCAAACCGTCGTCGACAATACGTGGGCGACGCTTGCGGCCTTTCCGGACCGCCGGCTGGATGCTGACAATGTGATCTGGAGTCGCGAAGAGGACGGCGCGTTCTACTCTTCGCATCTCATCACATCAAAAATGACAAACCTCGGAGCGAGCGATTTCGGGCCGGCGACAGGATCCCGTGTCCGGGTGCAAACGATCGCCGACTGCCTTTGCCGGGACAACCGGATTGTCGAGGAATGGCTTGTCCGGGACAATCTCGCGCTCGTGCGCCAGCTTGGCTTCAATCCGGACGAGATTGCGCGAAAGCGTGCAAGCGCTGCGCGGGATCGGGGACAGGATCTGGTTGCATTTCACGCTGGCAATCGTGCGCGGGTCTTGTCAGGCGACAGCATCAGGCCGGCGCCTGGGTCGGGAGCAGCGATTGCCGCCGGGATGCTGCAATCGGTCTGGTCAGAAAAACGCGCTGGCGCTGCGGCCGATTTCTACGACTTCCGTGTTGGCGGCAGCTATCCTGGAGGAGAGTCCCTGTATGGGCCTGACGAGGTGGCAGCCTGGCTCGCGCCAATGCTCGGCTCGTTTCCCGATGCACAGCTTTGCGTAGATCACGTGGCGGAGATTCCCTACCTCGGCGAGGCAAGAGATGTGGCGCTGCGCTGGTCGTTGGCTGGCACGCACACAGGGCATGGTCGTTACGGCGATCCGACGGGGGCCCCGGTCTATATTCTGGGAGTGTCCCACTTTCGCATCATGAACGGCCGCATCCGCGAGGAAACGGTTGTCTTCGACGACCTGGCTCTTCGCCAGCAGATCGAGGGCTGGCGACTGAACCAGTCTGGCTGATCGTCTCCGAGGCGTTTCAGGAGCATCCGGGGCCGCGGACGCGTCCCAGATGTGTTGAACGGCGTATGGCCTACGTTCCGGTGCGCACGCGAGATGTCATCGCTGCGGCGCCGGACAGCATGAAGCCGTGATCGGAACCAAGAATAAACAGGGTGACGCCGAGATTTCGCCAGCGTGGGATCTCGTCAAGATTGGCTGTGAACATGCCCATCACCCGACCCGCTGCGAGACCTGCGCGCGCGA
>CAIMMO010000245.1 GCA_903842595.1 uncultured Alphaproteobacteria bacterium
CACGACGAAGAACTGCACCGGGCCGTGTCATCTCGACGATGGCAATCTCGTCGGCGTGGGACATCGCGATTTCTCCGGGGGCTATCATCAGTCGTCAGACCTGCGGAAATTGCCCTGGGGCCTGAACCTCGGCCTGATGGGATTGGTGAAATTCGGCGGGCTTCAGCAGCCACCCTGGGATCAAGGCTCCATCGCCGAGGAGGTGCGTTGGGGATGCGATTATTACCAGAAGCTCGTGCGCGACGACGGCGGGATGTTCGACTCCATCTCCATCCCGCTGGGCTGGGGACCGCGGGACTACTACCCATCCGATCCGCCCGCGCCCGCGCTCTGGAACAACATCCGCCACCAGGCGATGGCTGCGGAGTATTTCAAGGATCGCGATGCGGCCTACGCCACGAAGTGCCGGCAGACGGCGGAGCGCGTATGGCGTTACATGACTTCTGATAAGCGACCCAAGGGGAAATACGTGGCCCCGGCGCTTCCGCAGCTCCCATTCTGGAATAGCAGCGGAAGGTTTGCAGCCTTTTACGACGGTTCGGCCCAGGATCTGGCCCACCGCATCGGTGCGGCGACCATGCTGCACCGACTCACGCAGGACGCGGCCTTGCTGGACGATGCCGCCCGCTGCGCCTCGCAGCTCGTGGCGCTCCAGTTGGCAGAGTCGGCCTGTTTCTGGGAAGGGCCTGAAGGCGACCGATTCGCGTCTAAGTCTCCGGGGTTGTGGCCCTTTTGTTCGGATGGCACGATCGGCATTCGGCTCGCCGAGTTGATCGTCGCCGCGCCAGAACACAAAGACACTGTGCAATGGCGAGCCACGATCAAGCGGATGGCGGATCAAATGGTCGCGCTGTCCCATCGCAATGCGTGGGGCCTCACCCCTTCACAGTTCCTGATGCTGGATGCGCCGGCGGCAATCGCGAAGCCGGCCGCGGTCACGTCCGAAGGGCGCTACCCGTTGGGCCGCGTCAAGGATCGCGCCACCGGACCGAAGGAAAGAATCATCGCCTACAATTATCGCCCTCGCCTTTACAATATGAACATCACGGACGCGGCCTTGTTCCTCAACCGCGCGGCGGAGATCACGGGAGACAAGTCCTACCGTGTCGTGGCCCAGCGGCAGCTTGACTGGGTCATGGGCTGCAATCCCTTTGATGCGAGCGCGATTGAGGGCGTGGGCTACAACCAGCCGTTGCGCGGCTTGTTCGGAGAGTTCTTCCCGCCCACGCCGCAGATTCCCGGCGCGGTCAACATCGGGCTCGAATATCGCTCGTTCGATCCGAACCAATACGGCAACTGCGGCGCGAACGAATACGACATGCCTGAAGTCGGCAACGTCCTCTGGCTGATGGCCATCCAGGCGAAGCTGCATATGAAGTGATTTAAAGCATGAAACTCGAGCTCCCCCTCCTCGCCGCCCTGCTGCTCGCGCCGCTGGCCGCGCTGTACGCTGCCGAGCCTCCGGCGACCTTCTGCAATCCGCTGCCGCTCCCCAATTACCCCATCGGACATCACGCCCGCGACGCGGAGAAGGGGAAACGCGACACTCGTGAGGCTTGGATCTTAGGCTATCAGGAACAGTTCCGTGAGCATGCCGACCCGACAGCGATCTGGCATGAGGGCAAATGGTATCTCTATTCCTCCGGGGGCATGGCCTGGGTCAGTGCCGACAATGGC
>CAIMMO010000246.1 GCA_903842595.1 uncultured Alphaproteobacteria bacterium
CGGCGCCAAAGTCGGTGCTGTGCGCTTGAGAAAGGCGTTCCACTGCTTGAGCGTCGCCTCGTTTGCGGCGAAGTCAGCCGTCAGGCAGGCGGGCCAATCCGCCGGGATGGCCCGCTCGCGGCGCGCCAGTGTTTGACCCGCGGATTCGATCAGCGTCTTGGCGTCGAACGAAAACGTCCTCGAAATCGCCCACACGTCATAATGGTCCTTGAGACGTGTCGCCTGGTCGCCGAACTTCACCATGGCGTCGAATTTTTCGGCGATCACCGTCGCGGGTGGGTAAGCGCGGATATGGGCTTGCGGCAGGTCGGCAAGCAGGCGCGGATAGTCGATGTCGAGCGCGGCCGGATAGATCACGTCGCCGAATCCGATGTCGATCAGGATTGGAATGCGGATATTCTTGAGCCGCGCATCGAAGCGCACATGCAGGCCCTGATAGTCTTCCGCCTCGCGCGTGCGTTCGACAACCACCGTGTCGCTCGGAAAGGTCAGACCGTCATCGACGTCAATCTTGAGTTCGCAAAGGCCGATGAAAGCAGACTTAGTGGTTTCAACGCCAGGGTCGCCAAAGCTGAGGAAGTCAACGTCACCCGTCGCGCGGAACGGCGCATCCGCCCACGTCGCGAATAGCATGGCGCCTTTCAGGACGAAGCGATCGCGCATGCCGGATAGCGCCAACCGATAGAGCAGGCGCTCGACGCCATAACGCACCAGCACCCGCTGGAAATCCTGTCCTGTTGTGCGGGCGTGGTTCTGCAGCCGGTCACGGACAGAGGCGGCGAGATCTTTCCTGGGCGTGTCGGTCATCCCAGTATCTCCAGATACGGCCGCATGACATTCTGCACGCGGCAGATCCTGGCATACCGCATGATGTCGGCGCGTGTCGCCTTGCGGCGGCGGATGCCATCCCGCAGCGCCTCAATGGCAACATCGAGGCCGACGCGACTGCGGTACTTGAAACAATCGACGATGGTCTTCGCGGCGTCATAGATCGGCACCTTCACGCCTTCAATTGCCACGTCAGTGCGTCCTGCAGTGAACGCCTCGCCGGAGGCACGCACGACCTCGACCTTGAAAGGGAAGGTGGCCGGTGCGCGCGCCTTGTGGTGGAAGGTGACCCACACCGCATGCGGCAGCTGCGTCGTCAGTTCGTGATGCTGTAGCGCCGACAGCAGTGAAACGACCCCATGCGGCGCCAGCCGCGCCGCTTCCGCGAGGCTATGGCCAGCCTCCATATGTTCGGGGTCGGCGAGCTGGTAAAGTCCGCGCGCGAGACGCTGGAGCTTACCCCGCTGGCACAGGCGGGTCAGATAAGCCGGCGGGATCCCTGCGGCGCGAAAGTCCTGCGCCCGCGCGATCCCGCGTTGACGTGCGATCGATAGAGCCCGCTGGCTAAGGGTCTGGGTAGTGTCCATATCTGGAGTATGATACAAAACGTCGGCATTTGTAAATAAGTGCTGACGTATTGTACCAATTCCGTACCGACTCCGAGACAGTTCACTAACTTGAATCGCCAATCGGTGACTAAAAAAGGCGATCATTTATAAAAAGGAGACTATCTTTGTCGTGTCGTATTGACTTGTGACCAAGAATCCTATTTTCGGACGAGACTTGGCCAGGACTTGTCTTTCCGTGACCTGTTTTACCAGGCTAGTGACTGAATTGACCGTTTATCTTCGCCAGTGACCGAAATCGACATGGCCGTGACCGGATTGGGCAGATGACCGAGACGGAAGAGCGATTTGTGCGGCCCGTGGCGGAGTTCAGAGGGGTAGCGCTCCCCGAGCCCGCCAGGTTGGCCGGCTACAGCGCACTCATCGACCGATACGAACTTCAAATACCTCTGCCTCGCCAGCTTGCCGCAATCGGCACGCGCCGCAATCCATCATCTTCGGACAGGTGGCGGCTCGTTACGAACAGACAGGCCGCTCCGGCAGTTCTGGGCGAGCAGCTCGAATTTGCGCTCAAGCACGAGGGCGTGAACCTGTCCGTCCTGAGCGCCTTGTTTGAGGCTGCGCCGAAGAAGGATTTCGAGACATGGATCAGTGCGACGCCGGGCGGCGCCAATACACGTCGGGTCTGGTTCATCTATGAGTGGATGACCGGGCAACTGCTCGATGTCCCGCCCGTGCCCAAGATCCGAGCCGTTCCGGTCATCGATCGGGAGAAGCAGTTCGGATTGGAGGGCGGCGAGCGCTCTGCACGACACGCCATCGTGGACAACCTGCCGGGCACGCGAGAATTCTGCCCCCTGGTATGGAGAACGCCTCAACTCGACGCCCTGGCAGCGCAGGGTTTCGACCAGCGCGCGCGCGAGGTCGTCGGGCGGACCCAG
>CAIMMO010000247.1 GCA_903842595.1 uncultured Alphaproteobacteria bacterium
GGGCGATCAGCCCATCGATCTGCTGCAGGTTGTTCTTCACGCGGTGATATACCTCGCGAAGCAGGACATCCCTCTCGGCAAGCGCGGCCACAACCGCGTCGTGCGCTTCCCTCTGCTCCGTCACATCAACGCACGTTCCGAAGTATCCCGCGAACGCACCGCCCTTGAAGTACGGCGCGCCATTGTCGAGCAGCCAGCGATACGCGCCGTCGTGCCGCCGCAGGCGGTAGGTCATGCTGAACTTCTCGCGCGCGTCGAACGCTGTCCTGTAGGTCGCGATGCAAGCATCAAGATCGTCAGGGTGGACGCCTTCAGCCCACCCATAGCCGCGCTCCTGCTCCACCGTTCGTCCGGTGAAATTGAGCCAGGGATGATTGAACCAGTCGCACAACATGTCCGTGCCGGCGCGCCAGACCATCACTTGAGCATTGTCGGCCAGCTCCTCAAACATGATCTCAGCCATCTTTCACCCTCCGGCATGGCTACGGCGAAACGTTGCAAACGCGCTGTCTGATGACCGGCGACATAGCGAATTCTGATAGACCCCCCGCGCCTGATAGCATGCTCACCGTCAACTGCACCGCGACGTGATGTGTCAGGTTTCGGGGCGCTGAAAACATCCCGCCTGGTCGCACCTCCGACCGCCGGGCTCCTGCCTGGCATTCGCTGCGAAGCAGCCAGGATGTTGCATCAACCTGCGCGGGTTTGCTTTGCCGCACGCGCCAATCTGGCCGCTTGCCCTCCGCCCCCGTCCGGTGTTTCTGCCTCGCAGCAACCGCCTGACACCGCCTGACACCGCCTGACACCGCCTGACACCGGAACCGCACCATGAGCAGTCGCACGCCCCGCCAGTTCTTCAAGCCGCTGGCCATCGGCGCGCCCGAGCCGATGCGCGACCTGCCCGTGCGCCTCGAGCGCATGATTCACTTCGTCCCAGGCCACAATGAGAAAGTCCGTTCCAAGACACCTGACATGGCCGCAAAGGCCGACGTCATTCTTGCCAACCTTGAGGACGCTATTCCCTCAGACGCGAAAGAGGCCGCCCGTGCTGGCGCCATCGAGATGGCGAACATGCTCGACTGGAAGGGTTCGGGCACAGGGCTCTGGACGCGCGTCAATCCGCTCAACTCGCCCTGGTTCCTCGACGATGTCACCGAGATCGTCACCAAGGCCGGCAATGTCTACGACGTTATCATGCTGCCCAAGGTCGAAGGCCCGTGGGACATCCACTACGCAGACCAGCTGGTCGCACAGCTCGAAGCAAAGGCTGGCATCTCGCGCCCCATCCTCTTCCACGCCATCCTCGAAACCGGACAGGGCGTCGCCCTCGTCGAAGAGATCTGCCTTGCCTCCCCGCGCATGCAGGGCATCTCGCTTGGGCCCGCAGACCTCGCCGCCAACCGCGCGATGAAGACCACGCGCGTCGGCGGCGGCCACCCGATGTACAAGGTGATCGAGGACCCGCACGCAGACGCCACCGCTCCGCGCGCCGCCGCACAGCAGGACCCGTGGCACTACACGCTGGGCAAGATGGTCGACGCCTGCGTGCAGGCCGGCATCAAGCCGTTCTATGGCCCCTTCGGCGACATCGCCGACCTCGCCGCCTGCGAACAGCAGTTCAAGAACGCCTTCCTCCTGGGCTGCGCCGGCGCATGGTCGCTTCACCCCGGCCAGATCGACATCGCCAAACGCGTCTTCTCGCCTGAGCCTGCCGAAGTGAAATTTGCGCTCCGCATCCTCGAAGCGATGCCGAACGGCACAGGCGTCGTGATGCTCGATGGAAAGATGCAGGACGACGCCACCTGGAAGCAGGCAAAGGTCATCGTCGATCTTGCCAGGCAGGTCGCCGCGAAGGACCCGGCGATGGCGACGGCCTACGGGCTCTAGCGCCTAAGGCTCCTGCAGCCCTGCGACGTCGTGCGATGCATCTGAGCGATAGCGCCACTGACCGTCGCGCAGAACGCCTTCGACACGCAGGCACGCATAGGCTCGCTCGGGCCGGTTATCCGCATCGCGGCTGTCGATTGGCCAGAGCCTGTCGCACGCACGCTGCCTGCACCAGCACGCTTCGGCAGCGATACTGTCAGCGCCGGTATCCCGATCGACGAAGACTGTCGGCAAACCGCCGCCAGCCTTGAGCATCGACAGCGCGCTGTCATCGCTGCCCAGCAAGAGCTGCGCACGGTAAGCGTCATTCAGAACCGCACCCAGCTGCGCAGCATCCCCTGAGCGCATCGCCTCTGCAAACGCCTTCGCGCGTTCCGTGACGGCCTGAAGGTGAAGCCAGTCCTGCGCCGCAAGCTGCAGATCTCCACCCTTGCCGCCCGGCATGCGACGCGTCACGCCCGACGGACCAAACTCTCCCGTCGTGCTCATGAACATCAGGAACGCACCCTCCGGCTTCGTACATCCCAGAACCCGGCCATGCAGGCTGATTCCCGGCGCCCGCAGCTGCGAGGCCAACAGCGTCTCCTCCGCCTCGGCGCAGTCAGACACCCGCCCGACAAACGATCCGCGCCACGCTCCCGGCAACTGCCCCAGCCCGTCGATATACCCGCCCACCGACGCGGCGCTGACGCCATAGATCGCATCGGCATCGCGATAGACACGCTCATCTGAATAGAGCCCGTCAACGACCACGCACCGGCCCATCCAGGCGGCCGGAGCCGCAGCAATCGCAGCGATCTCCGCCTTCGCCGAATTGTCGGCGGTGCACACAGCTGATCGCGACACGTTCTGCGCTCCAGCACCGGGCCAGAAGGCGATCGCAGCAAATGCAGACAGGACGAGGGCGAGGTGCTTCATGCCTGCATTGCTAGCACGTCCGATTTCCTTCTCGAAACCCATGCCGCCCTGTGGACGTGGCAACGCGCCAACCGCATACCCTGGTCGCAGATCTGGAGCAGCCCGATGCACCCCGCCCGTAACGTCCTGGCCCTGCTTGCCCTCTTCGCGGCCGCCTGCACGCCGGGACCAGCCCCGGTCGCGGAGGCCCCAGCCCCTGCGGGCCGCGAATTCCAGATGCCCGCCGGCGCCGTCGCCATGCCGGACCTGCAGGCCGCGATGCGCGATGGCATCCGGCTGCGCACCTCCGTCTGGCTGCCAGGCGCCGAAGGACAGTTTCCCGTCGTCCTCATCCGCACACCCTACGAAACCGAGATGCGACCCTTCTGGGAAACGCTCCTCGGCGCGGGCTACGCCGTCGTCCAGCAGCACGAACGCGGCCGCTACCTCTCGGAAGGCGAGATGCGCATGCTCGGCCGCGCCGATGAAGATGGCTGGGACACGCTCGACTGGATCACGAAGCAGTCATGGTCGAACGGCGCTATCGCCACCTATGGCTGCTCCTCGTCCGCTGAGAACCAGCTCAAGCTCGCCTCCCTCGCCCACCCTGCACACAAGGCGATGATCGTTGGCTCCTCCGGCGTCGGCATCGCCGAGGCCGGTCCACATCGTGAGGGCGGAAACTTCTGGCGTGGCGGCGTCTGGCAGATGGGCTGGGCGGACTATTTCTTCGGCGCCATGGCGCTCGACTGGCCGCAGCTCCCCGCTGGCCTCAGCGACACGGAGCGCACGCAACAGACGGCCGCGTTCAGTTTTCCCGACAGCGAGGGCATCGAAACAGAAGTCTTCAACACGGCGCGCATGCACCTGCCGATGATCGAGCTTGCGAAAGCCGCAGGCGCGCCCGACACCGAGATCGAGGAATACCTCCAGCGCGGCCCTGCGCACCCCGCCTGGGCAGAAGATCGCGTCACCAATGCCGACACGATCAGGATCCCCGGTCTGTGGGCCGAAGCCGCCTACGATATCTCCGCCCCCTCGGGCGCCGCCTTCTTCGAAAAGACCCGCGCCGAAAATCCCGCCGGCACGCAATCGATCGTCATCACCAACGGCCCGCATTGCGGCTTCGGTCGCCCCCTCACCCAGATCGGCGACCGTCCGCTGGGCGAGGCCACCGTCGACTGGGACGCAAAGGTTCTCGCCTGGCTTGACCGCTGGCTGAAAGGAAACGCGAGTATGCCCGCGCAGCCAGCCGTCGAAGCCTACATGGCCGGCGCCAACCGCTGGGCCGCATTCGACAGCGTGCCAACCGGCGCGGATGCCAGTGGCCTGGTCTTGATGCTGTCGAGCGGCGGCAACGCCAACACAGCCGCGGGCGACGGCATCCTGACGCAGGAACTTCCGAAACAGGCAGGCGCTGACCGCTTCACCTACGATCCTGCCAACCCGGTCATCAGCCGCGGCGGCCAGATCTCCGGCATGGGCACCGATCAGGACGATGGTTCATTCGACCAGCGCGAGATCGAGAAACGATCCGACGTCCTCGTCTACACCACGCCACCGCTCGACGCCGACCTCGCCGTCTTCGGCTTCGTCACCGTCCAGCTCGCCGTTGCCTCCGACGCGCCCGACACGGACTTCACCGTAAAGCTGGTCGACGTGGCGCCAGACGGCACGGCCTGGAACATCTCCGACACCATCCAGCGCATGCGCTACCGCAATGGCGAGGACAAACCCGAATTCATGAAACCCGGCGAGACCTACATGATCCGTCCGCCGCCCATGCTGGTCGCCAATGTCTTCGAGAAGGGCCACAGCATTCGCATCGAGGTCTCGTCCAGCAACTTCCCGACCTATGCCCGGAACCTGAACACGGAGAACGATCCCTATACCTCAACCGAGATCCGCATCGCCAATAACCAGGTGCTGCACGGCCCGGCGGGCAAGGCATCGCTCATCATCTTGCCGGTCGCAACGCTTCCCTCGCCCTAGCCCTATACCCAGCGCTCGAACCTGAACCACCCACTCATCGGCCAGTCGAACAGGCACGGCTCCTCGCGCGTGCCTGCGCCGATATTGTGCGCGATCAGCGGCTGGCCACCCTGCTTCTTGCGCGTCACCACGCCGATATGCGGCAGCCCGCCGCCCGTCAGACGCCAGCTGACAATGTCGCCCGGCAGATAGTCGCCCGCCTTGTCACTGATCGCCTTCGCCCCGCCCTTCCGCCGGAACAACGTCTCGAGGTTGGGCACGCGGCGATGATCAATATTTCGGTCCGGCTTTGTCAGCCCCCACATTTTCGGATAGGCGCCAAAGCTCGCACGCATGTCTTCATGCACTTCCACCTGCAGGTCGATGCCAGCATGACGAAAAGCGCGGATCACTGTATCGGTGCACACGCCGCGATCGTCGGGAACATCGCCGCCGGGATAGGCGAGCTTCACATAAGCAGGATCGTAGACCTCAGCCTTCGTCGCCCGAAGCTCCGCACCAGCGGCAACCTTGAATGGAAACGCAAGCGCTGCATCGGCCTGCACCGGCTGCGCTGCAGCCGGGAGCTGCGCCAGCATGGATCCAATTCCCAGCAGCACCAGCCTTCGATCAACGCCCATCATCGGCAGTCCCCTGACTTGTCGATCATCATGGGACCATCTGATTGCGGCGGTCGGGCGCCCGAATTCCGGCGGGCTGCATGTCACGCCTGCACTTCGGGGAGCTGCGCCATTAACGCCATCTCAACCGGATTTCGCATCCGCCCGACACCGCGCGTTAAGCTTGATCGTGCATAAACGGCACAACCAGAAAAACGTCTATCGGTGGGCTCGCGTATGTTCCAGATCATCGGAGTGGTGGTCGTCTTCGTGATGGTGTTCGGCGGCTTCATGCTCGCCGGCGGCCATTTCGACGTCATCCTGAAGGCAGCACCTTTCGAGATGATGATGATCGGCGGCGCCGCTGTCGGCGCCTTCCTCATCGGCAACTCGTTCAAGACCGTGATGGCCGCCATGGGCGGCTTCGGCAAGATCATGGGCGGCTGCAAGTGGAAGGCGAAGGACTACACCGACCTTCTATCATTGCTGTTCATACTAACGAAGACAATGAAGACAAAGGGCGTTGTGGCGATCGAACAGCATATCGAGAACCCCAAGGACTCCACGATCTTCCAGAACTATCCCAAGATCCTGAAGGACCATTTCGCCACGGATCTCATCTGCGATACCCTGCGCATGATGACGATGAACCTCGAAGACCCGCACCAGGTCGAGGAAGTCATCGAGAAGCAGATCGAGAAGCACCACCACGAAGCGCACAAGGCGTCCCACGCGCTGCAGAACATGGCCGACGCCCTGCCCGCCCTGGGCATTGTCGCCGCCGTGCTCGGCATCATCAAGACCATGGGCGCGATCTCGATGCCGCCCGAATATCTTGGGTCGCTGATCGGTTCGGCGCTCGTCGGCACCTTCCTCGGGGTGTTCCTCGCTTACGGCTTTGTCGGTCCGTTCGCCGCCCGCATGGGCCAGGTGATCGACGAGGAAGGCCAGTTCTACAAGATCATCAAGGACGTGCTCGTCGCCCACCTGCACGGCAACGCCGCTCAGGTCTCCGTCGAGATCGGCCGCGGCCAGATCCCGACCGAAAGCCAGCCCTCGTTCGCCCAGCTGGAAGAGGCGCTCAACACCGTCACGGTATAGACAATCTCACGAATGCGACGCCCGGCCCGGCCCCAGGCCGGGCCGTTTGCGTTTTTGGCGCGAGGCCGCGCTTGCCACCGCCTGCAATTGCCCGTGCGCCCTACTCCACCCGCTCGCCGTTCAACGCCAGCGCTTCGCCGCACAGGTAGACCGACCCGCACACATAGATGCGGTCCGCCGCCTTGCGCGCCGCAGCCACAGCTGCGGCAAGATCCTCGGCAATCTCTGTCCTGCCGCCCAGCGAGGCAATGATCGAAGCCACATGCCGTGGCTCTGCGCCGGGTCCGCCCTCCTGCCCGCCGCCGTCCGGCAACGGGCAGAGGAAAAACGCATCAGCCACGCCAACCAGTTCGCCGGCGATGGATTCGACATCCTTGGCGGCCTGGATTGCAAGCACGACCGCCACCCTGTCTTCGCCACGGCTGTCGCGTATCGCCCCCGCCAGCGATGCAGCGCCGCCCGGATTGTGCGCCGCATCCACCAACACCATGCCATCGCCCGCCAGCGGCCCCGGCTTCAGCTGTTGCAGCCGCCCCGGCCAGACCACCTCGCGCAGCCCCACCGCCATCGCCTCCGGCGTGATGCGCCAGTTACGACCTGGCATGTCGCAAAGCGCCTCGACCACTGCGCAAGCCGCTCCCGCATTGTGCGACTGGTGGCGCCCGGGCAGGCCAAGCCATGGCGCACGCACCTTCACCTTGTCGCTGGCATAGACGAACGCATCGCCATCCCACGCCGCTGTCCAGTCCTCCCCGGCATACCGCATCGGCACAGCAGCCGTCCGCGCCTCCTCACGCAGTACAGCAAGCGCAAGCCGCGGCTGCTCGGCAACAATGGCCGGTGTCCCCTCGCGAAAGATTCCCGCTTTCAGGCGCGCGATCGCCGCGACCCCGGAAACCCCGAACATGCTCTCATGATCGCGGCTGATCGGCGTCACCACGCACGCCGCCGGCCTGTTCATGACATTGGTCGCGTCTGTCGCCCCGCCAGCGCCAACTTCGATGATGGTGAGGTCCGCGCGCACATCCGCAAATAGACAGAAAGCCGCCGCTGTCAGCGCCTCGAAATAGGTGAGCGCTTCCGTGCGCCGCCAGATATCCTCCAGCACATCCGCAAGCGCCTCGTCCTCCACCAGCCTGCTGGCCACCCGGATGCGCTCGTTCACGCGTATGAGATGGGGCGAGGTGAACACATGCACGCTCAGCCCGGCCGCCTCCGCCATGGCGCGGATGAAGGCGCCGGTCGACCCCTTGCCATTGGTGCCCGTCAGATGGATCGCCGGCGGCAAGTGATCCTGCGGATCGCCCAGGGCCACCAGCGCCTTGCGGATATGCGCCGTGCCCCACGCCGGCGACACGCGGCCCGCACTATTGTTGCGAAAGCGCGCCAGTTCGGCTGAAACCATCGGCGAGTCGGCCACGTGACGTCCTGTTCCGCTTCATAGGAATCGCAGCAGATAGTGCGGTGACGCGCCGGCGAAAACCGCTTTCGCCTGCGGCGGATGGCGGCGTCGCTAGCGCAGGCCGTTGATCTGCGCGCAGGTGGTGGCGAACATGTCGAACGCGCCCGTTTCGTTGGGCTCGCCGCCGCGCTCCTGTTCGCCATCCTGATTGGTGACCACAAGGCGCGCATTGTTGGCCAGCATCACGGCAGTCACCGTGTCCGCATTTGCCGGCAGCAGGTAGACCGGACTGTACTTGTCCCTCTCCTCTTTCACCGCAGTCGCATCGATCGTCACGGGAAAGGATTTGTCGCCGAAATGAACGATCGCCCTGTCGAACGGCCCTTCCATCTCCCACGCCGGCGCAAAGAAGATGCGCATCACGCCCTTCGCCTCCTCGCACGCAATGCTGAGACCATCGCCGCCAAACGCAAGCGTGAGAACGGGCGAGGCACTCAGATCCCATGCCATCGGTGCGGCGCCATCGTCAGGCCCTGCCGCTTCAGCGACAGGCGCTGGCGGCGCCTCCACCACCGGTGCAGCCGCCGGCTGGCACGCGCTGAAGCCTGCAAGCGCAACCAGCAACATCAGATTCCGTTTCATCGGGTCCACCCTGTGGGCGCATCGGCCAGAATGCGATCCGTAACGCATGGCGGCCACCTTCGCCAGCCGCCGGCTTCGTCGTAGCTGACGCCGACCCGAATCACCCAATCGTTTTCCATATTCCGCCGCGGCGCCTACTGGAATAGTGAGGCGACTTGCGATCCGCTCTGTGTCTTGTGCGTAAACGCTCAACTGAACTCAGCCCGGCTCTGAAAAAGGGACAAACAACATGCCTGTCAAAGTATATGGCAAATCCATTTTCGCTCGCCTGGCCTTGGCAACAGCGGTCCTCGCGCTCGGCGCATGCGCCGGCGCGCCCGCGGCCACCTCACCGCCCGTCTACACCGAACGCGGACCGCACCAGGTCGGCGTCACGACGCTCAGCCTCAGCGACCGGAAGATCGAGGTCTATTACCCCGCTGGAGCCGGCGCGGCGCAAGGCAAGGCCAACGACGTCTATCTGCAGACCGATCCCGTGCCCCCCATGCTCGCGGGCATGCTGAAGAACATCCCGCAGACTGTGGACCTCAAGGTCGAGATCCCCGCCTATCGCGACGCACCCGCAGCGAGTGGCGCTGCCTACCCGCTCGTCGTGTTCTCGCATGGCGCTGGCGGCTGGCGCAGCGGCCATGGCAACCTGCTCTCGGGCATCGCTTCCTGGGGCTTCGTTGTGGCCTCTGTCGACTTCACCGAATACGGCTTTGCCTCCTTCGCCTCACCTGCCGCCCGGGACATGACAGCGCGCAGAACAGCGAGCGCCAAGGCCCTCGACGCCACCCTCGACCTGATGGCCAGCTCGAACACACAAGGACCGCTGGCTGGTCTCATCGACATGTCGTCCATCGGCGCCGTCGGACACTCCGCCGGCGGAGGAACGATGTTCGCCGCAATCGACAACGCCCGCATCGACACAATCATCGGCTGGGCGCCCGTCCCGCCACAGGGTCCCGGGGCGCAGCCCAAACCGACCATGATCATCGCTGCAGACGAGGACAGCGGCATCCAGACCGCAACCCTGGTGGCAGCCTACGAGAAACTCGACGCCCCCAAGCGCATCGCCATCGTGCCAGGCATGGGACACAACGCCTTCAGCGATTCCTGCGTGTCGATCCAGTCCGGCAACGACCTCATCTCCGCAGTGAAGCAGATGGGCCTTCCCGTCCCCGGACCCCTGCTCGAGCTGGCGCAGAATGGCTGCCGTCCCGGCGACCTCGATACACGCAAGGGATGGACGATCATCCAGCACCTCACCGTGGCTCAGCTGCGTGCAAGCCTCGGCCTGCCGGGCGCATCGCAGGCGATCACCACTGACCTTGGACCCGCATTCAAGGAAGCCCCGTTCGAACTCCGCGAGGTCGCAGCCCGCTGACACCGGAAGACAAAACTGCTTCTGCCCGCCATCCGGCAGGCAAACGAAAAATGCGGCGTTCCTTCAGGGAACGCCGCATTGGTTTTTTTGAAACACGGAGAACTACTTCGCCGCAACCTGCTCGACGACCTTCGCGCGCTTCGGCCGCGAGGACGGCATCAGCATTCCAAGGATCGCGCCGATCGTCGCCGTCATTTCCTTGCGGTGGCAGACAATGTCCACCATCCCGCGCTCGCGCAGGAATTCCGAACGCTGGAAGCCTTCCGGCAGTTTCTCGCGGATCGTCGCCTCGATCACGCGCGGACCGGTGAAGGCCAGCTGCGCGCCGGGCTCTGCAATCTGCACATCGCCCAGCATCGCATATGACGCCAGCACGCCGCCCGAGGTCGGATCCGACAGCACGACGATGTAGGGAAGCTTCGCACGCTTCACGTCCTGGATTGCCAGCACAGTGCGCGGCATCTGCATCAGCGCGAAGGATGACTCCTGCATGCGCGCCCCGCCTGACGCCGTGACAATAATAAGCGCCGCCTTGCGCGCCACCGCCGTCTCGGCTGCCTTGATGAAGGCCTCGCCCGCCGCCATGCCGAGCGATCCGCCCATGAAGGCGAAATCCTGGACCAGGATCACGGCCTTGCGTCCGTTGATGTCGCCGAAGGCTGCGACCATGCAGTCCTCGCGGCCTGTCTTCGCCTTCGCGGCCTTGAGACGATCGGTGTACCGCTTGTCGTCCTTGAACTTCAGCGGGTCCTTCATGACCGGCGGCATCGCGATCTCGGTCCAGAGGCCGCCGTCGAACATGTACTGGAAGCGCTGCTCGGGGCTGATCCGCAGGTGCGCGCCAGCCGGCGTCACCCAATAGGAGCTCTCAAGCTCCTGCCGGTACACCAGCTCGCCGGTCTTGGGGCATTTCACCCAGAGGTTGTCGCCCTCCGTGTCCTCACGCTTGGCGAAAATCGACTTCAGCCCGGGAGGAAGGTTCGTAAGCCAGTTCAATGAACGCTCCGTTCGATACGCGCTGAGGCTATGGCGTTTGACAGTGACTTTGCAACCACACTTATGGACTTGACAGCGGAGGAAGGATCGCCTTTCTCCACCGCCTCCCGCACCAGCTCGACCAATGCCGAGCCAACCACCACCCCGTCAGAAATTCTTGCAAAAACAGCTGCTTGCTCCGGCGTGCGGACACCAAACCCAACCGCTACGGGCAGGTTGGAAATGCGCCGGGCCTGCTCAACCCCGGCGCTGATATCCGTCGTGACGCCTACGCCTGCGCCAGTGACGCCCGCGACAGAGACATAATAGACGAAGCCGGAAGACCCTTCAGCGACCGCCGCCATGCGCTTTTCCGATGTCGTCGGTGTCGCCAGCCGGATCACGGCAAGCCCATGCGCCTCGAGCTCCCGGCGCAGCGGGCCGTCCTCTTCAGGGGGCAGGTCGACAGTGATCACGCCGTCCACTCCGGCTTCGGCCGCCGCCCTGGCAAACGCGGCAAACCCCATGCGGTGGATGGGATTGGCGTATCCCATGATGATCACGGGCGTGGTCGCATTCTCCGCGCGAAAGCGTTTCGCTATGGTTAACGTATCCTTAAGCGTGGTCCCCGCCGCCAGCGACCGCAGCGCCGCCTTCTGGATCGCAGGGCCATCCGCCATCGGGTCCGTGAAGGGCGCGCCAATCTCGATGATATCGGCCCCAGCCTCAGCCAGCGCCTTGATATTGTTGAAGCTACCTTCGAGATCGGGATCGCCGGCCATCAGATAACCGACAAAGGCGGCGCGACCCTGCGCACGGCAGGCAGCAAAAGTTGCGGTAATGCGGTCAGCAGTCATTCGGGGGCTTGATGCTTTGAGACGGGCCTGGCTGTTTCAGCGCTGGTGTGGGGCGAGGCCCCGAAGCAAGGGGCGTTTCATACCGGAAATCAGAAGCCCGACCTACCCCCCCGGTCGCTTCCAGTTGCCGCACTGCAACGAAGCAGGAACGATCGCTCGACAGGCGAGCGATCAGAACTTCTGGAAGGACACTTCCAGCCCGCCATTGTCCGGCTGCATCGGCAATGCCTGCTCGAAGACGCGCGGCTGCGAAAAATCCATGTCCATGTAGCGGTGCGAATGCCCTCCGCCTTCGCGGCTGGTCTCGACATTGATCCTGTAGCGACCGGGCGGCACAGGACGGCCATCATCGTCCACGCCGTCCCAGTAGACCTTGTAGGTACCCGACCCGCGCGTCGACAGCGAACGCGCAAACAACGTGTCCAGCCTGGCGCGGTTCTGCCGCCACCAGACATGATTGCCCTCGTGCCACTCCTTGTAGCGCCCGACCATGAACAGCGTCCGCACCGGCTTGTTGTCGAGATCGCTGATCCAGATCGCCACATAGGGAGACCGGAAGGCGATCTCGCGCCGCATGTCCTTCGGCGGCGCCGAGAAGGTGACATTGGCATACCACCCCTCCTTCCACAGCGATGGCGCGCCTGCCCCCTGAACCTTCTGCGGCGCATACTCGATCCACTGCGGCGACGGCTCGCCGCGCTGCCGCCCCAGCCATGTCACGCCGCCCGGCCGCGTCACGCGCGCCGCCATGTCCTTTACACGCTGAATGCAGGCGCCAGCCTCCCTGGACGACAGCACAAGCATCGCCGTCGCCAGCGCATCCGCCGCCATCGCGCTTGGCCCTACTGCAGTTGCAGACCGCCAGTGCGACACGGGCCAGCCCGTCCGCGGATCAATCGTCGCGCTGATCATGTCAGCGCCAGCCTGTCGGTCGCGCGGACCGCAGCCCGAGGTCGCAACAGCACCGTTCGACATCGCAAACGCGCCGCAGGCCGGCGCATTGTCGAATGGCGACAGCGGCTGTGGCAGCTCGATCCGCCACGCTCCCTGCCCGGCGCACCGCACGTCCCCGCCAATGTCCACCATCGCGCGCGTCACGCCCGCGACTGCCATGGCCGCTTCCAGCGCGCGATCCACGATGTAGCCCTTGGCAATCCCGTCGAGGTCGAAACGTACATGCTCCGGCCGCACGATGGTGCGCGTCTCCGCATCAAGCCCGATATCAGCCGCAGCAATCTGGCGCGCGAGTGCCTGCATCGCGCCGCGCTCGGGCAGGCGGTCGCCAGCGCCGCGCCACGCCTCCAGCAACACGCCGAGCCGAGCGCTGTAGGCGCCCCCACTCAAGGCGCGCCAGGCCTCCGCCGCAGCCACAACGTCAAACAGATCGCGCGACGCCTGGATCACGCGCGAGGCATTCAGCCGCGAAAGCTCGCTGCCCGGATCGCGCCAGTTGAACACAGGATCCAGCCGGTCGATCTCGACCCGCGCCGCACAGGCCGCCCGATAGGCAACATCCTGCGAGACCGCGTCGACGACCACATTCAGTCGCGTGCCCAGCACGCACGGATCGTGAAACACATAACCGCTGCCAGCCTGCAACGCCGCTGCAGCCTGCGCCTCGATCAGTTCCACATTGGCAATGTCAGTGACAGGCAGCATGGCGTCGCTACAGCTTCGCGCCGTCGAAGGCCTGGATCTCCAGCTGCTCGAGATGGATATCCGGCACGCAGCGCAGGTTCACGGCCACCATGCGACTGCCGTCTGTCGCCACGCCCGAGCCATGTGTCGAAATCCCGCAATTGGCGCAGAAGAAATGGCTGATCGTCTGCTTGCCGAACAGGTAGGTCGACACGTCCTTCTGCGGCGTCGTCAGACGGAAGTTTTCCGGCGTCGTGAAGGCCAGCATGTTGCCCGACCTGCGGCAGTAGGAGCAGTTGCACACCAGAGCGCCGCCAAACGTGCCCGTCACCTCGAAGGCAACCTGCCCGCAATGGCATGATCCGGCATGTGTCGACATCGCGTACTCCTGTTCGGCATTGCCGTTGTGCCCTCCCCGCGCATCCGGGGAAAGTGCGTTAGACACCCGTCGCGACGAACTCAGGCGATGCCGACAGAACCTTCACCTGCTCAGGCCCCGTCACGGGTATTCGCGTCTGGAAGTCATGCCCGAACGGCTTCTCGCCCTTCTGCTCGGCAACGCCGATCTTCGTCTGCCTTGCTGTGCCATTCACCTGCACCCGCTTGCCGATCATCGTCTGCGTCAGCGGCCCGCCCAGCTCCTGCTCAAGCGCCTTCACAGTGCTGGCCAGCACCTGGACCGAGAGGTTGGCGCCGGCTCGATAATCCTGCTCGGAATTGAGGAACACGATCCGTCCCTGCGGCGTCCTCATCTCGCCCACGCCCTTCACGACGAACGCGAACCTGCCCTTTACGCCATCGTCCGGATACGCCGCCGCGATCGCCTGCTCCGGCGTCATCACGGATACGGTCTGCCCATAGGCTGCGGCCGCCAGCAGCATCGACGCCGTCACGACCAGCAGCTTCCTCATGGCGACCTCTTCAGCTCTCAATCGCTCGCACGCGCTTTCATCACACACTGACGCGAGGCCCGCCGCGGTCATCTGAGCGCCGCCAGCGATGCAGGCGCCCGCGGCCCATGCGGCGCCTCAGCCAGGGGGGCAGCTCACCTCGAACCGCAGAAGTGTGTAGTCCTTCCGTGCATAGGTCTCACGCACGCCCGACACGGTGAGAATCCCGCATACCGCCCCAGCCCGTGTCCATGTCTCGCTGGTTGCAGTCGTCTCGGCCTTGCGCCAGCCAAGCGCTTCCAGCGTCGCGACATATCCCGCCATCGGCTCATCGAGCGGCGCGAGCACGCAGTCCGCATCCGGCGTCGTGTCCTTGAGGCCGTCATCCGCGCATAACTTCCAGCGATCGCCCGCAGCGACGGGAAGATCGAGCTTGCTGGGCAGGATCGGCGTGTCCGGGGCCGCGCAAGCGACGATCAGAAAACTCAAGGTCGCGAGTGCACGCTTCATCATTCAGGGTCCGGCAAAGCTGACGCCGAGCGCGGCCGCAACCGCTGCAAGCTTCATGTCCTGGGTCCATATCATGATCGGCTTACCCAGTATGGCGGAGGCAAGCAGATGGGCCTCGCAGTAACCGATCCCGCGCGTAAAGATGCGACGCGAGTCAATGAACACCATCACCTCTGCATCGGTTGCCAGCGGTGCTCGCGGAAGGTTGGCAAGATCCAGGAGGGTTTTCCCACGATCGCGAAGCGACCCCAGCGCAAGCTCGCCGAGCACATGGTCGTGCATCAAGATCGACCTTGCGTCGAGCAACGCGTCCACGCCGTCAAGCGTACCTCGAAAGTGATCGATCCACACGGATGAGTCTGCGAGGACCATGACAGATGGCTACACGCCTGATCGGCGACGAGGAGCAGCCTTCGCCTTGGGGTCATACCCCTTCAAGCGCGCCAGCCGCCTGGCACTCTCTCGCTCAATAAGCGCCTTGAGCGCTTCGCGCACCAGAGCGGGTCGCTCCTCGATCCCGGTAGCTGCTCCGCGCGTTCGAGCAGGTCGTCGTCAAGTGTGATCGTCGTGCGCATGCGCAGCCTGCCATGGCCAGACAACAAGATATGCATCATTTGATGCCTGAACAAGACTGGCTTGGCGCGTATTGGCTTGGCTGACGATTTCGGCGGCTCGTCGCGGCCCTTACCCGTCCCTCCAACCCAGGGTCACTTCATTCGTGACACAGGCAGCCAGCCTTACGGGTACGGGCCAACCAGAACCCGGCGCTCAGCCACCAGTCGCAGGCGTGTGACAGCTTCAGCCGGCCCCCGCAGCTCCATGCCGACCGACAGGTTGGCGCACGCCATCGTCTGGCCGGCCGACCGCTGGGCGTCCTGACAAGCCGCGACATTGGCGCCGGCGCTTTCATTATCGCTGAGGCAAGGCCAGGAAGGCCTGGAGGGGCTGAGTAGCAGCTAAAGGGCCGTCCTCGTGCGACCGGCTGAACGCTGGCGGAAGCGGGTCTCAGGGAAAGGTTGGGACAGCCTGGTAAAGAATGTGAACTTCGGCGCAGGCTGGAAGGTATCGCACCAGGAGTTGCGGCTCAGCTTTGCCGCCGCACAGCCGTAACCTGCCGGGCCAACTCAGATCAGGATTTCGACACGCCACCGGTTTTAACGGCGGAGCAGGAATGCATCAGCTGGGCAGAGCAAACGTGCATCACTGATGCCGGGCAGCGAAGAGGCCTTGCCTCATTCGTCCATGAGCGCGTTCAGGGCCGATCAGGCGCTGTTCAAAAGCGGCGCTAGCGCATTGCAGCTATGCCGCCTCAATGTCCGTCCGGGCAAAGTCATCACCCTTGAACAGCAACGACGCGCCGAGCGCTTTCGCGCAGGCGTAAGAAAAGCAATCTATAATGTTCAGGCGCGCGGCGTGGCGGCCTTTTCCATAGGCGGAAAAGCAGGCGACGGCCGCGCGGCCGATTTCATCCGTGATCGGCATGATTTCAATGTCGGCTTCGACCAGCAGGTCATCGAACAGGCCTTCCGCCTGCTCTGGCGTGATGTCGAGCCGCGTTGCGAGCACGGCGCAGGTTTCGAGCCGAACCAGGGGCGAGGTCTGGCGCACATCCGCCTTTCCCAGGGCGGCGGTGAGTGCGCCGGCTTCTGGCTCGCCTGTGATCAGCGCAACAACGGCGGAGGTGTCGATGAACATGCGCAGGCCCTCCCTCTGGCCGTTCATTGGCCGCTGAGGGCGTCGATCTCGTCCTTCGTCATTTCCCGAGCGGCGGGGCCTGCCATGGCCTTCGCCTTGCGGGCCAGCGCGTCCAGCCGGGCGGCCAGGGGCGTGGCGTCGCGTTCGCGGCGCAACGCGTGCTCCAGTGCGGTGATCACGGCCTCTGTCATGGTCGTCTTGCGCACATCGGCGAGGCGGCGGGCCAGGTTGGCGGCGCGGGGGTCGCGGATGGTTAACATAGCGGCGCCAACTCCCATTCTGTCTATACTGTATATACAGTTCTATCTATACAACAGCAAGGCTTATGGCGTCGCAAGAACGGCGAGCGCACTGTGGTCGGCGAAGCATGATGGCGCTTTGGCAGAAGGGAAGACGAGGCCGGGTTCCGGCTGCAGCAGGGCCATCGCGTCAATTGTCCATCAGGGCATCCAACAGGGCGTCCAGGTCCCGCCGGTCGCTCGCGACAGGCACGGCGAGCGCGGCGGCCATCGGCCAAAATTTCCGAGGCAAACTGCGGTTGCGCCAGCAGATCGCGGAACCGAAGGAATTCTTCGAATTCCCCGATGGCCACGTCCTTCGTGACACAGGCGGTGAGCCTTGCTGGAACGCGTCAACCGGAACGCGGCACCCAGCCACCGGAGGCAGGCCTGTGACAGCTTCAGCCGGACCGCGCGACCGCTGGGCGTCCTGATAAGCCGCGCGATTGACGCCGGCGCTTCCATGATCGCTGAGGCAAGGCCCCTCAGATCGCCATCCCCAGATGGGCCGCCACCGAGAAGATGTCCTTGTCGCCGCGGCCGCACATGTTCATCACGATCAGCCCGTCCGGCCCAAGCTCCTTCGCGATGTCGCCCACGCGCGCCAGCGCATGCGCAGGCTCAAGCGCCGGGATGATGCCTTCAAGCCGCGTGCACAGCTGGAAGGCCTCCAGCGCTTCCCTGTCGGTGCAGGTGCGATAGGTCGCCCGCCCCGTCTCGTGCAGGAAGGCGTGCTCCGGCCCGATGCCGGGATAGTCGAGCCCGGCCGAGATCGAGTGCGCATCGGTGATCTGCCCGTCCGCATTCTGCAACAGGTAGGTGCGGTTGCCATGCAGGATGCCCGGCATGCCGCCCGAGAGCGAGGCCGCGTGCATCGGCGTATCAACGCCATGCCCGCCCGCCTCGACGCCGATCATCTTCACCCCCTCGTCTTCGAGGAAGGGGTGGAACAACCCGATCGCATTCGACCCGCCGCCGATCGCCGCCACCAGCACATCCGGCAGACGCCCCTCGAGCTTCAGGATCTGTGTCCGCGCCTCGCGCCCGATCACGCTCTGGAAATCGCGCACCAGCATCGGATAGGGATGCGGCCCCGCCGCCGTGCCGATGACGTAGAATGTGTTGGACACATTTGTCACCCAGTCACGCAGCGCTTCGTTCATCGCATCCTTCAGCGTGCCCGTGCCCGACGACACCGGCACAATCTCCGCGCCAAGCAAACGCATGCGGAACACGTTGGGCTTCTGCCGCTCGACATCCGTCTCGCCCATGAACACTACGCATGGCAGGCCGAAGCGCGCACATATTGTTGCCGTGGCGACGCCATGCTGCCCCGCCCCCGTCTCCGCGATGATGCGCGTCTTGCCCATGCGCCGGGCCAGCAGCACCTGCCCGATGCAGTTGTTGATCTTGTGCGCGCCCGTGTGGTTCAGCTCGTCGCGCTTGAAGTAGATCTTCGCGCCGCCGAAATGCTTCGTCATGCGCTCGGCGTAATACATCGGGCTCGGCCGCCCGACATAATGCTCAAGCAGCCAGTCAAACTCTGCCTGGAAGCTCGGATCCGCCTTGGCGCGCACATACTCCTGCTCAAGATCGAGCACGAGGGGCATCAGCGTCTCGGCGACATAACGCCCGCCGAACTCGCCGAACCGCCCATTGGCGTCGGGCCATTGCGACCAGGTGTTCTTGAGCGCCGTCATTGCCACTTCCTCAATTGCGAGGCTCCTTTACGCCCCCGAGGGCTGCCGCGCCAGAGGTCGGTCAATGACCTTCAGCGGTTCTCCAGCATCATGATCGCGATATCGTCCTGCGGCGTGAAGTCCGTGCGCATCATCTCGAAGCGCGTCAGACTTGTCTTCTTCAGCCCTTCTGCACACAGGGTGATGAGCTGATCGGGCGAGTCCTTCTCGATCGTCAGGCGAAAGCGCCCGATGGGCTTGGCCCAGTTGGCGCCCGTCGTCAGGACATAGCTCAGCGTGCGCTCGCTGATCAGCTGGTCATCGCCGGCACTCCGCTTCATCCTGTCGAGCGCCGCGTCGAACTCGGCGTCGATGCAGTAGTCAGCCTTGATGACGGCGCGCTCGCCCTCGTCGGCGTAGATGTAGGAAGCGCCGACAGAACCGCCGACCACCGGCTTGTAGACATGCTCCACGACAACATCCCTGCCCGCCGGGAAAGTCTGCATGCGATGGAAGGTCGTCTTCAGCGTCCAGGCAGGACGCAGGTAGGCGATCTCTTCCGTAGCGGGATCGAGATCCAGCCAGATCACGCCTTCATCGCGAAGCTGCTTTGCCAGCGCCAGCGGCAGGCTGGTGTGCGCTGCGTCCCAGGCCTCGAAATTGGTGACATGAAAAGGCAGGCCAGCGGCCTTCACCCGATCGGTCACATCCAGCCCGCTGTCGAGCACCGCGCGCATCTCGATGTCGAGCGGAACGTCCTTGCCCTCCACGCTGGTGCGAAAATCGACGAAGTTCGGCGAGGACGGGTTCGGCAGGTCCACAGGCGCCTCACCAAACTCCCAGCCAATATCAGGAAGCGGAAAGGCGACGCGCGTGGTCACGTCCGCGCCCGATGTGTTGCGGTAGACATACTTCACCCGGACTTCCCTGGTCGACAGGAACAGGTCTTCCGACACCATGTCGATGACGTCGCTCCGGATCAGGTGCAGACCGCCCGCACGCAGCTCGGCGGTTGAGTCGTTTGCATGCGCCCCCGCCAGTCCAGCCATGGCCAGCAGACCCGCCAGGACTGCCGCAACTCCGGCTCGCTTCGCGCTCATTCCAACTCTCCCACCCGCTTAACTTCAGAGCGTGTTTCAAGCATTGCCGCGGCCGCGCGCCAAGGGCCCCGCTCAGCGCCAGCCTGCCTTGCAAATCGCCGTCGGACAGTTCAACTGACCTGGTTTCTGAAGGTCAGAGGTCCATAAATGAAGTATGATGAAGTTGTCCTCGGCCGCCGCAGCATCCGCGGCTACAAGCCCGACCCCGTCCCACGGAAACTGATCGAGGAGGTGCTCCAGCTCGCCATGCGCGCGCCGACCTCGATGAATACGCAGCCCTGGCACTTCTACGTCATAACCGGCGAGCCGCTGGACCGCATCCGCGCCGGCAACACCGAGCGCAATCTCGCCGGCGTGCCCCACTCGCGCGAGTTCCGGATCGGCCAGCCCTTCGCCGGCAAGCACCGCGAACGCCAGATTGGCGTCGCCAAGCAGTTGTTCAGCGCGATGGGCATCGCGCGCGACGACAAGGATGCGCGCCAGGACTGGGTGATGCGCGGCTTCCGACAGTTCGACGCGCCGGTGTGCGTCATCATCACCTATGACCGCGACGTCGACGGCAGCGATGACTCCCCATTCGACTGTGGCGGGGTCGCCAATGCGCTGGTGAACGCAGCCTGGTCGCGCGGCCTCGGCACGGTGATCAACAGCCAGGGCATCATGCAATCGCCCGTGGTGCGCGAACACGCCGGCATCGCCGCCGATCAGGTCATCATGAAGAGCATCGCGCTTGGCTGGCCCGATGACACCTTCCCCGCCAACGCCGTCGTCTCGGAACGCAAACCCATCGATGAAGCGGCGGTGTTCGTGGGGTTCGGAGACTGATCATCGGCTCCTGAAGCGGCCTGCGGTCCAGCGAGCGTTTCCAGAAAAATCGCGGAGGGGGCTCGCCGGCCATGTCGCCGGCGAGCGGAAGCCGGCTCAGCTACTCTTCTTCCTCGTCTTCACCGTCCTCGTCTTCTTCATCTTCCTCGTCCTGGTCTTCGTCCTGGTCTTCGTCCTCGTCTTCGTCTTCGGCGTCCTCTTCCTCGCCGTCTTCTTCTTCTTCTTCCTCTTCCTCTTCCTCTTCCTCATCGTCACCGCTCGCGACGATCAGCGGGTCGGCATGGAGCATGGCGAGGATCAGGCGCGGGTCGAGCAGCGACGTTTCGAGATTGAGAGACATGCGTCTTCCTTCTTGGGGCTTGGCGAATCAACAACAACACGAACCGCGGGGTTTGTCGCATGGAGACATAGCCCGGATATGACAGGAAAGAAGGATCAAGCGCTTGCCATCCAGCTGCACCGGACCGCCCTGCTGCAGGACAGACGATGCCGATCCTCGATCCGGTTGCTGGCGACAGAGCCCCGCAATGATCCCGGCGCGCCCAGCAACACGCTGAGCGGCATCCGCGCCGGTGAGCCCTACGCCTCGTCCGCCTTCGCCGCCGCGATGAAGGCCCGCACCTTCGCTGGATCCTTCACGCCCGGGCTCTTCTCCACGCCCGACGAGACATCGACCGCCGGGGCCCCCGACTTCGCGATCGCCTCGGCGACATTCTCCGGCGTCAGCCCGCCCGACAGAGTCCAGTCCTCATGATCATGGATACGGAATCCCTTGAGGATCGACCAGTCGAATGTCCGCCCATGCCCGCCCTCGCGGTCGGCCCCCGCGGGCGGTTTGGCGTCGAACAGGAAGGCATCGGCGGCGTCGAACGCTTCGGCATCCGCGAGGTCGCGCTTTGAGGATACACCCATCGCCTTGATCACCGGCACGAGCGGATGCTTGCGCGCGAACTCCGCCACCCTGCCCGGACTTTCCTTGCCGTGCAGCTGCACCGCGCCGATCTCGCCGGTCTCATCGACCAGCCTGTCGAGCCAGGGAATCGCCATCGTCGCCACCACCCAGGGCTCGGCCCCCAGCTCCGCCGCGCGTCGGATCAGGGCCTGCGCGTGCTCGAAATCGACGAAACGCGGGCTCGTCTCCACGATGACGAATCCCACCATGTCCGCCCCGGCCTCCACGGCCATTTCGAGGTCCGATTCGCTGGTGATTCCGCAGATCTTGACGCTGGCCATGTGCCGACGCTCCGCCAAGGCGCCCGGATTCTCATGTAAAATCAGGGCTCTGAAATGCAGAAAGGGCAGCGCGCTGGCTGCCCCTTCCGTACGCTACGAACTCTACTCAAGACGTTCACGATACCTCAAGGACGCTTTGCCAGCAAGTCCCGGATCTCGGCCAGGAGCTTCACGTCGGCCGGCGTCTCCGGCGGCGGCGCAGGCGCTGCTTCCTGTTTACGCTTCAGCTGGTTCATCCCCTTGATGAGCATGAACAGGGCGAAGGCGACGATCACGATGTTGATGATCTGGTTGATGAACAGGCCATAGCGGATCTCGACC